>CAYOBW010000365.1:0-6483 GCA_964402115.1 uncultured Victivallales bacterium
ACTGTTCACCGTTCACTGACCACTGTTCACTGTCCCAGCCCACTCCCGCTCCCCTCCACCGGAGGGGTGGCCGAAGGCCGGGGTGGGTCCTCCCTCTCGCCCGCGGGGAGAGGGCCGGGGTGAGGGGTACTGCCCACCGCCCACCGCCCGCCGCCCCGGGGCGGCGTCACGCCGTAGCTCTGCGGAGGCGGACCGCTTCTCCCGCTCCTCCTCGCGCACCTCCGCCGCCCGCTTGCGAAACTCCTCGCTCTCCAGGTACGCCTCGATCTCCGACATCCGGAACTTCCGCCGGCCTCCCAGCGAGTGTCCGGGCACGCCCCACCGCCACAGCGAGCACGCGCTCACCCCCAGCCGCCGCGCGCACTCGTTCAACGTGAGGTATCGCTCCGTTTCCCGCTTCGCCGGCACCACGGCCTCCCCCCTCAGCATTCGCAGCGCCGCTTCCTTCCGCTCCGCCGGCGCCGCCATAACCGCCGCCAGCAAATCCCCCGTCAGGTCATTCATCACTCACCTCCTTTTCACGCAGCCCCCGGCGAATCGCCTCGACTCGCCGTGGATCCAACTTGAACAGCCCGGACTCCAAGGCTCTGATGACCATGCGCAGGGTCTCCGTCGGCACCGCCGTCCAGGCCTTCCCGGCGTACGGTCCATCCGGAACCAGCTCGAAGTTCTCGCCGTACTGATCGCCGCTCGCTGCTGCTGACATGCCGCACCTCCTGTGTCGCCACCACCCCCGAAAACAGAAAGACCCACGCCGGTCCGACGTGGGTCTTCATCTGCGTCCGTCCACGTCATCTCGTGACGCGGGCAGCATCGCTCAGGATTCAGCTAACATGGAAATGGCGTATCGAGTACACCTCTTGGTTTATTGGGGGGTTAATGAGTACATGACCACGGAACTCGGGATTACAGCTCCATCCAGAACAGCCCCATCCGCTTCTCGGACCGGATGAGCGACCCATAGAAGCCATACGGCATGCGCTTCTTGGACCTGTCGAGAGGGTTCCGGAAGAGGTGCGACATGGGTTGCGCCGCAAGCGCAACCGCACCGATCTGCTCCCGTTTCTTGTTCACTGCGGCGAGAATGACGTCGACCGTGCGCCTGTTCGCGGCGCCGAGCGCCGATTCAACGAACACCTGCAACGCGAGTTGCGCATTCACGAACGTCACGTCGTAGGTCGTCTTGCTCTGCTTGTCCACCACGCGACTGAAGTCAGCCGAGATGTCGAAGCGCTTCCCGCTGGCAGCCAGCTTCGCGCCCAGCGCCTGCGGCACACTGGCCAACTCCTTCGGCGTCGCGTCGCCTGACTCTGGCGCGGCTACGTCCGTCGCCGTCGACGGCAGCGTGACGCCCGGGGAGACCGCCGCCGTCCGCCCTGGTCGCTTCTCATCCTGCTCTCCGCTGCACACCGTGCGCAGTGACCACAGCGTACTCGCGGCAGGAAAACCCTTCATCGCAACATCGGCATGCCGCTCCCACCGCAGCTCCTTGTGTCTGGCCGCACCCAGTTGGTCAATATCGCTCTTGGCCGTTTCGCTGAGCCAGACGCCTGCGCCTTCAAAGGCGTCAACCACGCGCGCCGCGAAGTTCACGGTCCCGCCGTACACATCGCTTTCTTCCACTTGCATCGGCCCGATATGGATGCCGGCCCGGATTCTCACGCACGCGTGGCCGGGTTCAGCACCCAGCGCGATCGCGTAGTCCAAAGCACAATCCGCTCTCTTGAAGGCCACCATGAAACTGTCGCCGACCGTCTTGATTTCCCGACCCTCGCACTGCGCGATCAACCTCCGGCTTTGCGCAAAGTGCGCCATTCGCACATCGTTCATGGCCTCGTCCCGGAGCCCCTCTCCCAGAGCCGTCGAACCAACCACATCGGTGAAGACCACCGCGAGCGTCATCCGCTCTCCGCCGGCCCAGTCACGAAAACTCCGCGTGGTCGTCTCCCCCTTGGCCGACACGATGAAAGCGTCCAGGTTCCGCTGCCGGTCGGCCGACTCACCCATTGCCTCGACTTCTGATGGGAACCCGGCTTTCTCGGCGGATGTCGTGAGAGGCACCGATGCGCCGCACGGACAGTTGAACAGGGGCTTCCCCTGCGCCCTCAGCATTCTCACATAGGCATCAGGCACAGGCTCGCCGCAACGGCCGCACACAAAGACACGCACAAGCTCGACGCTGTCAACCAGTGCACGGCGCTTCGTATGATCCAGAACGAACTCCTCGAAGTGATACCGCGTCTCGGCGCCAACCCGGTCCGCAAAGAAGAGGACGAAGCGACCGCGAGCCTCCGCGAACTCTTGCACAAACAGCCCGCACTTGCCACCCGTCCTGGCCGTGAAGACCGCCGCGTTGCGCCACATCTCCACGCGTTTCGTCGTGAAGAGTCCGCTGTGCCCAAGTCGCACCACCAGGGTTGCATAGACGCTCTGAACGGGTCCGTCGAATGTGATCACCACCGCCTTCCCCCTTGGCTCAGGGGCATCCTCGTAGTCCCGATTGAACTGCGACGGAAAGACCAGATACCGTCCATCGTTGGCGTTCTCTCGCAAGGCAAGGTCGTTTCTGACCAGTTCCTCCACCGTCGCATGCAGCAGCAACTGCTCCTGGCCGGCATGCGCAATCCGTTGCTCGCCCGGCACGAAGAACTTCCCCGCCAGGGCGACGTCTTCCGCCAGTGAACCCAGACCGTCCGGCTCATCCTTGGCCGCGTTGACCATGGCGGACGCGTACGCGTCCAGTAACTCCGGTTGCAGCAGCACGTAGTCGCCGAAGGTAAGTCGGCGGACCAGGTCGCGGTTCTCGAGCAAACCGACACACGCGTTGAAATGATCGCGGAGGTTCAGCCCCCGTGCCTCGCGCTCCGGAACCTGCCGAGCGAACTCGCTGCAAAGCTGGCACACCGGCGCCAGGAGCTGCCCGGACTTCTTCACGTTGAAGAGGAAGGCCTTGATGTCGGTGAAGAACAGAGACGATGACACTTCGGGCAGCGTTCTCCAGTCAATCGCGCGCTCAATCGCAATTCGGAGTTCCGCGATCCCCCATCCCTCCTTCGCGCTCGTCTTGAAGTACTGGTCAAACCCGAATTCCTTAAGGACCGCTTGCAGGCGCCGTTCGCCGATGGATGGGCCGCCTCGATCGTTGCGAGCGGACACCAGGAACTTCTTCATGGGAATCCCGGAGTCTCCCTGACGCTGTCGTGCGAGGCGGAGCGCACGATCCCAGTGCTGGACCCCGGCGAGGGGATCTGTCTCGCTGCGTGCGTCGAACACCACCAGCGCGACAGCCACTTCGTTCAGGTACAGCTGTTGGATGACGCGATACCCGGGTTGGCCGGCAAGATCCCACAGGAACGTCTCGCGGTAATGCTTGCCGTTGTTCTCGACCGGCACCTCGCACGCATCGAAAGCCCACACGTGCCGCCCTGCCGTGGAGTCGGTTTCCTTGTACGGCTGGTTGTTGAGCACCAAGCTCAGGCCGCTCTTCCCAACGCCCGTGTCCCCAACCACGACCACTTTCGCGTTCAGATAGTGGGTGCTTGGCGCCGGCACGGCCCTGTGCACCACGGCGAGATCGAGTTCCCAGATATGCACAACGCTATCCAGTTCTTCCCGACGAGCCCGCGGATCAGAGCCCACCGTCGCGAGGATCGGCAGGTGCGGGTGAAAGGCAAGACTGGGATACCAACTCGTCGACGCGGGTTCCGATATGGAAAGCAGGCAGTTGCCTGTGTCTACGTTCCATACGCGCACAGTGTTGTCACGCCCGTCCGCCTTCGACGCCAACAACGTCCCGTCGGCTGAGAACGCCACGCTGTTCACGTGGGCTACGTGCCCCTCCAGTGTGCGCAGGAGTCGGCGGGCGGAAACGTCCCACAGCTTCACCGTCCCATCCCAGGCGCTACTCGCCAGCAAATTCCTGCGCGGGTTGAAACTGACACACGTGAGGCCCAACCGATGCCCGCGGAGCTCGACGATTTGGCGTCCCGTCTCAGTGTCCCAGAGCATGATGGCGTTGTCATCGCTCCCGGACGCGAGGACTTTTCCCTGCGCATCGAACGCCAGTCCGTTAATGGGACCCAGGTGCCGGTCCTGGGCACAGATGAGTTGCCCGCTGGCCGCATCCCACAGCTTGACTGTCGCGGTGGATCCGCCGCTGCACAGCATGCGCCCCGTCGGGTCGTAGGCGACACAGTAGAGCCGGCGCTGGTCCGTCGCAATGGTGCGACGAAGCGCGCCCGTACCGGCATCCCACTCGTTGAGATCGCCGTTCAGGTGGGCGGTGACAAACGTCTTGCCCGTTGGATCGAAGGCGACGCTGTAAGAACGGTTGTCGTTGAAGTCAAATGTTCGCAGACAACGCCACGTCTTTGCATCCCACAACCGGGTTGTCCCCCCGGCGGATGGTGTCGCCAGCAACTGCCCGTCCTGGGACCACGCAATATGTCCAATCCAGCCGGCATGCCCTCGCAGCGTGCGCACAAGGGTTACGCCCGCCGGCAACTTACTCCGCACCTCATCGTCCGCCAGCCGCCACTGCTCAGCCATCGCGCGCGTGGACATAGGCTACTTCACCCCCGATTGTCCCGGCCATCGAACCCGGGGGGCTTCGCTGGCGTTCCGCAAGTGCTGGGAGTTGAGCAAATGAGAAAAGATCATGGCACCGCCGTACACAGACACCCACGCGCCGCATGGCTGTAGCGCCGGTCATTCCGTGGGCTGATTACGTTCGACTCTTCAACGCGAAGCCGTTTCCCGCTGATCAAGAAAGCGGAACGCTGCCAAAAACGCTGCGGGGCGGTCAAACGCAAAACGGAACACAACGCTTACCCACGCGAAAGCCGGAGGAAGCGGAGAAATGTACCGCGCCACCGCGCCAAGCGCATTCGTGACGGCTGTGGCGGGATCCAAGAGGAAGGGGGGAAGCTGGGGGGAAACCAGCCCCCGCAGGCAAGCGTTCCCGCCAAGCTGTCGGTCATGGTGGACCGCTTCCGCCCTCCGCCGCACCACGCGCCGGCAATGCGTTTGTTGAGTGTTGAGACGCGCTCCCTATGCCTTTCTCCTTACGCCGTGGTCTTGGATTCCTTGCCTGATCTCATCCCTCTTTGAGGAGGCGAGAGGCTGCGGATCAGCGCAGCCTCAACCTCCGTCATTCTGTCGATGCTTGTCCGCCAGTTATGTTCCTATGTCCGCCGTGACGGCCGGTGCCGGCGGACGACGTCAGGTCACCCGGCCCCAATCGAACGCTACTGTTGCAGGTTGAGACCCGTCCACCCACTGCAGTGTCTCATTTGCATACGTTCCAGAGCTTGACGTCGCCGTCGTCACCAACTACGACCCATGCATAGCGACCATCGCACGGGTCATCGTCATCCCCAAGAAGCCCCCATGCAAACCCGAAAGCGTGCCGGCGAGCTGTCCAGTGCGTCAGACTGCCTATCTCATGTCCATGCGACCTGAGATGTGCTTGGGCAATTGAAATCGCCTTCGCCCGCGGCAGTTGTCGATGCCGCGTTTGAGCGATCAAGCTGGCAACACTGCCCCTTGTGATGCGATTTGTCGCGATGGAATCAGCACTGATCATGCCACGATATGCATCTCCTCCCAACGCAAAGTAGTTCGTCGTAACAAGAGGCACTTCGGGACTGCCGAGGGCGCCGTGGGCATCCACAACGCGGTGAAGCAGCAGTAAAGCACGCATAGGTGGGGCAGATGATCGAAGCGATGTCGCGAAAAACGTTACCTCAATGCGATGGGGACCCTGTGTCGGCTCGACCCACCGCTCGACATCGTATGCAGCGCCAGCGTATCCAGTATCCCCTACGAGCCACCAGTACCAGTTGGACGCTGACCCCATGCACACGACAAGTTCAGAAGGTCGGTCGGCGCGAGGCGCGAGGCAACCCGTTGTCAGCAAAGCGGCCGAGACGCACGCATATTGCCCTGCTCTAACGAAGCGGGCTATTAGTAATCCGCGTACTGAAGGGGAGATACGAACTCCGACTACTCTCGGCATGGCTGCTCTCTCCACTTTTGCTTTTGCCAGTAGCGTTCGGCTGCGCGGCGGTATGTCGGACGAACTCGCCTCGGCAGTGGAGGAGGAGAGGTCCTCGCCCAAGGGGGCAAGGTCACCGTCGAGGTTGGTGGTCGCGTGCATCGGCGTCGCCGCCGTCCGTGTAGTGTTCTTCCGTGTCATGTTCTGTCTCCCCGTCCCTCGCGCTCACGCAGAACACGCAGGCGCCGTCCGCGCCTGCGCTTTCCGCCATTGGACTGACTTCTTGCGCCGTGGTCCTCGATTCCTTGCCTGATCATGTTCCTCTATAGGGAGGCTGCGCAGCGGCACGACCGATTCCCGCAGGGTGGCCGCAACGGGGCGTGATGCACCCGCGCCTGGCACCTGACCTTCTGGTTGCCGATTGACGCATTCTGGCCCTCCCCTCTGAAACCGCTCTCCCATGCCAGCAATTGGACGGGCAAAGACCA
>CAYOBW010000366.1:0-6478 GCA_964402115.1 uncultured Victivallales bacterium
GCCGACGACAAGCGGCGCCTGCTGAAACTCGAGGCCCGCCTCGCACGCGGCTCCGCGGAGCGTCGCCCTCCCGGTGCGCTTCCAGGCAGCCTGTATGACACCGCGAGAGAGCTTGACGGTAATCCCGTTTATGCGGATGCTTGCACCGCTTCGTTTGCGTGGGTGGAACAAGGAGGCGTATGGCAATGACGGCAAGATGTTGGTTGTGGGTGTGCGGCTGCGTGCTGGCGGGCGGCGTCGCGCTGGCGCAGGGGCCGCACCATGTGGGCGGGGGCGTGCACGCGTGGACCACGGTGGACCGGCTGGATGACGAGGACATCTCGGACAACGGTCTCTCGTATGTGGCGAGCTACCGCTACGATCCCGGCTCGCTGCTGTCCCTGGGCGCGGACCTCGAGTTCTTCCCCGGGGACTTCGTGGGCTACGGCAGCCATGTCTACGCGCCGGAAGTCATGGCGCTCGTCGGGGCGGGGGTCTATGCCGGGCTCGGCGCTGGCTGGTTCTACTACGATGGCGCGTTCGCCTCCGACCCTTTCTACTTCGTGCGCGCCGGCGTCGACCTCGAGGTGCTGCCAGGCTTGCACCTGGACTTGCACGGCAACTACCTGTTCACGCAGTTCGAGGATATCGGGGACATGCTGAAGAAGGTCGACACGGACACGGTAACCGTCGGCGCCGCGCTGCGGGTCGAGCTGTAGCGGGCGTTTCCGTGGTCAGCGTTTCCGCGCCGGCGTACGGCTGGCGGGGGCGAGGGGGCGCGCGGCCGGCTGCTGTGCCTTCTTCCAGATGCCGGCCTTCGCGCGGCGGGCAGCCTGCTCGGCGGCATCCAGCCGGCGCCAGACCTCGCGGCGGTCGGTGCCGTCCGGCAAATTGATGCCGTAGCCGTAGGCCCGGGCCAGTCCGCGCCGGACGAGCTCCTCCGCCAGGTCGAGCGGGCCGGCCCGTACGAAGCCGTAGTAGCGCGGGTCGTGGCTGCGCCCGAAGGCGTCATCGTAGCGGGTCTGGACCGAGAAGCCCGCCTGCAGGAACTGCCGCGTGAAGGCGGCGGCTTCGGCGCCGAACGCCAGGATCTCCCCAGTGGTGACGCCCCAGTACGCCGCCTGCGTCGCCACGCGCTCCGGCACAGCCTCGTCCCCCTCGGGACAGTCCACGTAGTAGAGCCGGAAGATGCGTTCCGTGCCGCCCGCCAGCTTGACGTGGAAACTGTCGCCGTCCTGGAACGCGCCCTCCACCAGGCGGCAGTTCGCGTACGTGCGCCAGCGGCCGGGCGTCGGGGCTTTGTCGCCCCCTGCCGCCGGCGCCTTGGCCGCCGCCAGGCCGCCGTTCCCCGCCAGCAGCAGGCACAGCCCCAGCGCCAGCCCCGGCCAGATCGTTCGCCTCGCTCGCGTCATACCCACAGCCCCTTGCCACGTTCTACTCTGTACAAGCGTTGCGTCGGATAGTAGCGTATCTCTCCTCAATAGGGAGCGAAAACAATCATGAGGTCCTGTTTGAACCTACCGGCGATTCTACGTCAGGCCCTGGGCTTGCTCGGCCTGCTGCCCCTGCTCGCGTGCGCGGCGGCTGCCGCCACGAACGACGGCGCCACGCTGCCTCCGCGCCAGTCCAACGACGTTGTGCTCGTGCAGTGGAACGTCGAGAACCTTTTCGACGCGGCCGATGATCCCGCCCAGGCGGGCGATGACGAGTTCACGCCGTCCAGCTGGCGGTCATGGACCGAGGAGCGCTACCACCAGAAACTCGAACGCCTTGCCGAGATCCTGCACGCGCTGGGCGCCGACATCGTGTGCCTCGAGGAGGTCGAGAACCGCACCGTGCTCGAGGATCTCAACCGCAAGCTCCAGCAGCAGTACGGCCGCAACTACGCGCACATCGTGCACCGCGACGGGAAGGATCACCGGGGCATGGACATCGCGCTCCTGACCAACCTCGACGTGCGCGGCCAGCGCTGGATCGAGCCTGTCCCCGAGCAGCGCGAGGTCCTGATCGCCGACCTCGAACGCGCCGGCCGGCCGCTGACCGTGTTCGTCAATCACTGGAAATCGCGCATCGAAGGGGACGACAAGACCACGCCCGTGCGCGAAATCGAGGCGAAAGCCGTGCGCGCGGCCGTGGACGAAATCCTGTCGCGGCAGAGCAATGCGGCCATCGTCGTGGCCGGCGATCTCAACTCCAATCCCGATGACGCCGTGGTGACCGGCACGGCCGGCCTGGTGCCCGAGCGCGCCCGCGTGCTCGACGCGGCGGGGGGGCGGCTGCTCTACAACCTGCACGGCGAGCTGCCCGTGGACCAGCGCGGCACGCTCTACTACAACAAAGGCAAGAAGTGGGACGCGTTCGACAACATCTGCGTGAGCCGCTCGCTGCTGGGATCGGCGGCCGCGCCCGGTCCCTGGAGCGTCAAGCCCGGGACATACACCGTGGTGCGCCTGAAGCAGCTGTTGAACGAGGTCGGCCAGCCCAAGCCGTTTCGGCGCGTTTACGACCCGGTCACCAAGAAGCAGCCTTACTCCTACGGTTACTCGGACCACCTGCCGGTCATGGTCGTGCTCACGCCGGCGACGCCGTGAAGCGGTTTTCGGTCTAACTTGCTGAAAACCCATTCTGGATGCTGACTACTGGATTCTGGATTCTCGGTGCTCAAGCGCACCCGACGACGATCCCCCGCGCGCCGGGGAACGAGGACGCATGATCGATGGCGGGCAGGGTGGGGGGTGGACACAGGCGCTGCCGTGGCTGAACGGGGCCTTCCTCCTGCTCGCGCTCAATGCCCTGCGCCTGCTGCTGTGCGGCCCCCGGGCGGCGGCCCAGGCTTCGCCCGTGGGGCGTCGCGTCTGGATGGTGCTGCTCCTGGGCATCGTGCCCGCCTTCCTGGCCGTCTACGCCTACCAGGGCACCTGGCAACTGGGCGGCTTCGCCAAGCCGACCTTCCTGCGCTTCATGCGGGCCTACAACCGGCGGCCGCTCAACCCCGCCAAGCGGCTCGTGCGCGGCCGGATCCTCGACTGCAACAGCGTGGAGCTGGCGGTTAACGACACGCGGAACTCGCTGCGCCGCAGCTACCCGTTCGGCCCCGGCTTTGCGTTCCCCGTGGGCTATGCGGACCGTCGGTTCGGGCTGAACGGCGTGGAGGGCGCCGACGACGCGGCGCTCAGCGGCTTTGCGCTGCTCGGCAGCCAGGACCTGGGCCAGATGGGGCAGAACCTCATCACGCGCGAGGAGATCCGCGGCCTGGACCGCACGCTGACGCTGGACAGCCGGCTGCAGCAGGCCGCCATGGACCTCCTGCGCGGGCGCAGCGGCGCCGTGGTCATGCTGCGGCCCGAGGACGGGGCGATTCTGGCCCTCGCCAGCTCGCCCACCTACGATCCCAACGACCTTGCCGACGACCTCTTCACGGGGCGCGACAAGCGCGGCATCCTCTTCAACCGGGCCCTCCACGGGCTCTATCCGCCCGGCTCGACGTTCAAGATCGTGATGGCGGCCATGGCCGTCGAGCAGGGGCTGTCGGGGCTGCGTTTCAACTGCCCCGCCGAGGGCTTCATTCCCGCCCCGCACACGCGCGCCATCCGCGACCACGAGTACTACGCGGCCCAGCGCGATGGCCGGGCGTGGAGCGGCCACGGCGTCATCGGCCTGCGCGAGGCGTTCACGCACTCCTCGAACGTCTACTTCTCCCAGCTGGGCGTGCGGCTGGGCAGCGCGACGCTCAACGCCGCGGCGACGCAGTTCCGCGTGCGCGAGGCGCTGACGGTCTTCACGGGCTCCTCCGGCACGATGAGCGGCAAGGCGGGGCAGTTGCCCGTGGTCGGCGAGCGCCAGACCGGGAAGCTGGCCCAGCTGGCCATCGGGCAGGGCGAGCTGCTCGTCACGCCGCTGCACATGGCGCTTGTCGCCGCGACCATCGGCAACGACGGCGAGGCCTGCGAACCGCGCCTCGACATCGCCCGGCCGGTCGTGCGCCGGCGGGCGTGCGCCGCCGCCACGGCGCGCCAGGTGCAGGCGCTGATGCGCGAAGTCGTGCGGGAGGGGACCGCGCGCGGCGCGGACGTGCCGGGGCTGAACGTGGCGGGTAAGACGGGCACGGCCCAGGCGCCCGGGGGCGACGACCACTCGTGGTTCGTCTGCTTCGCACCCTGCCCGCACCCGCGCGTGGCCATGGCCGTGCTCATCGAGCATGGCGGCTACGGCTCGCGCTCGGCGGTGCCCGTGGCGGCAGCCCTGCTCGCCCGCGCGCGCGAGCTGCAGCTGCTGGGCCTGCCGGAGGAGGAGGCTCACGATGGCTAAGGCCCCCCCGAAATCCGCCCCCCGCGCCGCTGCCGCGGCCGCTCCGGCGGGCCGGCACCTGCTCTGGATCGGGCTGGCGCTCGCCGCGGGCTACCTGGCTGTGCTGCTGGCCGACCCCGCGCGCACCGCCCCCCCCGCGCCCCGCGAGTTCCTGCCGCTGGCCGCCTACCTGGGGCTGCTCGCGGCCGTCCATGTGTTCCTGCGCCTGATCGACTTCCGCGGCGACGCCGCCCTGCTGGGCGCGGTGCTGTTCCTGGCCGGGTTCGGCGGCTTGATGCAATTCCGGCTGGGCGCGTTCGACGACGGTGCGACCTCCTCCTCCGTCATGCTGGCGCTGCCGCTGGGCCTCGGCACGCTGCTGGCCGCGCTGCTGCTCCTGCGGCAGGGACGCTTCCGTTTCCTCGAACGCCTGACGCTGCCCGCCGCGGTCGCGGGCATCGCCCTGCTCATCGCCATCCTGCTCCTGGGCCACCGCTACCGCGGCATGGTGTTCCTGCCGGGGCAGATCAACCCGACCGACATCTCGCGCCTCTGCTTCGTGCTCTTCCTCGCCGGCTTCCTCACGCTGCACCGCGAGGAGCTGGAAACGGCGCCGTTCGGCATTCCGACGCCCCCGCTCACGACGCTGGTTCCGTTGGGCGTGTTCTGGCTGGTGCCGATGGCGCTGCTGCTCGTGCAGCGGGACCTCGGCATGATCATCCAGCTCAACCTCGTGCTGCTCGTCATGCTGTTCCTCTCGACCGGGCGGCTGGCGTACGTGCTCGGCGGGGTTGGCTTCGTGGCTGCCGTCGGCTACCTGATCGTCGCGCTCGGGCTGCACGGCGATCGCCGCATCGGGGTCTGGCTGCAGCCCTTTGCCGATCCCACGGGCGCCGGCTGGCAGATCCTGCAGGCGCTGTCGGCCCTTTGCACCGGCGGCCTGCTGGGCACGGGACTGGGCGCCGGCTCGCCCCAGTACATCCCCATCGCGAAGTCCGACTTCGTGTACGCCGTCATTGGCGAGGAGCTGGGCTACGCCGGCTGCGGGCTCGTGCTGCTGTTCTTCCTGGTCGTTGTCTTCCGCGGCTACGCCGTCGCGCGGCGGCAGCGCGATTCCTTCGCGCAGCTGCTGGTGGCGGGGCTCGTGACGAGCCTCGCCGTGCAGGTGCTGATCAACATCGGAGGGGTGACGAAGGCGCTGCCGCTGACCGGCATCCCGCTCCCCTTCATCAGCCACGGCGGCAGCAATCTCGTGACCAGCTTCCTGACCATCGCCATCGTGCTCGCCGCGTCCGACGGCGGGAGCGGCGCCGCCCGCGGCGGACAGGCCAAGAGCGCCGGCGGAGCCCGGAGCGCGGGAGGCAAGGGTGCGGGCGGCGGAAAAGGGGCGGGTGGCAAGGGGCGGTGAATCAGCGCGGGTACACGATTGAAGAGGGGACTACGATGAGAAGCTCCTGGAAGACATCGGGCCATGGTCGGCGAAGGAGTGGCAGGCGGGATAGGTATCTCATCCTGGCTGTGTTGCTCGTGTCCATGCA
Source organism: uncultured Victivallales bacterium (assembly GCA_964402115.1). Classification (GTDB taxonomy): domain Bacteria; phylum Verrucomicrobiota; class Kiritimatiellia; order UBA8416; family CAYOBW01; genus CAYOBW01. The sequence goes on from CAYOBW010000366.1 coordinate 5,805, forward strand.
GTCAGGTTGCTTGATTCCGCCTATCGTGTTCCCGCCGACGCGAGTGCATGGCGTGCTGCTTGAAGAGGACGGCACCCCGATTGAAGGCGCAACCGTGGAAGCCCGGTCGTACCCTCCGCGCCTGATTATCTGGGCTACGCCGATGATACGCGATGAGCTCACGACGAAGCGCGACGGCAAATGGTCCTACTCAGCGAGAAAAGTGGGCAGACTGGTAATTGAAGCCATTCCGCCGGAAGGGTACCAGCGCTATTGGTTGCCGGGTGATGAGCTCGTCCGCTCCATTATTGGTCCCTTCTACGACGGCGATTGTCCCACGAACTGCTTTGTGCTGCAGCTGCGGAAGATTCCGGACGGGAGTGGAGGCAAGCGCTGAGGACGAGAGCACGCAGGATTGGGGACAGGCGAAATGTGGCGCGGCTTCCTGGCCATCGCCATCGTGCTCGCCGGGTGTGGGTGGGATCTGCCGGCTGTTGTCCCGCGTAGCCGCGCCCACCAGGGCGTGGCCGGCGCTTGCGGGGCTCCCGGTGCCAGGCACGTCTCTTTCCCTCCCCGTAGCTGCCGCGGTGACGCGGCGGACGGGCGTCTGCGCGGTTCCGGTCCGCCGCCTGACGGCGGTGGATGGTGACGGTTAGCGTCGCCAAGCGCAACAATGGTAAGCATTTATGTTTCAG
>CAYOBW010000367.1:0-6451 GCA_964402115.1 uncultured Victivallales bacterium
GCCTTCGACCGGCCCGGCACCTGGAGCCAGAAGTACAACCTGGTCTGGGACCGCATCCTGGGCCTCGGCCTGTTCCCCGCCTCGGTCCTGCGCACGGAAATGGACTACTACCGGAAGATTCAGAACCCGTACGGTCTGCCGCTCGACAACCGCAAGAACTACACGAAACTCGACTGGATCCTGTGGACGGCGACGCTCACGCAGGAACGGGCCGACTTCGAAGCGCTGGCGGCGCCGGTCTGGAAGTTCCTCAACGAGACGACCGACCGGTCGCCGATGACCGACTGGTACGAAACGAAAAGCGCGCGGAAGGTCGGCTTCACGGCGCGCCCCGTGGTGGGCGGCGTGTTCCTGCAGATGCTGTACGACAAGGCTGTCTGGGCCAAGTACGCGGGACGGGATCGCACGCGCGCGAAGGACTGGGCGCCGCTGCCGCAGCCGCCGCAGGCGGTCTCCGTCGTGCCGACAGCCCAGGCGCAGCCGGTGGCGTGGCGCTACACGTTGCAGCAGCCCGCGGGCGACTGGTTCGCGCCGGCGTTCGACGCCTCCAAGTGGCAGGAAGGGCCGGCCGGGTTCGGCACGGAGCAGACGCCCGGCGCCGTGGTGCGCACGCCGTGGAACACGGACGCGATCTGGGTGCGGCGCACGATCACGCTGCCCGATCCGATCCCGGCGCAGTTGCTCCTGCGCCTGCACCACGACGAGGATGCCACTGTCTACCTGAACGGGGTCCTGGCGGCGCGGGCCGAAGGCTTCACGATGGACTACGAGGCGGTGCCGATCCGGCCGGAGGCGCGGGCGGCGCTGAAGCCGGGCGCGAACACGCTCGCCATCCACTGCGTGCAGACGATGGGCGGCCAGTACCTGGACGCCGGGTTGGATGCCCTGGCGCCGGCGAAGCGCTGATCGGAAACCGCGGGCCGCGGAGCGGAACGCTTTGGCGTTCCGGCCTACTGCTTCGGCTTCTGCAGGTAGATCCATGCGCCGCTGTCTGCAGAGCTATCGCTGATATAGAACCCGCCGCCGATGATCAGGTCGAGACGGCCATCGCCATTGTAGTCCGCGACAGACAGCCGGTTGCACGCTTTCGGTTTGTTGTTCGCGTGGAAGTCGAGAAGCAATTCCTGCTTGTCGAACCTCGGCTGTCGCCTCTGGCCGCTGTTCTTGTACCAGACAACTTGCTTGGCCGAGACGAGGCAGACAACCAGGTCCTTCAGCCCGTCGCCATCCCAGTCGACAAACGCCGGGCTCGGGGTTGACCCTCCGGGTGCGCTGTAAGGTTTTCCGTCCACCAGAACGGGTGTCCGGTCCGAACTGAACGCGGGAGCGGCGGCGGTGCCTTCGTTGATTCTCAGCGCCAGCCGCCCCGCGCGACCGGCCATGAGAATGTCGAGGTCCCCGTCGTCATCCCAGTCAATCGCGAGGGCCTGAAGCAACAGCTGGCTGCCTGGCTCATCCATCCACTTCTTCTCGGCATCTCCCCAGTACTGGCCGTCGTGGATCTCTTTGCCGTTCCTGTCGCGCAGCCGCACGCCGGCGGCGAAATCGGTTCCTCCCAGCCCTCTGAACCACGCGATGAACCCGTCAAACCCACAGCCGACAATGTCGTTCTTGCCGTCGCGGTCGTAGTCCACAACCTGTGGACTGGGCGCCCCGCATCACCAATGATGCAGACGAATGGGCTTCTTGCTTTGAGGGTCGGTCAGCAGCACCTTCGCGGCAAACTCGGCTTTGCCAACAGTCCCGATGTTCCTGTAGTAGCAGATCTGACCGCTCATGGGTAAGGCGCTGAGCAGGTCAACCTTCCCGTCCTTGTCCAGGTCCGCGCATTCAACGCCCTCGGAGGAGCCTGACCCTTTGATGAAAACCGGCTCCTGGTTGAACGTCGCCGGCGCCGCAGCTTCCCCGTGTGCCAGCGCGCCCAGGCAGAACAGCGTGGCGCAGGATGCAAGGTCGAACAGCGATCGTTTATCCATATGGCGGCTTCCTCCTGTTGGTGCCCACGATAGGAATTCGCTCGGAATCAGTCAATCATCACATTCGGAGATCCTGTGCGGGCCCTGCGGGAGACGGCTTCGCGTCTGCTCCGCTAGCCGCTTGCCGCTCACCTTGACTCGTGCTGCCCGCATCGGCTACGTTCGTCGCCATGAAAGCGCCGCTACGGCCCGCCCCCCAGCGGGCACACGTTCGTGCCGCCCGCAAGGCGCTTTCTCATCAATTGCTCGCCTCGCTCATGGTCACGTTCGCGTTCGTGTTCTTTGCCCTGCCGGCGGGTGCGCTGCCGGCGGCGGAGTCGTGGCCCGGGTTTCGCGGGCAGGAATTGCAGTCCCGCGCCGCGGATGTCACGCCCCCCGAGCCGGGCGCCGGCGCGACCGGCGCGCTCTGGAGGGTCGCCGTTCCCGGCAGCGGGTATTCCTCGCCGGTGGTGTCGGGCGATGCGGTCTACGTGACGACCGCCTGCGAAACCCTGCGCTTCCCGCGGTTGCGTTATGCCCTGGCCGGCCTCGCGGCCGGGCTATGGGTCATCCTGGCCGCGGGAGGCGCGCTGGGACTGGTATCCGGACGCGCGGCGGTGCGAGGGCTGGCGTTTCGCCGGCTCCGGTGCCTGGCGCTGCCCCTGCTGGCCGCCTCCCTGGCGGCCGGCCTGGCCGTCTGGGCCGGGCGCCTGCTTGGCCTGGGCGAAGCGCCGGGCCGCGCGTGGCTGGTCTCGGTTGCGGTTGTCCTGAGCGCCCTCGCGCTGGCCGGTGTCTCGCTGCCTCTGCGGGGGCGGTCCTGGGCGCTTATCGGCTGGAGCTACATCGCGTTCACCGCCATCGGCTACGTCTGCCATCCCGAACGCGACGGGCTGCCCCACGGCGATTCGACCTCGGCCCTGCTCTCCTGCGGCGCGCTTCTCGCCATGCCGGTTGCAGGGGCGGGGCTGCTGGTCATCCGCCGGCGGCGGGCGCGACGGACGGACAAAGCCGCCCTCGCCGGCGGCGCACGCGGCAGGCCGTACGTGCTGCTTCCCGTCGCGTTGCTGCTTGGCGCCATCGTCTTCGCTGAAGCCAACCTCCCGCTGACGAGAGACGGGCTGGCCGCCACGGTCGTCAGCCTGTCCCTTCGTGATGGAACGACGCGCTGGGTGCGCGAGGCGCTGACCTGCCCCAAGCGCCGCCTGCCGGGGCCGAACACGCAGGCCACGCCAACCGCCGTGACTGACGGCCGTCACGTCGTGGCGTGGTTCGGCGCCGCTGGCGTCGTCTGTCTCGACACGAAGGGGCGTACGCTGTGGACACGGCGCGAGTACCTTTCCGAGCCGATCTACGGCGCCGTCAGCTCCCCGGTTCTGAAGGACGGCGTGCTCGTTCTGGTGAGCGACCTGGAAACGCGGGGCCGTGAAACGCAGCCCTCGCCGGCCTGGATCGCGGGCTTGAACGTCGCAACGGGCGAGCGCCTGTGGCGGCAGCCGCGGCGCGCGCATCCCCAGTATGCCGGCTATGCCACGCCGCTTGTCGAGGACCGGAACGGCCGGAGCCTCGTGTGGGTGCACGGCTGGTACGGCCTCGAGGGGTACGCGCTGCGAACCGGCGAACCCGTTGGCCGCTATGCCTACGCGTTCGCTGCCGCCCACCTCGTCGCCGGCCCCGTTCGCGAGGGCGACCGGCTGTTCATTCCCGGAGCCGCCGTTCACCTCTGCGTCGATCTCGCGAAGCTCGTGGCCGGCGAGGATCCGCTCCTCTGGTCGTGCAAGGCCACCGGCGAGATCACCGCAACCCCCGTGATCGCGAACGGGCTCGTGTTTCTTGTCGCTGAGCACGGCAAGGCCATGGGCCTCGATCTGGCGACCGGCGCCTGCCGCTGGGAAGCACGCCTTCCCGGCTCCTACTGGGCCTCGCCCGTCGCCCTCGCCGACCGCGTGTGCTTTCTCAACGAACAGGGCATCATGACCGTCCTGGGGGCGCAACCTCCATTCGCGCCGCTCGCCCGCCATGCGCTCGGCGAGCCCGTCCATGCCTCGCCCGCCGCCGTCCGTAACCTGCTGCTCCGCACCGATCGCAGCATACAGTGCCTGCCCTGGACGCTGGCGGGAAGCGCCACCGCGATGGCACCGGGCTTGGAGGGCGTCAGGGTGCCAGGCGAATCGGCGGGTGCCCACCAGCGGTTGTCGTCAGGTTTCAGCGGGGACATCGTCCATTCCCCACTGCGCCCCGAAACCTGAACCCTGGCACCCGAGCACTTGCCTTCCGGCTTGCCAAAGCAAGCCGCTCCGGGGAGGCCGTTTCCGCGTCTTCCCCGCCAACCCGGAGCGGAACGCTTTGGCGTTCCGGCCTGCATCGCTCAGAAGCCGCGCAGGTCCGTGCTCTGGCGGCGCGGGAGCCCCGGTTTCGGCGTGCGTTTGAGCACGACGTACTCGAGGCCGTGCTTCTCGCAGAAGGCGCGCTTCTCGGGCTTGTCGCCATCCTCGTTGACGGCGTAGCGGTGCGGTTGGATCCGGGCGATTTCCGGCTCGGCGTCCATCCACCCCGTGCCGGAGGAGATCAGGGCCTGCTTGACGAAGCGGATGGCGCCGACCACGTACCGCCGCTCCTCGGCCGGGAACAGCGGGTGGCCTTCGCCCTTCAGCAGCCGGATGTTCGCGTCGTGCCCCGCCACCACGTAGAGGTCGCCCAGTTCCGAGACCTCCTCGAAGAACCGGACGTGTCCCGAGTGGAACCAGTCGTAGCAGCCGGTCACCACCACGCGTTTGCGTCCCGGCGCGGTGGCGATGTCGAGCGGTTCCGCTGGCGGGAAGCCGGCCAGCTCGGCGTCGCGCACGACCCGGTAGGCCAGGCCGTGCCCCGCGCAGAATGCCCGCCGGGCCGGCGTATCGTCCGCCTCGGGCACGGTCCACCCCCCGGGCCGGAAACCCGGCAGGTTGGCGGGGAGCTCGTCGGGTTCCACGCCGCCCTCCGGCACCTGCACGCCGGAGACGAATCGGAGCGACTCCAGCACGTACCGGCGCTCCGCCAGGGGGAACTTGGGCGGGCGGCCGGTCCGGTGGGCGATCGTGGCGTCGTCCCACAGCACAACGTGCAGCGCGCCGCCGGCCGACGCAGCGTCGAGAAAACGCAGGTCGCGCGATTTGACGTCGTCGAACGCCCCCGTGACGGCGATTGGCCCGGGGCCGGTCACGAGCCGGATCGCACTTTCACCCGGAACGTGCCGGGCACGGACTTTTCGGACACGACGATCAGGTAGCCCCCGCCGCAGCCGGAGTACATGGCGCCCGCGTACCGGGACTGGTAATGTCCGAGCACGGCGGCGAGGTCCACGGTCAGCGTGGGATGGCGCACGACGTGCGGGAGCAGCGCCTCCCAGCAGGCCATGCAGGCGTTCAGGGAGGCGCCCAGCGCGCCCTCGTCGCGCTGCCCGATGGCCGCGAAGCAGTCTTTACCGGACTGTCCGAGGCGGCGGACCCACTCGGGGTCGAGCCGCTTGTCGCCGAGCGGGTTGTAGCCGTCCGGCCGCGGGCAGACCGGCAGGAAATGGATGACCCGCTCCAGCCAGCGGGCCACCGCCGGGTCGTTGTTGGACTCCACGTGGCTGGGGAAGTAGCCGCCGTCCACGGCGCTGTCGTAGTCGAGGCGGCTGACGCCGGGGCAGATCAGGCCGAGCATGTCCTGCGACCCCGATGGCTCGGCCTTGCCGGCGTTCTCGAGGGCGTAAAGCTCGCGGGCGAGCTCCATCGGCGGGCGGGCGGGCAGGCGGCCGCCCCAGACCCGTGCGGCGATCTTGCGCGTGCTGGTCGCCATGCCGCAGCGGTCCATGAACGGGAACACGGGTTCCAGGCCCACGACCACCATCGAGCCGGGCGGCTCCGGGTTGAGGCGCGAGACGAAGGGCTGGTCAATCCAGCCCCCGGCCAACGCCATCCGGTAGGGGATGGCGCCGACCAGCGGCGCGGCCGCGAAGCGTTTGCGTGCCATGGCGGGCGCCTCCGATCAGTCCACGACCTGTTTGCCGGCCTTGCGGGCGAAGTACTGCTCCTCGATCCACTTGTAGGTCTTGCGCAGGCCGGTCTTGAACGGCGTGGACGGCTCCCAGCCCAGGACCTGCCGGATGAACGTGTTGTCGCTGTTGCGGCCAGCCACGCCGCGCGGGGCGGTGAGGTCGTGCCGCCGCTCGAGCTTCACGCCGCCGATCTGCTCGGCGAGGTCCACCAGTTTGTTGATCGCGATCAGCTCGCTCGAGCCGAGGTTGATCGGCGTCGCGGTCAGCCTGTCGCAGTGCATGATCTTCAGGATGCCCGCGATGCAGTCGTCGATGTACATGAAGCTGCGGGTCTGCACGCCGTCGCCCCAGATGTCGATGACCCCCGTGCCCCGGTCTTTCGCCTCGATCACCTTGCGGCAGATCGCCGCCGGCGCCTTCTCGCGGCCGCCGTCCCAGGTGCCCAGCGGGCCGTAGACGTTGTGGAAGCGGGCGATGG
>CAYOBW010000368.1:0-6446 GCA_964402115.1 uncultured Victivallales bacterium
AAGACCCACACGTTCACACCGCCACGCTCCCTACGCTTTCAGCTTGGCGTTCACAACCAAGGAATCCACCTCCGTTCGGTTGAGGGGCATCAACTCTACATTCTCCAGGGCATTGGCAAAAGGACTCGGTTGCCCAAGAACCGTGCGTTGCGCGTGGATGCTGCCACCAGACTCATAAAGCCGATGCACAGAGCGATAGCCGGCGAAGATGACCCGTATCCAGCGCTGCGAGACGGCTTCCTTCAGGGCGCTGAAGAAGGGCCATCCGGCACCCTCATCCATATCAACAACCCCATCAAGTTCATCAAGAATCATCAGGAGGGACCGTTTTCCATCCATGGACTCCCGTTCAAGCATATACGAGAAGTTGCGAGACGATTTCTCAATTCGGTCTTCGCTTCTTGGGGCCACTTCATGAGCAATTCTGTGATAGCAGTCCCACTGGTCTCCCCATGGGCGACAATCGAAATAGTAGGTGCGATCCCGAATGTCCTTCCGAGATCGTAGCACGTGATAAGCACGTCTAAGAATGGACGTCTTGCCAATGCGTCTTGAACCACTGATGACAAAGTTCGACTCAAGGTCAGTGACTAGTCGCTTGAGTTCCCGCTGCCGCCCCTTGAACAATCCCCCTCTGGCCTCGTGTGACGTGCTGAACGGGCAGAGTTCGCCAATCGGGATCTGGCGCCGAACAATGTCAAACATGGCACCCGCAGGCGAACCTGAGGCGAATATGCGCTCAATATCGCGGTAGCAGACGTGTATGTGTGCTGCAGAGGTATCGGAGGTTGGTTCCGAACTCTGGGGTGTGTCTCCCAGGGAAACAACAAAGCAATAGCCCACAGAGCGTACTGCGTGTCGGTACTCCATCAACAGATTGTTCTGTGCGATCTTGTCGGCCTCATCAGCGGGCGGATGGCGTACCATGAGGACGTTCAGATCCATCCCGCGAAGCCCCAATATGCCCAAATCAAGCAGGAATAAGGCAACACTACCAACTTGAGAATACTCCACGGATTCCGCATCCAGACGTGCCGTCAACTCCGCAACAAGCTCTCCTGCCGCTCCAGCCGGGTTCGGTGGATGCTCGGCACAGCAGTCCTGCCATATCTGTGCAAGAGCTCTCATAGTTCGCTTGTCCGCGCGCCGACGCGCTGTCCATGTGTGGCGCACAGGAGTCGGTCGTAGTTTATCGGCTGGGTCTGCGTGAACTCCAGTGGATCGAAGTCGACGAACTCCTTTGTCATTTGAAGCAGCGAATCGGCCTCTGGTTGCGTGAAGGGCATGCTACCGCGCTCCCAGAATGGCTTGCAGGGCCTTGTACTGCCGCGCGGGACCCGGGCCGAGCATGGCGGGACCTACGGTCGCGCACATCTCGAATGTTGCCGAGGCCATGTCAGCCAGGTTCCGGCGGGATTCAGGGCGCGTTGCGCCGAAGGCGGTCAGTTTGGCGGTCGGGCTGGTGGCGCGGAATTCGCCGTCATACGGTCTGACGCGCACAGATAGGCGCTGGCTGAGTTCGCAAGTCCTCATGCGTCAGCACCCCGTAAGGCAGTCGTCTTGGCGGCTGTCCCACCCCGCCACGGCAAGGGCGAGACGGTGACCGTTTTCGGGCCGAGGATGACGGGGTGCTGGTCGTAACCGAGGGCGGTCAGGTCCTTGGCCGTCAGCTTCACGAGGTCGGCGAAGGTGGGGGTTCTGCCCTGCTTGGCGAGGGCTCGCAGCATGCGGGCCAGGCTGTAGGTGAAGGCACCGTAGGCCGTGAAGCCGTGCTTGTACTCGTAGGAGTACTCGGCCTCGCGGCATGCCTGGATGATGAGGGGGAGGTAGGGGCCCTTGTGGTCCTGGGCGCGGGTGACGCGGTCGTACGCACGGTTGTCAAGCGTGAGGAGACTGGCGCTGCGGCCAAGGCGTTTGACCGTGCCGGAACGTCCGACGTACTCGGGCTTGCCGGCGAGAGCCTTGTTTAGGGGCTTGAAATCGCGCGGGACCCACATCTCGTATTCGTCGTAGGGAAGAGAGGTGGGCTGGATCTGAACCTGAGCTCCGGCCTGCTTGAATTCAGTCTCAATCGCCTGGGTCCACCCGGGTTGCCAACCTGTGTCCTTCTCGCTCACGTTCACGCCGTGCACGCATAGGACTCTGATCGGCTTCGCCATAGAACCTGACTCTCCCGGAACCGGACCACCCCGAGAACGACTACGGCCATTGAATAACTTTTGCAGCGGTGTTGGCAAGCGGTATTTCGCGGCAATGCGAAACTCGGAACCCGATTGCGATTGCACCCCCGCAAGCTGGCGCCGCTCTGCCCTTCGACCGAACTCAGGGCAGGCCGGTTGCGTTGACCGCATGGGGCGCTTTTGCCACAACGCCCAGAGCGACACAAGCCCCTCGGCGAACCATGCGTTCGGGTACACGTCCCCACGGTCGCCCAGGATCAGGACAACGACCTTGAATCAGCGTCCCGGTTCTGGCTTACTCATCACCCGGGACGGCTGTTTGCACGAGCGCAAGGAATCTCCGCCAACTTGGGCTCCGGCGACTTGCGGCCACGACGGACCGCGCGGCCTGACGGACGCCGCCAGGGTGAGCGAGCGGGAGGGCGACGCGCGAGCCATGGAGCTAGCGCGGGATTTCAGCGTGGCTTTGCCGGTCAAGGTCCCCGCGCGCGGCGCTACGTGGTTCGTTTTCGAATGAGGAGAACACCATGCGAAGGCTCACTCTGATTCTGGCTGTTGCCCTGTCGACGGCTATGCTGTCCGCCGTCATCGCCGCAGGCGATCCCGCGGCCGCCGTCCGAGCGGCTGATGTGACCGCGCCGGACGAGCCGCTGAGCGTGTGGTTCGCGCAGCCCGGGCGGTCGTTTCACGAGGCGTGCGTCGTCGGCAACGGCCGGCTCGGCGCGATGGACCTGGGCGGCGTGGACACGGAGCGGATCGTGCTCAACGAATCGTCCCTCTGGTCCGGTGGTGCTTACGACGGCAACCGGACCAATGCGTACCAATGCCTGCCCGAGGTGCGCGCGAAGCTCTTTGCCGGCGACATCGCCGGGGCCGGCGCGGTGCTGAACGGCAGCTTCCGCTATGCGGACGGCATCAAGGGGTGGTTCGACGAGAATCAGTTCGGCTGCTACCAGACGCTCGGCGACCTGACTATCTCGTCCGGCGCCGGCGACGGGATGAAAGTCACGTCTCCCAGCGGCCATGCCGCCGGCGACGGCAAGACCATCGCCGCCACCGTGGACGGCGACCCCGGCACGAAGTGGTGCGTGGACAAGGCCGGCACCGCGGTGGTCTGGCAGGTGGAACTGCCGGCGGAGCGGACCGTCGCGTCCTACGCGCTGACCAGTGCGGAGGACGTGCCCAGCCGCGACCCGCAGGTGTGGGTGGTCGCAGGGTCGGCGGACGGCAAGGCGTGGACCGAACTGGACCAGCGCAACCCGGGCAAGCCGTTCGAGAATCGTCACCAGACAAAGACCTTCGACATCGCCAAACCCGGTGCCTTCCGTTTCTATCGAGTCACCTTCACGCCGCAGGAGGCCTACTTCCAGGTGGCGGAGCTCAGCCTGGCCGGTGCAATGGCAGCGGCGCCGGCCTTCGCCGACTACCGGCGCGACGTGAACCTGATGACCGGCCTGGCCTGCACCCGCTACACGCGCGACGGCGTCACGTTCACCCGCGAGCTGGTGGCGTCCAAGCCCGACGAAGTTGTGGCGCTGCGCCTGAAAGCCGACCGGCCGGGCGCCCTGTCGTTCACGGCGGCCCTCTCCCGGAAGCAGAACGCGACCGTGCGCGTCGACGGCAACGCGCAGCGGCTCGAAGGGCAGCTGCCCTTCAACAAGCCGGGCGGCGGCGGAACGGGCATGCGCTACGCCGCCCTGCTCGGCGCGAATGTCACGGGCGGCCGGCTATCCGCCACGGACGAGGGGCTGGTTGTGCAGGGCGCCGATGAGGCGCTGCTGATCATTTCCGCCGGGACGGACTATCTCGACCGGGACTTCGAGCGCCTCGCGCGCCAGCGCCTCGACGCGGCACTGGCACAGCCGTTCGAACGGATTCGCGACCGCGCGGTCGCCGATCACAAGCGCTACATGAGCCGCTGCACGGTCACGCTCCCCGGGGGGCCGGCCGCCGGCCGTTCCACACCCGAGCGCGTGGCCGCGAACGAGAAGGCGCCCGACCCGGCGCTGGCGGCCCTGTACTTTCAATTCGGCCGGTACCTGCTGGTGGCCGGATCGCGGCCGGACTCCCCCCTGCCGAACAACCTGCAGGGCATCTGGGCCGAGGAGTACTCCACGCCGTGGCGCGGCGATTACCACAGCAACATCAATCTCCAGATGAACTACTGGCCGGCGGAGATGACCGGCCTTTCCGACTGTCACCTGCCGCTGCTGCGGTTCATCAAGGGCGTGGCGCGGGAGGGCGAGAAGACCGCCAGGGCTTACTTCAACGCGCCGGGCTGGATGGCGAACCACACGCAGAACCCGTGGTTCGAGACCGCGCCGAGCTACCTCCCCGCCTGCATCGGCCCGACCTGCGGCGGCTGGCTCGCCCAGCACATCTGGCTGCACTACGCCTTCACGCGCGACGAGGCTTTCCTGCGCGAGTACTACCCGATCCTGCGCGGCGCGTGTGCGTTCTTCCAGGCCACCCTGGTGGAGGATCCGAAGACGGGGCGCCTGGTCACGTCGCCATCCAACTCCCCGGAGAACTCCTACGCCTACACCAACGAGGCCGGCAAGCGGCAGACCACCGCGCTCTGCGTCGGCTCAACCTACGACCTGCAGATCGTCCGCGACCTGTTGCAGAACACGGCCGCCGCCGCGCGCATCCTGAAGATCGACGACGCGTTCGCCAGGGGCCTCGACGCCACCCGCGCGAAGCTGGCGCCGACCCGGGTCAACGCCGCCGGCTGCATCATGGAGTGGCAGGAGGACTTCGCGGAAACGGAAGTCCATCACCGTCACTGCTCGCACCTCTGGGGGCTCTGCCCCGGCACGGAAATCACACCCGCCACGCCCGCGCTCTTCGAAGGCGCCAAGAAGTCGCTGGAGCGCCGCGGCGACGCCTCCACGGGCTGGAGCATGGCCTGGAAGGCCAACTTCTGGGCCCGCCTGCACGACGGCGACCGCGCCGACCGACTCCTGGCCATGCTGATCGCCCGAGGCGCACCCAACCTCTTCTGCCTCCACGCCCCCTTCCAGATCGACGGCAATTTTGGCGGCTGCGCGGCCGTGGCCGAGATGCTGCTGCAGAGCCAGGAAACCACGGCGGACGGCCAGCCCGTGCTCGACCTGCTGCCCGCGCTGCCGAAAGCCTGGCACACGGGCGCGGCGACGGGGCTGCGCGCCCGCGGCGGATTCAGCGTGGACATCGCGTGGAAGGATGGCAAGGTCGTCTCTTACCGGATTGCCGCCAAGGAGGTCCAACCGGTCAAGGTGCGTGTGAACGGCCAACTGAGCGCCGTCAACTCGGAAAGGGAGTAGCGTGCCTGCGGCTTGCCGTCACGGCGGCTGAGGTGAGCGCGCCGGACGAGCTGCTGAGCGCGTGGTTCGTGAATCCCACGCGGTCGTTTCACGAGGCGTGCGTCGTCGGCAACGGCCGGCTCGGCGCATCCTTCGCGAACCAAGTCGACGATCCTACCCGGTGCGCCATGGGATCAGCGGAGCGCGGCCAGTTTGCGGTCTTGCTCGGCCAGGCACTGCCGGGGCGTGTTGCGCCGAACCGTGGACTGGGCTTCCGCCCAGTCGATGGCCTGGGTGATGAGGCGCCAGCGTTCGCGCACGTCCCACTGGCGGTCACGCTTGAGAGTTTCCTGTTGCAGGAGGTTATGCATGTGCCGCCATGGCTTCCCGCAAGTCCCGCACGCGATCGTTCTTCCGGACTTCGGGCGGAAGACTGAGTTGACAAGTGAGCATATCCTGGTCCGACAGCCCGCGGTACGCCGTCCCAGCAGCGGTCTGCCCTGAAACGGACGTCGCGAAAGCCGCGGACCAACTGGTCAGGCCCTGCACGAAACGGAAAATATCGATGGCGCCATGCGGGCTGGCGAGACAATACACGGATTGCCCCGTCAGCCACCCCGCCGGGCGGGTGGTCACCGGCCCCCAATCGGCCTCGGTTCGGCCCCACGCGGCGCCCAGTTCAATCAAGGCATGTTCACAGCGCCGGCGATTCGCCTCGTCGTCCTCGATCCAGAGATCCACGTCGAACGTGAGAACGGGCTTGTGCCGGAGCAGGAAATTCACGCCGCCAATGAGCAGATAGCGCACGTCGTTGCGATTAAAGACCGACAGGATGTGGTCAATGTCCATGCGCAAGACACTAGCATGGACGAGCGCGCGTCGGAAAGTGCCATGTGCAGCGGGGACAACCGTTCTCATTATGGCCAGCGGCAGGTTTCTGAGACCGGCTTGTCTGAGACTTCATTTTTCAGGCCGTTGGGGC
>CAYOBW010000369.1:0-4688 GCA_964402115.1 uncultured Victivallales bacterium
GGGACTGCCGGAAAGCCGCGAGCCGCGCCCGGTTGGCCGGTTCGACGTCCGGCAGCGGCTCCTCCGGCGGGCCGATCAGCGCGATCACGTAATCGGTCGGCAGGACGCTCTTCTCCGCCGCGACGATGCGGCGCAGGACGCCGGCGGCCGGCGCCTCGATCTCGAAGTTGGCCTTCTCGGTGGAAACCTCGACGAGCGGTTCGCCCGCGTCCACCGCTTCGCCTTCGCGGCGGCGCCACTCGATGATCGTGACTTCGAGGATGTTGGCGTCGAGTTGGGGAATGGTCACGGTGGTGATCATGCGTACTCCTCTTGGGCGCTTACTTGGGCGGCGGGGCCACCGGCAGCCGCGTCGGGTAGGACAGGTTGCCGGCCCGGTCGCGCTGGCGGACGGTGAGCCAGCGCGCGTCCGCGGGCGCCGCCGGCAGCATGGCCGGGTTGAGCCCGCGCTCGGACGTCGGCTGCCCCGCGCCGGACGGCGCGCCGGGCTGGCCGGCTTCGTAGCTCCACTGCAGGCCGCCGATGCCGCTCGTGTCGAAGGCGTCGAACGCGACGCGGTCGCTCGCGCGCCAGGGGGCGAAGACGAAGACGCTGCCCAGGTGCACCACCTGGCCCTCGCGCCCGCCGTAGAAGCGGAAGCGCAGCCGCATGACGCGCGCCTTGTCCATGATCTCGCGGGAGTAGCGGGCGGTCATGCTGGCGGGGAGGTCCAGCCGCACCGTGTGCCAGACGTTCGACTGCCACTCGATCTTGTTGGCAACCTGGACGTAACGGCTTTCCGCGAGCGGGTCGGTCAGCCAGATGGCCGCGCGCCGCTCGCCGTCCAGGTCGAAGACCAGGGCGATGCGCAGGGTTTCGCCGGGTTGCAGGTCCGGCCGGCGGATGCGGAAAGCGAGGTAGGGGTAGTCCTTCAGGGACCACGGGGCGCTCTCGAATTCCTGCCAGATGTCGTATGCGACCTTGTTGGCGATCTTCGCGGCGTAATAGGGTTCTTCGCCGGAAGCATACACGAGGGGCACCGGCTCGTCGCCGGTGAAGCGGAACGGCCGCGCGGGCTGTCCGGCCTTGGCTCGCAGGCGGGAGACCGCCTGCTCCCAGCCGGCGCACCAGAGCACGTTGGAGGGGTAGTCCACGGCCAGCAGCGTGGGCGCGACGTGGTCCGCGGCGAAATCCATTTTCACGGGCACCTGCACGTCCGGCGCGCGGTTGCCCGCGCCGTCGAAGATGTCGGTGAGCGTGATCGTCGCGGCCTGGCCATCGGCCAGCTTCTCGATGTGCTCGCGGAAGGCGAGGGACCAGTTGATGTGCAGCGTGTCGGCGGCGAGCGCGTGCACGTAATGCGACCCGGCGGAATGCAGCGGCGTGTCGGCGTCGTTCCAGCGGCAGCGCAGGCGCTTGAGATCGAACGGGCTTTGGCCGCCGGTGGAGACGGCCGCGCGCAGCACGTTGCTGTTGCAGTGCGGGTTCGCGGTCGGCTGGAATGCGGCGGTGGCGCGGGGCGGCTCCCTGTCGAGCAGGATGGGCACGTCGGTCACGGCCGAGGCCCGGCCCGCCGTGTCCACGGCCTGGATAAAGACGTGGCAGAGGCCGTCCGGCGCCTGGCCGATGGGCGGCGCCGCGCGCGTGCGGGGCGGCACGTTCGTCCACACGACCGCCTGCCGTTGCGTGGGCGTCAGGTCCGTCCAGGGCTCCTGGCCCGCGCGCAGCGCCAGGCGCACGGTGGCCACGGGCGTGAGGCTGAAGTACACTGGCAGGCACGCGAGCTGCGCCGCGGTCGACACAGCCGGGCCGCACACGAAGTCGTCCAGCATCCAGCGGGTGTGGCGGCCGGTCTGATCGGGCGAGCCGATCGAGCCGATGGTGACGGTGTCCGGCTGCAGGGCGTCCGCCGGGATCGGCGTCGAGCGCACGGCGTCCGCCACCATGCCCAGCCACGTGTGCCACGCATGGTCGAGCCGCAGGCTTTCCGTGCCGCGCACGGCCACGGTGGAGTCCAGCGCTTCGCTGAGGCGCACGGCGGCGTTGTCGCCCAGCCGCAGCGAGACGCGGGCCATCGGCGGGGCGCGGTAGCGGAATTGCCAGATGGGGAAGCTGGCAAGGGGCTGTCCGATCCGCACCGCGCAGCGCAGGCGCTCCTCCAGGCCCGCGTTGCCGACCGTGAAATAGCGATCCGACGAGCCGTCGTCGGTTTCGATCGCGGCGCGCGGGTTCTCGCGCACGAACAGCCCCTCTTCCTCGCCCTCGAGTGTGTCGAGCGCCGGGGTCAGGCCGTCGAGGCGCAGGAGGACCGGCGGCGCCCCGCAGGGTCGCGTCGCACCCGGCAGGTCGAACGTCTGACGGAAGCGCTCGAGGGCCACGGTGACCGTGAGGTTCGTGGGTACAACGTCGATGCGGGGCACCGGCACCAGGCGCGTGAAGCCGTCCCCGGGACGCGGCGTGGCGGGCCGTTCGGCGCCGATGTACACGCGTGCGGCAACGAAGCGGCGGTCAGGGTAGTGTTCCAGTGTGCGCAGGGCGACCGTGTCGGGCTGGTTCGTGCTCCAGGCGCAGGTAATGCGCGGCACGGGCGTGGGGCTGATCCACCAAAGGTCGTTGCGCGTCGTGCCATCGGCGGTTGTGAGGGCCACGACCGTCTGTACGAGACCCGCGTCAGGCGCGCCCTGCATCCAGCGCTGGATGGCGTCCAGGTCCGTGCAGCCGGCGAAGGGCTGGTCCGTGGCCGGGTCGAGCAGGGCCACGCCGCGCGGCGCCACCGCGTTCGGCGGGAAGCCGAGGCGGGGACGGCCGTAGCGAATCTCCGTGAGGTTGCGCACGGCGTAGGCCTCGCCGGGGCCGTTGCCGGTGAGCCCCTCCTGCACGTAGCTGGCCTGCAGGTTGCCGAAACCCTCCAGCCGCACGAGCAGGTTGGTCGCTTCCAGGCTGACGGTCGGCAGCTCGGTGGGGATCCAGATCGTGACCGGGGTCCAGGGGCCGTCCGCGGCTTCGGCCATCCCTGATGAGGGCACGTCGGTGGCGCCGGCCTGCGTGTATCCCTGCGTCTCCAGCTCGCTGCCGCTGACACGGTGGAACAGCCGGCGGATGGGGGTGTAGCGGCCCTCCTGCAGCCGGCCGATGGAGTAGTGCACGTTGAACTGGGCGCGCGGCGTGCGGGCCAGTTCCACGTGCCACCCGGCGAGGTTGGTCAGCGGCACGGGCGGCAGGCTGCACGCCGCCTGCATGGGGCCGCTGCCCAGGCGCGTGGTGACGCTGAACGCGCGCGCGCCGCCGGGCTGCACGTGCCAGGCCAGGTGGGCCTGGCCGACGGGGTCGTCCACGGACCAGCACTCCGGCTGGCAGAGGTCGAGGGGGCGCTCGTTGGCCTGCAGCGTGGCGGAGAGCAGGCGGCGCGCGTCGGCGCGCTGCGGCGTCGTTTCGAGTTGCTCGGGCGGGACCGGCTTGAACACGAACGGCCGCGGTTCGATGTGCGCCGCCGCCACGCTGAAGCGGGCGACCATGATCGAGTTCATGAACGTCCACAGCCCGGCCGAGCCCGGGCCCAGCGGCGCGGGGTCGTTCCACGTGAAGGCGAGTTCGTTGTCGTACCAGTACTCGAGCTTCTGGCCCTGGCGGCGGAGCTTGATGTAGTACCAGGCGCGATGAACGTCCGCGTTGCTCAGATCCTGCACGAGCGGCATGTAGCCCCCGCGCCGGTTGCCCTCGCGGATGCGCGGCATCATGTATCGGTCGCACTCCACCTCGGTCTTGCCTTCGCGGTACAGCCGCGTGAAGAGCTGCGAGTGGTCGGGATCCCAGCCCGTGCACGTGACCGTGTAACCCTGGCTGGGCGTCGTGTCGCGATTGAGGATGGTGATGTTCAGATCGCCGCAGCGCTCGTACCACTCGTGCCGCATGGCGCCGTGCAGCTCGATGCAGAAATCGCCCGCGAACGCGTACTTCGTCCAGATCGCGGCCAGCCCCTCGCCCGACTCGCCGTTCATCAGCGACCAGCGGGGATCGCACTGGTAGCGGTTGACAACCTCCCACCGCCCGCCGTTGATGGTCCAGTCCTTGAGCGACTCGTTGAACAGGTGATCGACGACCTGGTAGCGCTCCACGAGGCTGTCCTTCAGCTGGTCGTACGTGAACCCCTGGAGGCGCAGGCGGGCGCCGGCCAGCGGGGCGACGGGTTGCTTGAACAGGACGCGCCCGTCCGCCGTGGCCCACAGCCACCGCCCCTCGTAGTGCAGCGTGAAACGCCGCGGCTGCTTGGGGTCGCGCGGGGCAAGCTGCGCAAGCGGCACCGTGGCGCTCGCATTCGTGGCCGCACCGGCGTGCAGGCTCAGCGCCTGCTCGCTGACGCGCACGACCCACGTGCCGTTGCTCACGCCCTCGGGTACGCCGAGATGCACCTCGGTGCCGGCCAGGCAGGGCAGGCGGACGAGGAAACGCCCGAAGAAATCCCCCGTGTGCCAGGCCGCGCCATTCGGGTAGCGAATCCACTGCCCCTCGGGCGAGGACCAGTGGCGCATATACGGATCGTCGACGAAAACGGTATTCTTCTCGAAGCGGTTGACGTGCAACGCTTCGCGCGCGAACCGGTAGGCCGGCGCCGTGATGGCCGCTGCTGTCCCGGCCCCGACGTAGAGGCCGGAGGCGCCGCCGACGGGGTCGGCGGGGTGGTGTACGAGCACCAGCTCGGCGTTGCGATA
>CAYOBW010000369.1:4698-6440 GCA_964402115.1 uncultured Victivallales bacterium
TGCGTGCCGTGTCCGGCCGGGTCGGAAATGGGGTCGCCCGGGGAGGTGGCATCCGCCATCAGCGTGACGGGCGCCGCGGCGTCGGCGGGCGGTAGCCGGAGCTGCGTGACGACGACGGTCCCGGTGGGTGCGGCGTACTCCAGGCGCAGCCATTCGTTTGTCGGCGCGCAGTGGCGGATGAAGCGGTAGACCGGCGCGTTGGTGGCGGTCCAGCCGGCGAGCAGCCCGACCTCCGCCGCGGCGCCCCGGGCCGCGAACGTGGCGGCGAAAACGTGCGGGCCATGCGCGGGGGCGCCGAGCGCCAGCCAGCGGGGCTTGGGCGCAGCGGTCACCTGCAGCGTGTCGGTCAGCGGTGCCGCGGGTCGCCAGCCGAAGAGCCGCGGGCGCGGCAACACGGCGCCCTCCTCCGCGCGCACGTAGCGCGGCAGACCGGCCAGGCCGGCGAAATCGAGGTCGTGGTTGCTGCGGGCTTCGACATCGTCGAAGAGCGCGCCGTGGCCGCCGTCCATGTACAGGCCGAAGCGGCCGCCCGCGGGCAGGGAGAGCGGCACGTCCATGACCTTCACGTTGTCGAGACTGGCCTCCACCCGCTCGGGGAACGTGCGCACGCGCAGCGTCACCCACTGCTCCGTGGTCAGCGGGGTCGTCACGGCGGCAAGCACCTTGCGCTCGCCGTTGCGCACCCGCCAGAGGTCCAGGCGCGCGTCGGGGCGGTTGGTGACGATCTGGATGACATAGGCGTGGTAGTTCGAGGCGTCCTGCACGTGGAACGCGAGCCCCATCGTGCCGGGGGCGGTGTTCACGGCGGCCGCCACATCGTAGAGGTCGTAGAAGTCGTAGCCCGTGACGAGCAACGCGTTTGTGCCGCGGCCGCGCACGGTGTAGTAGTTCGCGCTGCGTTCGGCGGTCGGGAGGCCGCGCTCGCGCTTGTCGTCGTGCAGTTCCTTCACGGTGTCCGCGGCGGAATGCAGCCGCCAGGCGCCCGCCAGCCGCTCCCACTGCGCGAGCGCGCTGTCGGGCCCCTCGGGCGGCATGAAGTCGTCGTGGAAGGTGAAGTCGCCCCACTTCTGCAGGCGCGTCTTGAGATAGGCGGGGGAGGGCACCTGCGAGGTGGGGCAGGAGAGGAGCACGGGCAGCACGGTGAAGGGGGGCGGAAAGACGGCGACGGTCCGATCCTCGACGCAGAGCGTCCAGAGCTCGGGGCGCGCCTTGAGCACGACAGCGGCATGGCCCAGCAGTGTGGTGGGCATGGCGGCGGGGTAGAAGACCGCGCCGGACAGTTCGGCGGGCACAGCGTCCGGCGTCGCGCGCCGCGCGACCATGCTGTGGCCAGGCGCCAGGGTCAGTTCCACGCGCGCCGGACTCTGTGTCACGTCAAGCAGCAGCCGCATACCGGCGGCGGGGTCCCAACGCTGGCAGAACGAGAAGTTGGCGGAGGCCTGCGCCAGCGTGCCGCGCAAGACGGGCGGGTCGTTCACGTGTGGCACGTCGGCCGCCGGCCACTCGCCGCGCAACAGCCACCACGCCCCCCCGCCGGCGGCAGCGAGGAGCAGCAGAACAAGAACAGTCAATTTCTTCTTCATGGTCACGTTCTAACTCAGCCGTTCGCATTATGGCCACCGGAAGGCGTCTGAGACCGGCTAAAGCCGGGACTCCAAACGGGTTTCCCGCGCGTTTACGCCGTTCGGAGTCCCGCCTTCAGGCGGTCTTCGGCCACAATGAGAACTGCTGGTTCTAAGAGC
>CAYOBW010000370.1:0-6407 GCA_964402115.1 uncultured Victivallales bacterium
CCGGCGGCGCGCCCTGCTGCGAGTGGATCGGGCCGGATGGCGCGGGCCATTTCGGGAAAATGGTGCACAACGGCAGCGAATACGGCGATATGCAGCGCATCTGCGAAGCCTACCACCTGATGTCCGCCGGGCTGGGCCTGACCGCGAAGGAGATGCACAAGGTCTTCGCCACCTGGAACAAGGGCGAGCTGGACTCCTACCTGATCGAGATCACCCGCGACATCCTGGCTAAGGACGATCCCGAGACCGGTAAGCCGATGGTGGACGTGATCCTGGACACGGCCGGCCAGAAGGGCACCGGCAAGTGGACGTCGCAGGCCGGCCTGGACCTGGGCGTGGGGATTCCCCAGATCGCCGAGGCCGTGTTTGCCCGCTGCCTCTCCGCCATCAAGGAGGAGCGCGTGGCGGCCGACAAGGCGCTCAAGCGGCCCGCGCGGCCCTACCAGGGCGACCGCAAGGCGTTCGTGGACCAGCTCCGGCAGGCCGTGTATGCGGCCAAGATCTGCTCGTACGCGCAAGGCTACCAGCTCCTGCGCGCGGCTTCCGGGGAGCACGGCTGGAATCTGAAGTACGGCGAGATCGCCCTGCTGTGGCGCGGCGGCTGCATCATCCGGGCGCGCTTCCTGGACAAGATCAAGGAAGCCTTCGACCGCAACCCGACGCTGGCGAACCTGCTGCTGGACCCCTACTTCCAGCGCGTGATCGCGAAGGGCGAGGCAGCCTGGCGCAACGTGATCAAGACGGCTATCGATCTCGGCGTGCCCGTGCCGGCCATGGGCACCGCGCTGAACTACTTCGACTCCTACCGCTGCGCCCGGTTGCCCGCGAACCTGCTGCAGGCCCAGCGGGACTACTTCGGCGCCCACACGTACGAGCGCGTGGACAAGCCGCGCGGCCAGTTCTTCCACACGGACTGGACGGGGCGCGGCGGCAAGACCGCGGCTTCGACCTACGTGGTCTGAAGCGGCGACGCGTCGGGATGGGGATCCGACACACGGGGGGCGCCAGTTGGCGCGTCCCGTGTCCTGCCCCGCTTCGAACCGCCAAGGACGCTTGCTTCGGCGTGCGGCGGGCTGCTACCATGCCCGCGTGATTTCAGACGCTTATCCACCCCCCTCAGGACAGTGGCATGGCGCGGTCGCGGCCGGTAGCGAGGGGCCGTCGTGAGCGCGGGCCTGCCCCTTTCCTGGCCGCGGCGCCTGGTGCTGGGCGCCGCCGGCGCGCTCCTGCTCTGCTGGCTGGTCCTGCACGCGCGCGGGTTGCTGGCGGAGCAGAACGGGTGGTTGCGCTTCACGCTGACCGCGCTGTTCGCCGCGCTGATCCTGCTGCGTGCCAAGCCGGCGCCCGCGCCGGAGGCCCCGCCCGCCCGCCCTGTCCCGGGGTGGTGCGCGGTGCTGGCCGGGCTGACTGGCGCGCTGCTCGCCGTGGCGGGCATCATGCTGCGCGTAGGGCTCTTCGAGTGGCTCGGGTTGCTGCTGCTGGTCCTGGCCTGCCTGGCCTGGGCGCTGCCGCCGGACCGGCTGCGGGACAGCGGGCTGGCGTTGTTCCTGCTTTACTGGGCGCACCCGCTCCCGGGGCAGCTCTTCAGCTTCCTGCAGCTGGCCCTGCAGCGCATCTCCGTACGCGGCGCGGAGTGGTTGCTCCATCTCGTCAACGTCCGCGTCTGGGCCGATGGCCTGGTGCTGCGCACGGGCGTGAACATCTACGATGTGCCGGCCGAGTGCAGCGGCCTGCGCGCCGCCACCACGGTGTTCCTTCTGGCTCTCGGCCTCGGCGTGCTCAAGCGCTTCCGCTGGTTCGAGTGTCTCGCGCTGACGCTGCTGGCCCTGGTCCAGGCCGCGTTCCTGAATGCCCTGCGCATTGCCCTGATGGTTTACAAGATCGTGCCGACGGGAGACGGCGGGGATGGGCGTTTCCTGCATGACACGGCGGGGATTGTCGCCGTGGCGGGCGTCGTCCTGCTCTACGTCGAGATCGAGCTCTGGCGCTACCTGAAGCTGCGCAAGCGCGAAGCGGCCCGCGAGCTCAACGTGGCGGGCATGCAGGCGGTCAGCCAGGTGCCGCCGTTCTGGACGAAGCTGTACCGGCACCGGCACGCCTGGCTCGCGCTGCTGCTCCTGCTGCTCACCGCCACCGTGGTGGCGTACCGGAGCCGGCCCCGGCACCGCGCCGAGATGATCCGCGGCGTCGCGCTGGAACTGGAGCAATTCGGGCAGCTTGAACCTGCCGAACGCGCTGCGCACGAAGTCGAACGGCTGTTGCCGAAGGACGACGAGTGGCGGATGCTGATCACGCGGATCCTGATCCTGCGCAAGAAGTACGATGAAGTGCTGCGCACGCTGGACACGATTCCCGACATCAGCGACGCCCGCGTAGCCGAGAAGAACATCCTCCGGGCCTACGCGCTGATGTCCACCGGCCGCATGGAGGAGGCGGCGGCCATTGTGCGGCGCCTGCCCGCCGAACATATCGGCGCCGACCCGCGCGTGGCCATGATCCTGGCCCAGATGGGCTTCGTCGCCGGCAATCCCGACGAAGTGGCCAAGTACGTCGTGCGCGCCTCGCTGTGGAATCCCAACCTGTCCAAAATTCGCGCCCTCTACCCCTATCTGCGGCAGTACCGCAAATGGGAGTCCATCGTGAACTCCGACCTCAACGTGCCATACCAGGATCCCGTCGAGGCGCTCTCGGCGGCCGAGGCGTACATGAACCTGAACCTCGCGCCCGCCGCCGGCCGCATGGCGCTGGACGCGATGCGAGCCTGGCCAACCGACCCGCGCGTGCTGGAACCCCTGTTCTTCATGGCGATCAAGCGCGGGCAGGGATCCTGGGTGGAGCGGTTCGCGGAGCACCTTGTGCGCTGCGTGAAGGCGATGGAGGACGCGGACGCGCTTTACGGGGTGCTGGACCGGTGCCTGCAGCTGTCCCGTCCCGATCTCGCCTGGTGCGTCGTGAGGCGCATGCAGGAACTGGATCCCCGGCACCCCGGCATTCCGCTGGCCGGCTCCGTCTTCGGGTTCGACTGGTTCTCCTTCCGGGCGCTTGCCATCGGCCTGCCCTCGGCCCGGGCGAGCGAGCGCTTCGACACGCGGCCCTTTTTCCTGATCGGCGGCATGCTGCCGGGGTGGACCAACCTGTGTGCGCAGGTGCCGCTCGGCGCGGCGCTCGCCGTGCCGCAGACCGTGGCGGCGCGCAAGCAGTTGCTCGCGGACGCGCTGGTCGCCTTCCGCGAGCGGGCCGCCGCCGGCCGGCTTTCGCTCGACATGCAGTACGAGTACGTCGGCGCGCTGGAGATGAGCGGCGATCTCCCCGGGGTCCTGGCCGCGCTCGAAAGCATGGTGGCCAGTCACCCTGAGCAGCGCGGGCGCGCGCGCCTGGTCCGGTCGGCCGTCTATGAGCGCCAGGGCAATTGGCAGAGCGTGTACGAGACGCTGCGCGGCTACGAGAGCACGTCCGATCCCGACCTGATTCCCCTGATTCGCCTGACCCGTGCCGCGCTCGAATTGCGCCTGGGCCTGTACGCCCTGCAGACGGCCCGCGCGACCTGGCGGCGGTTTCCCGAGGCGTCGCAGGCCGTGGGCATGCTCGCGCAGGTGTGCCTGCTGCACGATAGCGCGGAGGACGCGCACCGCGTCCTCATGCTGCCGCGCGTGCGCAACGAGCGGGAGCTGGACGTGCTGATTGCCAAGGCCCTGCATCTGACCGAACGCTACAGCGAAGGCGAGGAGCAGGCGCGCGCGGCCCTGCTGCCGCGCGTCGCCGTGCTGCCCGGCACCATGCAGAACATCTTCCTGCCCCCGGCGGAGCTGGCCTGCCTCTGGCACCGCGTCTCGCTGCCGGCGGAGAAGGATTTCGAGGAGAACGCAAACACCCTACGCCAGAACATGGCGACCGCCACCAGCCCTTTCCTGTGCGCCCTCCTGAAAGTCTGGTTGCGCGCCTACGAAACGAAGTGCGAGGGCGATTCGACCGAGGTCGTGCGCTGGCTGGCGTGCGGCCGCGACGCGACCGAGAAGGCGCTGGCGCTCAACCAGCTCACGCTGCTGCTATGCCGGGCCGGGCGCTTCGCCGCGGCGCGGCGCACCGCCGAACTGGCCGCGGCACACGCGCCCGGGATTCCCATTTTGTGGCGCATCCTCGTCAGCCTCTCAGGCGTGGATCCCGTGATCGTGGCGCAGGCGCGGGCCGCCTGCCCCGAAGACTCCGAACTCTGGCTCGTGGGGCTGGTGTCGCGCACCCAGCGCGGCCGGGCGGAGGACGCAGCGCTGGATGCGTGGGTGACGGCGGAGCTGCAGCGCGCCATCGCGGCCCGGGTCTATACGCCGGCCGCCTTCACGCGCAGCGCCGCGTACCTGCTGCGCGGTCCCCATCAGGAGGGCGCCCGCCTGGCGGCGCGCGAGGCCTGCCGGCAGGCGGGCGGCCTGCTCCCCGCCTATGTCGCCGGCGTGCGCTGCGCCCTGCGGAACCTGGACCGCGAGTGGGCGCTGCAGGCGATGGAGCGCGCGATCGGCGCTTCGCTCAACACGCCCCCCGCGTTCTACGAGAAACTGGTCGAACTGAAATCCGACCCCCAGGTCGCCACCGACGCCAACATGGTGGAGGCGCTGCGGTCCCTGCGGCGCGAAGATCCCCGCAATCCCCGCTGGGCGCAGATGCTCGGCTACGTGCGCTTTCAGCGCGGCGGCTGGGAAATCGTGGACGCGCTCTACCAGATGAACGCCGCGTTGGAGCAGGGCGCCACGAACCGCTCCGTGTACGTGATCGGGGCCGAGGCGGCGCGGCTCTCCGGCAACTACCCGCGCGCCGTCGAACTGCTCGAGCGCGGCCTGGAGCTGTACCCGGACAACACGGTGCTGCTCAACAACCTTGTGTTCACGCTGGCCCAGGCGCCCGCCGGCAAGGAGCAGGCCGCCAGCCTCCTGCCTGGCCTGGCCGCCCGCGCGCAGGGACAGGCCGATGTCCTCGATACCGTCGCCGTCGCGCAGATGCGGCTCGGGCAGACGGAGTCCGCCCGGCGCACGCTGGCCGAGATCCAGCGCATTGCGCCCAAGGGGTCGCCTCCCTGGTTCCGGGTCGCGCTGCATCTGGCGGAGCTGGCCCTGCAGGAGGAGCGGGCCGCGGAGGCCGCGCAGATCATCCGAGACGGTCTCGCCGCCTCGCAGGGCGTGAGCGACGACGATCTGCTGGCGGCCAACCGCGTGCTGACGCAGGCCGAGGAACGGCAGGCCCGGCAGCAGCGCCTGCGCGACGACATCGAACGCGGCCGCTACATTCCGCCCCGGTAGGCCTCGGCGTCCGGCGGCGGATTCCAGCGCCCCGGTGGCGGCCCGTCGGCGAGCGCGCCGTTCAGCAGCGTGAGGAAGCGGCTCCGCGGCACCGCCTCGGCGCCGAGGCTCTCCAGATGCCCGGTGTGAACCTGGCAGTCGATCAGCGTGAAGCCCCACGCCTGCAACCGGCCGACCAGCGTGATGAAGCCGTACTTGCTGGCATTCGACACTTCCGTGAACATGGATTCGCCGAAGAAGCACCGGCCCATGGCGACGCCGTACAGCCCCCCCGCCAGCCGCTCGTCCTCCCACACCTCGACCGAGTGCGCGTAACCCGCCTCGTGCAGCGCGACATAGGCCTTCTGCATCGCCGGGACGAGCCAGGGTTCCGACTCGCGCGTGCGGCGCGCCGTCGCGCAGCCCGCGATCACCCTGGAGAAGGCGCGGTCATACGTCACGCGGAACGCCTGCCGCCGCAGGAGGGGCCGCATGCTGTGCGAGACGCGCAGGTTGGCGGGAAACAGCACCCAGCGCGGATTGGGCGACCACCACAGGATCGGGTCTGTTTCGGAGAACCACGGGAAGATGCCCGAGCGGTAGGCCAGGACGAGGCGCTCGACGCTAAGGTCGCCGCCAATGGCCAGCAAGCCCCCCGGGCCGGCCCTGCGCGCCGGGGGGAAGACAAGTTCCTCGGTGAGACCGTAGAGCGGCATGGCGGACCCTCAGATGCGCTCCACCGTGGCGGACAGGCTGTAGCCGATCAGCTGGTCGCGGTGCAGCAGCGCCTCGGCCTCCGCCTCGACCTGGGCGATCGCCCGTCCCCGCCGGTGCGCCTCCTTCATGATCTTCTCGGCCAGCGCCCGCGAATGGCCGAACACGCGCATCAGGCAGTTGACCACGTGCTCCGTCGTGTTGACGTCGTCGTTGTGCAGGACGACCTGATAGACCGGCGCCAGGGTGGTCGTGGTTTCGACGATCGTATCCGGCTGTGCGACAAGCGGTGGCATGGGGCAACTCCAGTCCGCATTAAAGACCCTTGCCCCCGCGCCCGCAAGCCCAAATCCGGCGCATCGAGTCAGTGACGTGGGGGGAGGGCGATAACGGCGGGGACCGCCGTCTCCACGCCTCGTCGCCTGCCCA
>CAYOBW010000371.1:0-6384 GCA_964402115.1 uncultured Victivallales bacterium
CCTCCCACCAGATGTCGCCGTCATCGGTCAGCACGCAGTTGGTGAAGATGGAGTTGGCCTTGATGCTGTCCATCGCCATCGGGTTGGACTTGTAGCTGGTGCCCGGGGCGACACCAAAGAAACCCGATTCCGGATTGATGGCGTGCAGGCGGCCGTCGGGACGGATCTTCATCCAGGCGATATCATCGCCGATGCACTCGCATTTCCAGCCTGGAATGGTCGGCTGGAGCATGGCGAGATTGGTTTTGCCGCAGGCGCTGGGGAAGGCGGCGGCAATGTGGAAGCGCTTGCCCTGCGGATTGGTCAGGCGCAGGATCAGCATGTGCTCGGCCATCCAACCCTCGCGGCGGGCCATGGTGGAGGCGATGCGCAGCGCCAGGCACTTCTTGCCGAGGAGGGCGTTGCCGCCGTAGCCCGAGCCGTAGGACCAGATCGAGGGGTCGTCCGGGAAGTGCACGATGTACTTCTTCGTGGGATCAGGCTCGCAGGGCCAGGGCACGTCGGCCTGGCCGGGTTTGAGCGGGGCGCCCACGGAGTGCACGCAGGGAATGAACGCGCCGTCCGTTCCCAGCTTGTCGAGCACGGCCTGGCCCATGCGCGTCATGATGCGCATGTTGACGACGACGTAGGGGGAGTCCGTGATCTCGATGCCGACCTTGGCGATCGGGGACTCCAGCGGGCCCATGCAGAACGGGATGACGTAGAGCGTGCGGCCCTGCATGCAGCCGTCGAACATCGTCTTGAGGCGCGAGCGCATCTCGCTGGGGTCGGCCCAGTTGTTTGTCGGCCCGGCTTCGTCCTGCGTGGCGGCGCAGATGTAGGTGCGGTCCTCGACGCGGGCGACGTCGCTGGCGTGCGAGCGCGCGAGGAAGCAGTTCGGCCGGCGCTTGGGGTCCAGGCGCGTGAACGTGCCGGATTTCACCATCGCATCGCAGAGCATGGTGTTCTCGGCTTCCGAGCCGTCGCACCAATGCACCTGGTTCGGCTTGCAGAGCTTGGCGATCTCCTCGACCCAGGCGAGCAGCTTCTTGTTCGTCGTCAGTGTGGTCGTCATGGCGCTCCTTCCCCGCCTCCCGGCGGGCGTACGGTTCCAGAAAAACGAAGGCCGACACGATTCCCTCCGTGTCGGTCCCCGTTCATCCTTTGAGCCGGGCAAGTGTACGCGCCCCCGGCGGGAAGTCAATGCGATTTGGCGACCTGCTCGGCGATCCACGGGTACGTGCGCTCGATGCCTTCCTTCAGGAAGACCCTGGGCTGCCACCCGATCGAGTAGATGCGGGCGTTGCTGAAGTTGCGCGACTGCACGCCGACCGGCCCCTTCACGTGCTTGATCGTGATGGGCTTGCCGGCGACTTCGCCGACGGTTCTGGCCAGCTCGTCCACCGTCACGTACTGCGGGCAGCCGATGTTGACGGCGCCTTCGAGGTTCGAGTGCATGAGGCGGAAAATCCCGTCGGTCATGTCGTCCACGTGCGTGTACGAGCGCACGGCCGTGCCGTCGCCCCACACCTCGACGTCCCCGCCCGCGGGCACCTCGGCGACCTTGCGGCACATCGCGGCGGGCGCCTTCTCGCGGCCGCCTGTCCAGGTGCCATACGCGCCGTAGCAGTTCTGGAAGCGCGCGATCCGCACGGCCATGCCGTACTTCCGCCCGTAGGCCATGGCCATGCGCTCGGAGTAGAGCTTCTCCCAGCCGTACTCGTTGTCCGGGTTGGCCGGCACGGCCTCGGCTTCCGTCATCTCGGGCTCGCCGGGCTTCATGTCGCGGTACACGCACACCGACGACGAGTAGAAGTAGCGCGGCACCGCCGCCTGGGCGGCCAGGTGCGTCATGTGCACGTTGATCAGCACGCTGTTGTGCATGATGTCGCACTCGGCGGAGTGGATGAAGCCCATGCCGCCCATGTCGGCAGCCAGCTGGTACACTTCGTCGAACCGTTCGCCGTTGAGCTCGAGGGCTTTGGCGCAGTTCGCGGGCGTGCGCAAGTCCAACACGCGGAAATCGTCGGCGTCGGTCGCCCGGTACTCGTGCTCCTTCTGGTCCACGCCGCGGACCCAGTACCCCTCCTGCTTCAGCCGGGCGACCAGATGGCCGCCAATGAAACCGCCCGCCCCACATATCAACGCTCGTTTCATACCCGCTCTCCTTCTTGAAAAAGCTAAGGGCGGCACTTTAGAACAACAGGCGTTCCCGCGCAAGGAAAAGGCTCGAGACAGGGGTTCCCGCACGGTCTCACGCCGCCGGTGTGCCGGCTTCCAGCGTGCCGATACCAGCTGTCTTGGCGTCCGCGAGTCGTCTGCCGAGCTCCCCGAGGATGTCCTGCAGTGGCAGGCGCAGGGCGCGTGTGTCAGGCAACGTGAGCATGCCGACCGTCAGCCGCACAGGGGCGTCGGCGTGGCCGATGGGCGCTTCGAAAACCGCCTCCTGCAGCGCACGGAGCTTCGTCTTCGCCGCTGCCCCGTCCGTGTTCGACAGGCACAGGATCAGCTCGTCGGCGCCGAAGCGGCCCTGCAGGTCCAGGTCGCTGATGCGCGGCTTGATCGTGCGCACGACATCCGCCAGCATGGCATGGGCGGCGTCTATGCCGTGGCAGTCGATGTAGCGGCGGAAGGCATCCACGGCCAGCAACGCCAGGGTGACGGGGTAGGCATGCGCGCGGGCCCGTTCCAATTCCGTTGCCAGCAGCGGCACGAAGGCCTTGTACTGCAGGGCCTGTGTGGCGTCGTCGATGGAAGAGAGCTTGCGGCTCTGCGCGATCAGTTCGAACTTCTCCATCACCTGGCCGATCAGGTAGCCGATCACCTGGAGGTGCAGCATGTCCGCGTCGTCGAACGGCGGGGCCTCCGCGCGGTCGCAGAAGACATAGCCGACACCGCGCTGGTTCTTGATGATGGGCGCCAGCAGGGCTGAGGTGAAGTCGTGCTCCAGGCGCACCTCCCGGTACAGCGGCGTGTCCGCCGGCAGCCCTGCCAGCCGCACGGGCTTCTGCTCCAGCACCACGCGCTCCGCCGCGGGGCCGGGGGCGTCCCGGCGAAACTGCTTGGCGAAGGTGTAACTGATCTGGCGGGAGATCTTGATCCGTAGCGCCTTCGTGTCCTCGTCGATCAGGATGACGGCGATGCTGTGACAGGGGAAGAACTCCTTGGTGCTGTCCATGAGGACGTGCAGGGACTCCTCGAGCGAAAGCGCACCGTCGGCTTTGCGCATGACGTGTACCAGCCAGCCGCCCAGCGTCGGTGTTTGCATGGACTGCCTCCCCTCATTTGCCGGCCGTGTCGTCGCCGGCCGGCGCGCCTGCCTCCTCGAATTGCAGCAGCAGCACGGCGAAGGTGCTGCCCTGTCCGACCGCGCTCCGCAGCTCGATGTCGCCCTTCATGTCGCGTACGATGCCGCGCGCGATGGAGAGGCCGAGGCCCGTGCCCTTGCCCTTCTCCTTCGTGGTGAAGAACGACCGGAAGATCTCCTCCCGCAACTCCTCGGGGATGCCCGTGCCGGTGTCGGTCACCGCCAGCCGCCAGAACGCCTGGCCATCGCGCCCGGCGGGGGAGACGTCCAGCGTCAAGGTGCGGACAGGCTGCCCCTTCATCGCGTCACACGCGTTGCCGATGAGGTTGACCAGGACCTGCTCCAGGTGGTTGGCGGAGCCGAGGACGAAATGCCGGCCGGGGGGGACGTTGTTCTCCACGCGGACCCCGTTGGATTTGAGCTTGTTGTCGATGATAAACAGCGCGTCGGCGACGCTGGCGGCCAGGTCGACGCGTTCATAGCGGTCCACCATCGCGCGCGAAAAGTTGCGCAGGTGTTCGGAGAGCTTTTGGATGGACAGCGAGGCGCGCGTGATGTGCTCCGCGTGACGGGCGATGTTGGCGCGGCTGGCCGCGGCGTCGGCGTCGTCGCGCCCCAGCTCGCGCTGAATCAGCTCGTTGGACAACGAGATGACGGTCAGGGGATTGTTGATGTCGTGCGCGACGCCGGAGGCCAGCTCGCCGATCGCCGCGAGGCGGCCGGCGTGCACGAGGCTCTCCTGCAGGGCCTTGATGGGCCGGATGTCGCGGAGGATGGAAAACGAGCGCAGGAAGCGGCCGTCGTCGTCGTAGATGCTGAACGAGCGAATTTCAACGGGGATGCGCGTCCCGTCGCGGGCTTTGAGCAGGCTCTCCTTGACGAGTTTGTCGCCGCGCTGCTTAAGGTCCTGGAAGCCGCGCTCCATGTCGCGGAGCACCTCGTCGGCGTAAAGCTCGCGGACGTGCATGCCCAGGATCTCGGCCCGTGTGTAGCCCAGCAGCCTTTCGGCCGCCTTGTTGGTGAAAACGATGCGACCGTTGTCATCCACCGAATGGATGATGTCGGGGAAACTCTCGAGCAGGTTCGCAAAAACATCCGCATCCCGGATCTCCTGGGAGTTTATGCGCATCAGACTCATATGCCGCCCTTTCCTGATGTGGCGGATAGCATCCGGGCGGCGAGATGTCAAGCCCGCGCAACCCCCGAAAACCTCGGCTCAGGGGGCGATCGCGGGGTAACGCCTCAGTGACGCAGTGGGGGGAGGGCGCTAACGGCGGGGACCGCCGTCTCCACGCCTCGTCGCCTGCCCACGCCATGGAGACGGCCGTCCCCGGCCGTTACGCTCCCTGTGGTCCCCTTGCGTCACTGAGGCGTACCATCGCGGGGGCGATCGCGGTTGACAATGGAACAGGCTGCTGCCAAAGTCCGGCTTTAACGATGAGCACGCACAACTGGCTATGGACGATAGGACCGCTGCTCGCAATCGCCGTACAGGGCGCCCCGCCCGCCGTCAGCAACACGCCGCCCGCCGTGCTCACCTTCCAGGCAGGGCTATTCGCCACGCCACCCTCGCCTCCGCCACCGGCCTGGATCGCCTCGGTCGGCTACGACATGGGCGAACTCGTCGGCGGCGACCGGCCGGCCTGGCAGGCGGAGGCTTCCTTGCCCGAGGGGCGCGGCATGGTCTGGTTCGAGCTGAGGCGCGACCTGATGAACGAAGACCTCGCCCTGACCCTGCTGCATGAGGCGGAAGCCGGGGCGGATCTGGCCGTGCAGTTGTGGGATGGCGAAGGCCGGGTTGTCGCGCTGGATCTGTTCAAGAACGCGCTGGCCATCGCGACCGAGGCCCGCGCCGACACTTTCATCATTCCGATTCGTCAGTACCCGACTGCGACGAGTATTGTGATCCATCGCCTGTCAGGCGGCATGAGGCTCTTCGGCGTCGTGCTCACACCCGTCGTCACGCCGCAGGACAGCGACCTCGAAACCCTTCTGGAAATCGCGCGACGGTTTGGCAACCCGGTCAGCCCGGAGGGCGATCTGATGCGCCGGATCGAGGCGGCTCGCCGTGTGGCGCCGTCGGTCGCCGCGACGGCTGCCGCGCAACCGGCCGTGCTGCGTCCCGCGATTGTCCCTGCTCCCCCGGCGCCGGCCAGGCCGTACACCTTCGCGGGCCACGAATGGTTGGGACTGCGAACGGAATTCGCGGTCACCAACGGCGCGGTCCGCCCGCTACCCCGCCCGCGACCGGGCTTCAACTACGGCCACTGGGGGCATGGCCGCGGCGCCACCCTGCTCACCGGCGTGGGCAGCCACGCGTGGCGCGATTACGTGGTCGAGTTCGATGTGGGCATGTCCGGTCCCGCTGCGACGTTCAACCCGCACCGGGTTTCGGACAGGGACTTCAGCGTCATCATCGGCGTACGGGTTGTCTCGTGGCCCGAGAACTGGAATGAGAATGGCATGTCGGCGTGCCACTTCGGCTTCAAGAGCGACGGGGCCTGGAGCGTATCGGTCAATCGCGGCGCCTTCTGCAATCATGCGATCGGCTATGGCCGCCTGCAGAGCGTCGAGGGGCGCACGATCGCACGGGGGACCGGCATCCAGGTGCACCCGGAGAAGGGCAACCGCGTGCGCATCGAGGTCCGGGGCGACCGCCTGCGCGGTTGGGTGGACGATCGCGCGCTCTTCGACTTGACCGACGGGGCGCTGCGGTCTGAGGGCGACGGCATTCGCTTGGACCACGGCGGCGTGCTCGTTCACTGGGTCTGGGAATCCCAGGGCTGGCTGGCCAACTACAAGACCACGTCGCTGAGTCCAAATTAGCTTGCTCGTCCGGTCCGCGGTTACGGCCGGCGGGACCGGCGTAGCGCGGACAAGAACCTACAACTACTTGCACCCATCTGCGCCCCGCGCGGATACCTGGCGTGCCATGTACATCCACGCCGGTCAGCCGCGGACATTTGGCTGCGATGGCGGCGCGAGCGAAAGCTGCACGTTCTTGAGGAAGTCCGTGTTCGCGCAGTTAAGCTTCTCGATGAGGTAGAATGGGAGATTGAGGATGTGACTGTCGTACGTTCTTCCGTCCGGCATCCTGC
>CAYOBW010000372.1:0-6376 GCA_964402115.1 uncultured Victivallales bacterium
GCACGGCGGGAGCACACGGCCCGCGCACGATGAAAACCAGCGCCGGCGGAGCAGCGCTGGCGATTTCCTCGCAGGTCCACTGGGTCGCAGAGTAGTCCACGCGGCAGCACCGGCCGCCGACATCCGCAAAGCCTTTGATCCGGTACACCTCGTCTCGAACCAGCTCGACCGTCGCCCGCAGGCGATCCAAATCCAGTGGCTCCGTCAGCGACAC
Organism: uncultured Victivallales bacterium; assembly: GCA_964402115.1. Taxonomy (GTDB): domain Bacteria; phylum Verrucomicrobiota; class Kiritimatiellia; order UBA8416; family CAYOBW01; genus CAYOBW01. The sequence goes on from CAYOBW010000372.1 coordinate 215, forward strand.
GTCAAACGTCACGTAGTTGGGGTCCACGCACGCCGCCAGTTCGCCGTGGGCCGCCACGGGTGGCCGTGTCCCGAACACGTCCACGTCGGTCCTGCAGTAGCTGGTTCGCTCGATCGGCACTGCCGGGTGGATCCCGCGGATCGCGGCCTCCGCCTGCTCCACCATTGCTGATGAATAGAGATCTGTCTTGTTGAGCAGGACCAGATTGGCGGCCTCGATCTGCGCACGAACATTCGGCAACGTCTGCAGCAGCTTCCCAAGCGTGCCGGGATCGACGACCGCCACGGTCGCCGCCATCTTGTACACCCGGTCAAGCTGCGACTCGCAAAGCATTTGGCCCGCTACCGCCGGATTGGCCATGCCACTGGCTTCCACCACCACGCCGTCGAGTGGTGTCGCTGACGTGCCAAACCGGCCCGGCAGGCTGCGCAACTGGTTGATGAATTCCGTCACCAAACAGCGGCAGAAGATGCTGCCGCCGGCGATCGCTACCACGTCCGGCGTCTGGGCCAGCAGCCGTGCGGCATCCACGTCGCGCGCGGAGAACTCGTTGACGAGGTAGACGATCCTCCGCTGACAATGGCGCCGGACAAGCTGCTCCAGGAAGGTAGTCTTGCCACTGCCCAGAAACCCCGTGACGAAAGCCAATGGGATCATCGCTTCCGCTTCTCCGCGATCTTCGCCTCGATGGTCGCCACCAGCGTGTTCTGGTCGGGGATGATCGAGCTGAACGCCACCGCGCCATCCAGGCAGATCGTCGGGATGTTCTTCACTCCTAGCCGCGTCATGATGGCGATGCCTTCGCGCGTCGTCAGCCGATGTTCCTTGACGACGACCGGCTGCGACAGGCGTTTGGCGGCCCGATGGACCGCATCCATCATGTACTGGCAGGGCGCGCAGGACGAGCTGTCGAGCGTGATCACGTCCACGAACACATGCGACTCGGCCGCGTAGTTCGGCAGCGGCACCCCGGCCGCCTGCTCGGCCGTCTTGGCGATGATGGTTCGCTTGGCCACTTCGCGGCGATACGGGTCGTGGACCATCTGAGAGATTGCCACCAGATTCTTCTCCGGCGTGTTGAACGGCAGGTCGCAGCCGGGCGCGAGCACGTAGCCGCAGCCACCGCCGACATCGATGCAGCGGATGGCGTCCAGCTTGGCATCTTCCTCGTCGCCCAACAGCAAGACCGTCGTCAATTTGAGATTTCCTCCGAACGACTTGTTGTGGCTGCGGGTGAAATCCCGAATTCGCTCGAGCGCGATATTCTCGTCGATGCAGAGGTTGTCGCACTCGCAGCGGCACATGACTTCCAGGTTGCGCGTGGCATCGCCGCAGACGAACAGCGACGACAAGCCGCCGCGGTCCCGGACGAACTGGAAGATTTGGTTCGCCACCGGCAGGATGAACTGCTCGAAGTGCTCCGGCGAAATCTGGCTGGTCATCGGGTCCACGACCGCGATCACGTCCGCGCCGTTTTCCAGGTAGGCTTGGGCGACTTTCTGCCCGACGGACGCACAGAAGCCAATGACCGCCTTGACATAGTCGGGATGGTCGAACATCTGCAGAAAAATATCGTTGCCCAGGAGGTGCAGCGCGAGTGTGAACGGACCGCACAGCAGCCCGTACAGCGCCACGTCGCCGCCGATCTCCTGCTTCAAGGTACGCAGGGCGTCCATGACCATCGGGAAGCGGCCCATGCTGGCGTCGAAGACGGGCAGTGACAGGAGCGACTTACCCTGTTCCAGAGGATGCGTGCAGACCGCAGGCGGCGTCTCGTCGGCCCAGCGTAGCTCGCACCCAAGCACCTCGGCTTCGAGCTGTAGATCAAAGACGATGGGCAACCCATCGGGCTGGTACAGTTCGTTGGCCCGGCGCAGCCCGGCGACGATCAGGTCGCTGGAGTGCAGGTAGTCCCGAGCGGTTTGCCCCGTGAGCCTGGCTCCGTGGACACCGACAAACGGCAGCCAGGCAGGACGGGGTGTGGTTTCGTTACGCAGCGCCTTGAGTAGCAAATCGCGTCGGTTCATAGAGCTGGGTTTCTTGAGCGGTGGGAGGACTTCCGTAACGTCGGACGTGGTGATTGTATCCGCGGAAGAGGCGATTCGCCATCGAGTCGCGATCGATGCGTCGAGGACCGTTCGCCAGCGTCCAAACGGGCCAAACAACCCCCACGTTGGTGGCATATTATGTAGGTGCTGCAACATAGCTTTCACCGGTGCCCTCTCACCCCTCGCGCCGCAAGGTGCGAGGGGTGAGAGGGCACCGGTGGGCTGGCTCGCTCCGCGCGAGTCTCCCCACCACGCCACTTCCTGGCTCGGTCTGCGACCGGCCAGTACGCGGGAGACCGTCTCGCGACGGTCCTGGGCTGCAGCTCCTGGCCGCGCGATGGGCTTTCGCCTGTCGCGTGGCTTTCTTTTTGCGCATTCGGTGCCCCTGCTTAGCTGTTACCTTTTGGAGGAGACCCCATGTCCACCACCCTGCTCGTTGATCCACCGCCCGTGGCCACCGCGCCACCCGCCAGCCGCGCCAGTTGGTCCGGCCAACTGCGGCTCGGCTCCTGCTGTGTCCCCGTCAAGGCTTATCCCACGATCAGCTCCAGCTCGGGCGTCGCGCTGCGCCAACTCCACGCTGGCTGCGGGGAACACATCGAGTATCACAAGTGCTGCCCCAAGCACGGCCGCGTGCCGGCCGACCAGATCGTCAAGGGCTATCCCTACAGCGCCGAACAGTGTGTCGCGCTGACTGAGGAGGACCTGGCCACCCTGGAACCGACGGACGACAAGACCATCCACCTGGAACACTTCCTCTCCCCGACCGAATTCGACCTGACGCTGCTGGCCGGTCGCAGCCTGTACCTCGCGCCGGCCCACCCGGCGGCAATGAAGCCCTTCGTCGTGATCCGCCAAGCCCTGCTGCGCGCGGACAAATGGGCCCTCGGCCGGACCGTCTTCTCCAGCAAGCGTCAACTGCTGATCGTCTACCCCGCGGAAGAAGTGCTGCTCGTCCAGACACTCTTCGATCCGGCCCAACGCCGCGCCGCGATGCCGGTGGATCAGGATGCCGTGCAGATCGACCGGAAGGAGGTCGACGCGCTCACACGCTGGATCGAATCCATGGACGAGCCGATCCGTTGGCAGGAACTGCGGGATGACACGGATGCGCGATTGGCTCAGTTGGTCGAGGCCAAGCTGCGGGGCGCCAACGGCAAGGCGTCGAAGCGGAAGGGCAAGCCGGCGCTGACCGTTGCACGGACAACACCGGAGTCGAAACCGTCGGCACCGCGCCGCCATCGCACGGCAGCGTAGCAGGATGGCCGCGCTGTCCTCGTGTTCGCCTTTCCAAGGGAGCCGCCTATGTCCGCAGACCCTCGCAACCAAGTCGTCTCCACGTTTCACCTCCGGCGTCGCACGCCGGGATCGTTTCTCTTGGTGCCGTGCCCACGACAAGGACGGTCGATCCGATGCCAAGTCCGCGCGATCGGGCACAAGCAGCAGCGGCTTCTCGACCGATGCGCTAAAGATCGGCAACTCCTTCTCGAAGACGCTCCCCGTCTCAGTCAGCATATCCACCACAGAGTCGGTGCAATGGTCACGGACAACTACCACCGGTTCTCCCGGTGCGTTGAGTTTCGCGCGAACACGCAACGAACCGTCCTCGCCGAACTCGGCCACCCCCGCTTCAATCAGCGCGTCCTCCGAGTAGGCTTCGCGCAGCTCCATCATCAGGCTGGCCGGCTCGGCGGGCAGGCAACGCACGTCATCGTGCGAGGGAAGAAAGTCCCACGGTTCCTCAAACTGATGCGGTTCACATTGAGCTATGAAAACTTCACGAATTTCGCCATACATCTCGTCGATTGGCATCCTTGCGCTCCTTATGCAACCAGTCGCTCCAGGATATCCTTGGTGACTACAGGGTGATCGTCGTCGGTCAGCTGCCATTCCGATCCCGGTTCAGGACCGTCATCTCGGGACTCGTCAACGGCCGTCTCCTGCGGCTGTTCTTCCGCTTGCTTCTGACGCTCAGCCTGTTCGCATTGATGGGCGAACTTCTGCTTTTCCAGATCGAGCCGCCGACGGCTCAGGTCATACTGGAAGTACAACCTGAGGAAATCCAAGCGCTCTCCTTCCCCAAGCGGAGCTTCCAACGCTTCCTGAAGCTTCAACTGCAGGAGAACTTCACGGTCGAACAGCCGGCCCGCTTCTTCGAACGGCGTACGCACTCGAGCATCCAGAATGGCCCGCGCCATGACCGGACCGCCGAAATAGGCCAGCTTCAGCTTGGCTGCCAAGTCGAAGGCTCCAGCCCGGATCTCGGGGATGATCACGTGACAGACGATCCAATCGGACCCACCCAAGGCCCAGCGCACGTCGAAGAAGAGACCCTCGATCGTTGCGACGACCTGCTCATCGATCTGGAGCCGAGCGGCGATCTCGTCTCGTTCGCAGTTGGCGATCACCAGAATCCGCAACTGTTCGGACGTTGGGGGATCGTTCCAGAGACGGATCGCAGTTGCCACTTCTGGAAATCTCTCGCTGGCACGGCTGGGCCCGTCGTCGCCACCTCGACAGAGGTCGAGGTACTTAGCCGTTCGGCTGGCAAGCTCGTCCGAGTTCCCAGACGTATGCGGCCCGCAGGCGCGGGCAAGACACTCGGCTTGCTTCCAACGCCAGTTAGGGCCCTCAAGGGTACGATTCATCTTCCAAAGCTCGACCCTATTGCTGTTCATAATCCGCCCTCCATGGACTGACTTGTTCTTAGACATTCTCCGACCCCAACGGCGCGTCACACGCCCGGCGATTGGGTGACCTCGCCCGGTTCGCGCGTTTGGGCACGCGGGTCCCCACGCCATCCGCGGACTTCATAGCCTTGAAGCCGCAGGCCCAGCTTGCTCAACTCGTCGCGCCAAAGGGCCTTCGCCTTCTTCAGTTCCGTCCGCAGCAGCTTGCGCACCCGATCGCGTTCGCGCTGTTCCCGCAGGCCTGCTTGGCACTCCTGCAGGAGTCCCCGCACGTGCTGAGCAAGCTCGGCGGATGCTCCCAAATAGATCGAACGCTGACGGCCATCTCCGCGCCGAAACGCCAATCGGAAATACGGCCCGAGCTTCCGGCCCCGGTAGCTCCGATAGGTCGCAACGACAACACCTTGACGGGACAATTCGTTTCGGTGCGTCGCGATCCAGCGTTCGATCGCCTTTGTCCTCGGTTCGGTCTTTTGGTCAACGAACTGACGATTTTCCAAACTGTTAGCCCTCCACTTCCTCGGCCTCGTCAGTAGCGGGTCCGGGCGAGGCGCCGACACTGCCGGAGCATCCAGGCATCGAACCGTGCTTCTGCTCGAATTCGTGCAGGCGCACGAGGAAAGCCGAGGCCTTGACTTTGGAGCCTACGAGCCGCAAGTGGCGGTTGATCAGCTGCTCCCGTTCTTCAGATACCTGCGTGACGGTCCGCGCCGTCGTGAAGTTATGGGTCAGCTGTATGTGGTCCACCATCTCCAACCACATCAACCAGACGATCGTCAGTCCGGCCGATTTCTCGAGACCCTCGCGGGCCTGTTCGACCAGTTGGCGATAGGCGGGAACGATCACTTCGACGATCGCCGCGCGGAGTTCAGCGGGGAACCGCTCGAAATCCACGTCATCCCGAATCCAGTGCGGCAGATGGGAGTCCCCATCCTGGAGATTGCTGGCCTGTGTCATGGCTACTCACACCCCTCCTTTCAGGAAGAAGGCGGTGGGTAGGCGCACGGCCACATCAGAGGTTGCACTACGATGGACGAACTCGCCATGTGCCAAAGACCTCGGGGTAGCCTGCGATGCGCGTACCGCGACCGCATGTTGGCATGCGAGCCAATCAACTGGCGTGGCGTGCGTACAAGGTACGGCGCCACCGCTCGCATGTTCGCGTCTGTAAGACGCGCGATCGGGCGCGCGAAGGACCAAAGGATGCCCGACCTGCTACCCCGGATATGCGACAAGCAATTCCGGCTTTTTCCAAAGTTGACACATCTGCCAATCACGGCAGCCGTGCCAACCGCCCTTCCTCAGGTAAGTCAGTCCAACGGACTCGACCAGCCTGCCGATGGTTATGGAATAAGTGTTTCGCCTTCTTTCACTGCTGTCAATAGCAGTTTGTGGAACAAAAGCCGAGAAAAAACCAGCTCCCA
>CAYOBW010000373.1:0-6367 GCA_964402115.1 uncultured Victivallales bacterium
ACCGGGATCGGATGGCAAACGAAATGCAGCGCCACAGGCGCGCGGGGGTGCAGGGAGCCAGACACAGGGTGCTGCCCTCCCCGTAGCTGCGGATCCCCTCTCCCTCGTCCTCGTCCTCTCCCTCGTCCTCGAATCCACCGACGGATACGGAGGCAATCGAGGACGAGGACGAGAACGACGATGGGACGACGAGCCAGCGATGCCCCACCCCACTTTACGACCCCAAACCGCATCTTCCGGGATCCACTGCACGGCGCGCCTGCGCCGCAAAGCCAGTACAGCGGGGGCTACGAACCCGCTGGCGAGGCAGGCGGGACGGATGGGAGGTGAACTCAGCGGCCACCCGTAGACTGCGGGGTGTCTGCGCGGGATCGGAGAGGACGGCGCTGGAGCACCGTCCTTCTACGCGCGCCCGCGCGCTCCGGTGCCAGGCACAGGGTGCGTGCTGAGCGAGGGCGGCGGTCGGGCAGGCGGTCGAGACGTAGCGTGTTGGACGTCAACAGGATGCCGGCTACCACATTTCACGCGGAACCCGCGGCTGGCATCACGAATGACACAGTGCTCCAGCGGGGATGTGGCTCGCATGCCGGCTGTGAACAGGCCGGGGCTTCCGGTTCCCGCGCGGTTGGATCTCCATGACAGCGGGAGCGGGCCGCCGCGACCGTCCGGCGTGTGTCTCCCACCACGGCGGAACGCCTGCGCCGACTTCCGAGGCGCCTTCGGCCTCGCTGTTCTTCTCATACCAACTCTTGGAATGCTCCAGTTTCATTTCGCACCTCGCTTCCGGCGGAATGCCGCCGCCACCTGTGCCGTCATCTCAAAGTACATCAAGCTCTCATGCGCAGAATCAATTCCCAAGGCAGTCATCCCGCACGCCAGTCTGTAGAAGCCCACTGCCTGCGGCAGAGAGTGAAGTCCGACTCTGCCGCGGAAACCAGCGTCTAGACTCAACTGAATCGCCGTATCGACAAACACGCCGCCAACGCCTGTGTAGCGTGGCGGCTTCTGCACTTCGCTGCGGTTCCACGGCGCGGTCGCGACGAACTCGACGTACACCAAAGGCTTGCCGAACTGCGAAGGGAGCCGCGCAGACTTGAAGTCGCTCGTGAGCATCAAGCCCTCCAACTCCCCCCGACAGACGATAGCAAATGACTGGTATCCGACCAAGGGCCGCCAGGCATTCGCCTTACGCCGCCAGTCCCAGTGACCATCTTCCGGCCTACGCGATCGAGCCTGCCCTGCGCAATGAGCCCTCATGACGGGTGTCCAGGTCGCATCCCACATCGCCAGATGAGCGTCGCTCACTTCGTCGTGCAATTCGCCCGCGACCATCATCCCCGTTGTGATCTCCCTGAGATATACCGTGCTCGTTGTCATGGGTCACAAGAGAACCAGTTCGCTCTTCTCGTGGGTCCTATCGTCTTCAACCATCAATTTGTGGCCGAGTTGAGCCTTGGCATCCACCGCCTGCAACAGCCGCAAAGCTAAACGCATCACCCCCGTCTTGCTTAAACCTTTCGTCGCCGTCAACGCCTCCAGCGCTGCCATCTCGCGCGGGGTCAGATTCAGCGTCATCGTCCGCTTTTCGTTCGCTTTCATGGCAATAGATTGCCACAACTGCCGCGCTACGACAAGTACCCATTACACGTTTATTAGCTAGTTTCCACAGGTTTCTTACGAGGGTTCACAACCCTCCGCGTGTTCATGCGTGACGTGAACGTGGCAATGACTGCGTGATGGCCTTGGCGCTGGCGAATCATGGTCGATGGGAGATCGAGTCGGCCGGGAGCATGGCGAGGGTGCTGGCAGCGAGCGGGCGACGGGGTGGCGAGGTGTCGAGGCGGGAGCGGCAGGTCGTGGGGTAGGCTGTACGTCCGCCTTGACCGGCAGTGAGACGAGCAGCGGATCACTGTCGGAGGCGTTGTTGGGTCCTTTCTTTGAGGAATACTGGGGACAGACAGAAGAAGAAAGACTTTCCCGGAAATCACCCTCCGCAACTTTTTCCAGTAGGTAGAGGGATATTGTGTCCTTAAACCCTACAGGCCGGTGAGGACTGCAGGTTGGTCGTTCGGGATGAGCACCAAGGTGCCCGCCCAACCGTGGTGCTGGATCTTCAACGTCTCACCCGCCTTGAATTGCTTGGAGAGGATCCCCAACCGGTTGTTGGCTTTGTCTGTGAATGTGAAGCTGAGTTGAAGCAAGGGTTGCCAACCGTCCTTTTGCAGCTCGGTCGTGGAATTGGCAGCCACAAAAACAACGCCGCCTTTCTTGATTTCCAAGCTCATTTCCGGCGTGTCGCCGCCGGCGATCTGTGTGAATTGCCAACCGTCGAGCTGTTCAGGCACGCCGGCCCACACAAAACCTCCATTGGAATATGCCGTGGCAGAGTTGCGCAGAAGCTTGAGCTGAAAGCCGCTGCCCTTGACTTCGAAGACGGCCCGAGGCTGAAGGAAGCTAAGCCGCGCTTGATCGAACTGGATACGTAATTCAACCCGCTTGATCAACTGGCCAATTTGAAGCCCTTCTTCAACGTTACCTTCGGTGACAACCTTCGCGGAAGCTGCCCGCAAATCCTTCAAGTACTTCTGCGAGGCTTCAATCGTGGCCGCCAGGTGCTTGGCGGAAAGCTCGGTGGTTTCACGTTGGTAGGCATCCAACGCTTCTTTCGCGGCGTCGGACTTGATCTCTTCTGATGCGTCTGCAAGGATTGCGGCTAGAATGCTGATCGTGACAACAGATATTCTCAACGGACTCATTTCAGACTCCTCGGACTTGATGAAGACGCTCTCCGCCCTGCGCAGGCACACACCTGTCAGAACAAGACGGCAGAAGCAGCTTCATGATAGTGTAGCAAGCCAACACACAGTTCGTGACTCAATGGGGCCAATGGTTCTACTCCAACTCAAGAAACAGCATTGGCCGAGCAGCCTCATCATGGTGCTCGCGTGTTCCGAATGAACTATGACAATAGCCTCTCTCGTAGAGACATATGGAAAACCCATCGCTTGTTTCGGCTTGGCGCTGGACGGCTTCTGCAACATCAAACTCCACAAGATCGCCACTCTTTGGCGCCGGGGCTTGAGCAATTGCTGCGCCTGGACGTGGCTTATCTTGCCATGTAAGCGATGACTCCGTCCAATTCCCTTTCTGGGTTGAAAAGAGCTGTATCGGCTCATTCCCCTTTTCTGCTTGAACGCACGTCAAACGCAGAATGGCGGAATGGATTACCGCCCCTCTTGCCTTGGTAAGGTCAAAGAGGACGTAGCCCATTCTTGTGTTTCCGCTATTATCGTCTTTGACCATGAGGGATGGTTCGCGACTGAAGGTCTTGCCCGGCTGACCACGTTGAACGTAACCATCCGCATCAGGCTGCAGGATCAGAGTACGTGCGGAGAGGGCGCCGAGGCGCGTCATCTCATCGAGGTCCCAGTTCAGTTTCGCAAGCCCCGGTTGCGGAACAAGTACCAAGGTGCCGGCCCAACCCTCGTGCGTGATTTTGACCCCTTCGTTAGCGTTGAACGTCTTTGCCAACACAACCAAGCGGTCCCCTGCCTGATCATTGTACGCTAGGCTGACATGCCCGAACCTCAGCCAACCAGCTCTTTCCAGTTCAGCCGTGAGCTGCGCCGCGACAAAAACAACTCCGGCTTGCTTGATTTCCAGCGCGATGTCCGGGGAGTCGCCGCCGTTGATCTGCGTGAACTGCCAGCCATCGAGCTGTTCAGGCAGGCAGCCCCACACGAAAGCTCGATTGGAATATGCCGTGGCTGAGGCTCGAAGTAGTTTGATTTCGAAGCCAGTGCCTTTGATGTCGAAAACGGCTCGAGGCTGAAGAAAGCTGAGCCGCCCTTGATCCTTCTGGATGCGAGACTCAATCCGCTTGATCACGCGGCCGATTTCAAGACCTTCTTCAACCTTGCCTTCAGTAACGACCTTCGCTGTTATGGCACGCAAATCCAGCAGGCACTTCTTGGCGGCCTCGATCATGCCCACGAGGTGTTTGGTGGCCAGTTCTGTGGTTTCACTCTGGTATGTGCTTAGGGCTTGTTTCGCAACAGGGCATTCGATTTGCGCACACGCGTCGGTGAGCAGCGTGACCGCCAGCCCAACAAACAGTACACGTATTTTCCACGGTTTCATAGCGACCTAAAGATCTTGACGATCACTTCAGCTAGAGCACCTTGCTTTGAACACTGTGACGCCCTCTCCCGGCGCGGCAGGCGGAATCAAACGAAATTCCGATGGCGCGCTCAATTGTCCCATTCGCAAATCAGACCGGTGTCCGCGTTTCTGAACATAGTGACATCGTACATGCACGTCCATTCCGGCTTGATGATGGTGAACCTAAGCTGAGAGGACGAATGGTTGACCCCGGTTCCCCAGCGAAAGAAGGTGGCGTGTGTGCCGTCCGCGAAACGCCAGTCCATGCGTTTTCGCATGTCGGAGCCGTCCACCCAGAAGTATGGAACCCGGCCGCACGACGACTGGGCCATCTTGCTGATGAACTGAAGTTCTTCAAGCGAGTTGACGCGCGCCAGATGCCCCCCCATCGCGGCGCATGTGTTTTGTGCTTCGTAGAAAGACATGGGTTTCCCGGGAAGGGCCAGATAGAAATGCCCGTTCCAGGCTGCGGCGCCTTGCGGCCAATTTTCCACGCCATCGAGGCCGGGGATCAGACCGCTCAACTGAACCGGGGTGGGTGTCTGGGTGGCGCTGCGGAGCACCAGGGAGCCTGTCCAGCCGAAATGCGGGACCTTGATGGACTGATCCACCCGAAACGTCCTGGCCATAACGGACATCTGCTTGTGCGATTGTCCGTAGGTGAATGTGAGAAGTGGGAGCGTTTGCCACCCTTCGCGCTCCAGTTCCGCGGTGCTTTCGGACGCCAGGAAGATGACGCCGCCACTCTGCGCCGTAATCTTGATCTGGGGCGAATCCCCGCCCGCAATCCGTGTAAACTCCCAACCGGAGAGTGCTTGCGGCACACCGAGCCACGTGTCCTTGCTATTTGAGAAGGCGGTTGCCGAGTCGCGCAGGGGTTTCCATTCAAACTCGCTGCCCTCCACTTGGAATGCAGCTCGCGGAGACAGGACGCACAGGAACGCTTCGTCGGCATGCTGAAGCTCTTCGCACTTCTTGATCTGGTTGCCAAGTTCCCCAGCCTTCTGGATCTCGCCGCTTTGGGCGGCGGTTGCCGCTGCCTGGCGGAGGCTTTGTAGATACTTTGCACGGGCGGCCAAAACAGCCTGCCGGTGATCTGTGGCCAGGCGAATGATCTCCTTCCGGTAGGCTTCATTGGCGGAGGTGAATTCCGGCGGCATCGCGGCGCGCCCCGTTCCAGTCAAGCCCGGCGCCGGATCCTGCTTCGGAGGCTCAGCCGCGGTCTCTCCTGATGCGAGTACAAGGAGTGCGGCCAGCATGCCTATGAGCGCAAGAGCTTTTCTGAGCGGGGTGATGGCATAGCTCGCGGGAAACGATGAGGTTCTCTCAGCAGGCTTCTCCGGCAGGCAGCCACCAAGACGAGATGGGGAAAGCAATGTCATCAGTCTCCAGCATCCCAAGGCTGTGTTCTGGTGTCAATGCCGAAATTCAGGGGCCGACTGCCTCCCCCCGATCCATGAAACCATGGGGTTCGCATGATCTGACCCACATGGACGGCCGGCTTCAACGCCGGCCGCGGTCGGGGTGGAACCCGACCCTCCAATGGCAGGACTGCGCCTGATTCCTGCCGCATGCCCTTCGGCCCGGTCAAGGCATCTTCAGGTATCTTCTGGAGTTCTCGGTGCTCCTCAATACCATCGCCTGTGGTTGCGGGGAGCACTGCGGCGGTTGTTACCACACAAGGCGCGGCTGCGTGGATGGCGGGACTGCGGGTGGCTGTGTTGATTTCAACGTGTTTGTTACAGGCAGCGGTCGGATCCGATGATCTACTCGGTCCTCCAGCGCCGCCGCGCCGCCCTGCTCGATTGTGATTGGGATATCCTGCAGGCGGCGGCCCCGGAGGAGGTTTCAGAGGCCAGTGTTCAGCATTCAGGGAGAGCAAAAGGCACGGGGCGAGAGAGAGACAGCGGCTCCGCCTACGCTGATAAGCTCCGGCGTGACGTGTCGGCAGGAGCGGCTCGACTGATCGCGCCGAAGTCCTCGCCCTCCCGACAACGGGGGAAAGCCAGGGGGAATGGCGCGGGCGTGGATCATGTTCTTGCCGATGATCAGGCGGCGTTCCCCGGGGAAAGGTATGATGGGATCGCGAATTTCAGGGACGCCGTGGGGTTTCTGTTCACGGGGTAGTCCCGGGGGTATTGCCATGGAGAAGGCGGGCGGATTTCGTATGCGGCACCGGCTGGGTATCACGATGACTGCGTGATGG
>CAYOBW010000374.1:0-6336 GCA_964402115.1 uncultured Victivallales bacterium
CCAGCTTGAGTGCAATATCCTTCTTTATAAACAGGTGGGATTCCTTGAGGAGCGTTAGACGCGGAGCGTGTTGGGCCGATAGCCGTCCTGAACCAAACGGCCCCGCACGCCCTGCCAGAAGGCTGGCCACTCGATCCCGCGGAGGCGCAGCGGCGCGTCGGCCTGGCCGACACCCGTTGCGCCCGCGACACCGACCGCGCTCATGTTCATGGCGCGGCCCTTCCAACGCTTGCCGCAGCAGCGGTGCTGGCGGCTTCGCCCACGCTGTCAGCCAGCGGTGCGAGTTTGCGCATCAGCGTCTCCATCTGCCGCAGCATGAGGCCCACGTCCGTGCCGGCTTCCGGCGTGTCAGCCGGACTCGCCACGCCAAGCGGTCCGGTCGGCAGCACATGGGTGTAGATCATGGTGGTGCGCAGATCGGTGTGCCCAAGGAGCACCTGCACGGAGCGGACGTCGTAGCCGCGTTGCAGCAAGTGCGTGGCAAAGGCATGTCTAAACGCATGGGCATGAACGGGTTTGAGCACGCTGGCCGTGCGTGCTGCTTCGCGAACCGCCCGCTGGATGCACGCCTCGCCCGCGTGGTGGCGCTGTCGCCGTCCGCTGCGTGGGTCAACCGACAGCTCCCGTGCCGGGAAGAGGTACTGCCAGCCGGGATCGCGTTCGGCCGCCGGGTACTTGCGCGCCAGCGCATGTGGCAGGTAGACGGTGCCGAACCCGGCCTGCAAGTCAGTCCGGTGCAGGTCCAAGACCCTGTCGATCTGGTGGCGGAGCGCTTCCTCGACGCACGTGGGCAGGATGGTGAACCGGTCTTTGGCTCCCTTGCCGTCGCGCACGCACAGGCGATGATAGTCGAAATCCACGTCCTTCAGGCGCAGGCGCACCAGCTCCATGATGCGTAAGCCGCCTCCGTACAGCACGAGGGCCATGAGGCGGTACGTGCCGGTGAGGCGTTCGAGAATCCGCTGCACCTCCTGCGGGCTGAGGATGACGGGCAGCCGTTGCGGTCGCTTGGCGCGAATGACTTCGCCAAGGTCACCTGGATCCCGCTGCAGGACCTTCCGGTACAGGAACATCAACGCACAGAGGGCTTGATTCTGGGTGCTGGCCGACACATCCAGGTCGCGCGCCAGGTGGGTCAGGAAGGCGTTGATCTCCGGTGCGCCCATGTCGAGCGGGTGGCGGAGGTTGTGATAGCGCACGTAGCGGCAGACCCAGTGCGCGTACGTCTTCTCGGTCCGCAGTCCGTAATGGCGCACGCGCACCGCGTCGCGGAGTCGGTCGAGCAGGCGGGGACCTTGCGCGTGCGACGCCGGCATGACGGCGTTGTCGCGCTGCGGCTGTTGCTGGAGTGTGGCACTCATGGGCTTCCCTCCATTGTTCTGCGCGTAGGGTGCAAAACGAGTTGTTGTGTGTCAACAAGACAAGAGAACGATAGTTCCCTTAGCGGTTTTTGCCGCATTGCGCGAATGATGGACGTATGCAGGTCAGTGATTTGGCAGGAGGATCGCGGCAAAGCGGGACCGGCAGCGGACACGCCAACGATCGTCACGCCGCTCCCCGCGCCCGGCGGCCCGGTAACGGATGACGCCGCCGGGGCGGTGCGCCAGGCGCGGGAATTGGTGCCGCAGGATCGGACGGTTCGGGGTGGAGGTGGAGGACCGCAGGCAGGAATGCCTGCGGTACTTGGCGGCACGCTGTCGAAAGGGCTCGCGGGTAGCGCCGGATCGTTTTCCGTTGATTCGTCCAAGACGATGCTCTAAACACGCATCGCCCGGACGTTCACGGCCAAGGCGGAGAGCCCGCTGGACCGGATGGGCTGAGGGACGGTGCGGTGCGATGCGAGGAGTGAACCGATGATGGCCGCAAACGACGATGCCAAGCGAGCAACGGAGCGCCTGGGCGACGCAGGCGAGCTGGAGGCGATCGCGCGATTGTGCCGTCACCTGCCGACGCGGCCGGACGTGGTCGTGGGGCCGGGGGACGATTGCGCGGTCGTGCGCAGCGCGACCGACGCGGCCTGGGACTGGCTGCTGAAGTCGGACCCCGTCGTGGAGGGCGTGCACTTCCTGCCCGACACGCCGCCGGAGGCGATCGGCCACAAGGCCGTGGGGCGGGTGCTGAGCGATCTCGCGGCCATGGGCGGGGAGCCGTGCTGGGGGCTGATCGACGTCACCGCGCCGCCCGCCACCCCGGTGGCCCGCCTGGAGGGCATCTACGCCGGCGCCGCGCGGCTGGCGGCCCGTCACGGCCTGGCCATCGTGGGGGGAGACCTCGCACGCGCCGAAGCGCTGCACCTGCACGTCTTCGCCGTCGGCCGGGCGCCGCGCGGCCAGGCCGTGCTGCGCAGGGGCGCCGCGCCGGGCGATCTCCTGTTTGTCACCGGCGCCCTCGGCGGCAGCCTGCTGGGCCGCCACCTCGCCTTCGAGCCGCGGCTCGCGGCCGGCCAACGCCTGCGCGGCTGGGCCACCGCCATGCTCGACCTCAGCGACGGCCTGGCGACGGACCTGCGGCGCCTCTGCGACGCCAGCGGCGTCGGCGCGGAGCTGGACGCGGCGGCCATCCCGCTCGCGCCGGCCGCGCTGGACCACCCCGACGGCCGCCCCGCGCTGGAGCACGCCCTGTCCGACGGCGAGGACTTCGAACTGCTTTTCGCCTTGCGCCCCGACCGCGCAGGCGCTTTCATGGCGCAGTGGACCGCGGGCGGCGAGCTGCCGGCCTGCACGTGCATCGGCCGGGCGACGGCGGCCGCCGGGGCGGTGCACATCCGCGGGCAGGACGGCCGCCTGGCGCCCCTTTCCGGACACGGCTATGAACATTTTCAACATTGAGCACGTCACGCACGGGGAGGCCGCGACCTGGGAGCTGGCCCGCCGGCTCCTGAAGGAGCTGCCGCCCTCGTTCACGCTGGCGCTGCACGGCGACCTGGGCAGCGGCAAGACCTGCTTCGTGCAGGGGCTGGCGCAGGGGCTCGGCATCCGGCAGCCCGTCACCAGCCCGACGTTCACGGTGATCAACGAGTACCGCGGCCCGCGGGCGCTGTATCACATCGACCTCTACCGCCTGGGCGGCCCGGACGAGGCGCTGGCGATCGGCCTGGAGGACTACCTCGACGCGGACGGGGTCAAGGCCATCGAATGGGCCGAGCGTGCCGGCCCGCTGCTGCGGCCCGACACGGTGCACATCTACTTCAAGACCCTCTCCGGCCCGGACAACCGGGCGATCCAGATTGTGGCGAGGAGGGAAGTGGAAAGTGAACAGTGAACGGTGGACAGTGAACGGTGGACAGTGAACGGTGGACAGTGAACGGTGGACAGTGGACAGGGCTCAGCGTTCGGGGGGGGGTGAAGCACGAGACGTCCCCGCTTGTTTGAGACTTCAGTCGTAAGTCATTGGTTATGAACACCAAATATCCAGCACGGAATGTCCAATGAACAAGGGGGGAGGTGAACTTCGCCCTTGGACACTCCGTGTTGGGCGTTGGGCCTCACGCTGAAACCTGAACACTGAACACTGAAACCTTGTCTCACTGCCCGCTGTTCACTGTCCACTGCTCACTGTTCACTGCTCACTGTTCACTGTTCACTGTTCACTGTCCACTGCTCACTGTTCACTGTCCACTGCTCACTGTCCACTGCTCACTGTTCACTGTCCACTGCTCACTGTTCACTGTCGCGGCGGAATCCCATTTACAAGCGGCCCCCCGCAGACTACAAGGCGGCTGACGATTCGGGTGACGGGGCAGGCGACGGCAGACAAGGCAGGAGCGTGGCAGGGCCAGACATGCGGAACAACGGTTCTCCTCTTGAACGGTGGACGGTCGAGAAGTCGGCCGAGTTGTACGGGATCCGGAACTGGGGCGCCGGGTGCTTCACGGTTTCGCCGCAGGGCGAAGTCGTGGTCACCCCCCGGCCGGACCAGCCGAAAGCCGCCTTCTCGCTGATGGACGTCGTCGCCGGCCTGAAGGCCCGCGGCATGGCCATGCCGGTCCTGCTGCGCCTGACCGACCTCCTGGACTCGCGCATCCGGCTCGTCAACGAGACGTTCCTGCAGACCATGCGGGACCTGGGCTACGGCGGCACCTACCGCGGCGTCTACCCGATCAAGGTCAACCAGCAGGAGCAGGTGGTCGAGGAAATCGTGCGCTATGGGCGGCCCTACCACCACGGCCTCGAAGCCGGCAGCAAGGCGGAGCTCATCGCGGCGCTGTCGTTCATGCGCGACCCGGACGCCTACGTGATCTGCAACGGGTACAAGGACGAGGAGTTCATCGACCTCGGCCTTTACGCGCTGAAGATGGGCATCCGCTGCGTGCTGGTCCTGGAGATGCCGAGCGAGCTGCCGCTGATCCTGCAGCGGGCCGAGGCGCTGGGCGTCGAGCCCCTGCTCGGCATCCGCATCAAGCTGGCCTCGCAGGTGGGCGGCCACTGGACGGAGTCCGGCGGCGACCGCAGCGTGTTCGGCATGACGACCGCGGAGCTCGTGGACGCCGTGGACCTGCTCAAGGCGCGGGGCAAGCTCGCCAGTCTGAAGCTGCTGCACTACCACCTGGGTTCGCAGATCCCCAACATCCGCGACATCCGCTCCGGCGTGACCGAGGCGTGCCGCATCTACCAAGGTCTGGTGAAGGAGGGGGCGCCGATGGGGGCGCTGGACCTCGGCGGCGGGCTGGCGGTGGACTACGACGGGTCGCACACGAACTTCAACAGCAGCAGCAACTACGACGTGCACGAGTACTGCAGCGACATCATCGAGGTGGTGATGAGCGTCCTCGGCGAGGACGGCATCCCCCACCCCACGCTGATCACCGAGTCGGGCCGGGCGATCGTGGCCTACCACTCCATCCTGCTGTTCAACGTGCTCGACACCAGCCGCATGGACCCCGGGGCGCTGCCCGAGGCCCTGCCGGCGGACACGCACGAGTACACCCGCAACCTCTGGGAGGTGCGGCAGTCGCTCTCGGCCAAGAACGCCCAGGAGTGCTACCACGACGCCCTCTACTACCGCGACGAGGTGCGGCAGCTCTTCACGCACGGCAACGCCTCGCTGCGCGAGCGGGCCCTGGCGGAGAAGATCTTCTGGAACGTCGCCCTGCAGGTGTCGCGCCTGATCGAGGACCAGAAGTACGTGCCCGACGACTTCAAGGACCTCGAGAACGTGCTCTCCGACGTCTACTACGGGAACTTCAGCATCTTCCAGTCCCTGCCGGACATCTGGGCCATCGACCAGCTGTTCCCGATCATGCCGATCCACCGGCTGGCCGAGGCGCCCACGCGCAACGCCATCCTGTCGGACATCACCTGCGACTGCGACGGCAAGATCGACAAGTTCATCGACCTCCACGACATCAAGAAGACGCTGCCCCTGCACGAGCTGCGGGAGGGGGGCGACTACTACCTCGGGGTTTTCCTCGTGGGCGCCTACCAGGAGACGCTGGGCGACCTCCACAACCTGCTGGGCGACACCAACGTCATGAGTCTGAAGGTCAGCGGCGACGGCGTCGTGGAGTACGAGCGCCAGCTGGACGGCGATTCCGTCGCCGACGTGCTGTCGTACGTCGAGTACGACACGAAGGCCATGGTCGTCCGCATGCGCGAGATGGCCGAGAAGGCCCTCAAGGAGGGCCGCCTCACCGTGGAGGAGCGGCGGGCCATCATGGACGCCTACGAGGCGGGGCTGCAGGGCTACACCTACTTCGAGCAGTAAGGAGAAGCACAACCATGGCAACGGTTCTGATCATCGGGGCAGGCGGTGTGGGCAGCGTGGTCGCGCACAAGTGCGCGCAGGCGCCCGAGGTTTTCACGGAGATCTGCCTGGCCAGCCGGACGCTGGCGAAGTGCGACGCGATCGCCCGCGCCCTGCCGCGCCCGATCCGCACGGCCCGCGTGGACGCGGACAACGTGCCCGAGCTGGTCGCCCTCATCCGCGACGTCAAGCCGCGGCTCGTCATCAACGTCGCCCTGCCCTACCAGGACCTGCACATCATGGACGCCTGCCTCGAGACGGGGGTGGACTACCTGGACACGGCCAACTACGAGCCGCCCGACGAGGCGCGCTTCTGCTACGGCTGGCAGTGGGACTACCAGGAGCGCTTCAAGGCGCGCGGGATCATGGCCCTCCTGGGCTCCGGCTTCGACCCCGACGTATCCAGCGTCTTCTGCACCTGGGCGCTGCAGCAGCACTTCGATACCATCGAGACGATCGACATCATCGACTGCAACGCCGGCGACCACGGGCAGCCGTTCGCGACCAACTTCAACCCGGAGATCAACATCCGCGAAGTCACCGCCCGCGGCCGGTACTACGAGGCCGGGCAGTGGCAGGGGACGGAGCCCCTCT
>CAYOBW010000375.1:0-6322 GCA_964402115.1 uncultured Victivallales bacterium
GAAGGGTGCAATAGCGAATCCCGGGCCCTCAGCCGTTCGCATGATGGCCACCGGAGGATTTCTGAGACCGGCTTGGGAGAGGGACGGGGTGAGGGTTGTGGGCAAAGCCCACATGCGGGCGAGCGTCTCACTGCGGCGGTGCGGCGGCGCCGGCTTTGCCCTGCCCGAACATCTGGGCGGCCATGTTGAGCCCCATGCGCTGCATGCCCGCCATTTGCTCCTGCCACTGCTTGAAGTGCTCCAGTTGCGGGCCGCTGAGAATCGCTTCAGCGCGGGCGGCATGCCGCTGGTTCAGCTGGTCCATCTGACGCAGCGTTTCCTGCACCCGTTCCTCGGTCATCTGGGAGGGGTCGGGGGCTTCGCCCTGCTTCTGCAGCAGGGAATCCTGGGGCATCTGCTTGCGCTCCTCGTGCAGCGCCGCCACGAGGTCGTACTCCTGCTGTTCGCTGAGGACCTGTTCGGCGCCAAGCGTCTTCGCGAACATCGTCACCTGCATCTGATCGGGCACGACCTCCTCGTACTGCTTGAACACCTCGCCGGCTTCGGGGCCGAGGAACTCCTGGATGGCGCGATCGTACTCGGCTTTGGTCTTCTGGAGCTGCTCCGCGGCCTTCTGGCGGTCATCTGCCGTGCCGCTCAGCAGCGCCATGCCGCCCTCGGCCAGCGCCATCTGCCGGTCGAGCAGCATGTCGCGCAGGTGCTCGTGCTGTTCGGCCGTCATGTTCAGGTACTTGGGCAGCGCGCCGTACATCTGGTCGAGCATCACCTTCTGCTGCGCGCGCATCATTTCCTTCATCTGGGGATTCTTCATCATCGCCGTCACGGCGCTGGCGAAATTCGTGCCCAGGCCCGGGAGGGGCGGCGGGGCGGACGCAGCGGGAGCGACCGGGACGGCAGGCGCGGCGGCGACAGCTGGCACAACCGGCGAGGGGGCCTCGGCCAGGTCTGGCTCGGCTGCCGGGGCAGCCGGGCGGGTGACGGGTCGTGTCACCGCCGCGGACGACGCGGTACGTTTCTGCGCCGCGGTCCGGGCCACGCTCAGTTCCCCCCTGACCGCGTGCAGCATGCGGTTCTGGCGCAGCACAACCGCGCCCAGGATCCCCACTGCGACGACCAGCAACACAATCGCAATTGCCTTCTTCATCACGATCCCTTTCGTTAGCGTCTCTTCTCACCCGAGGGATGGGCTTCGGAGCGGGGAGTTGCAGCAGACTCCATAGCTTCCCGAAAGACCTCCCTCATGCGTCTCGCATCAACTGCTCTCGTGTACACATCGTCGAGTCCGTCCAAGCCCCTCGAACGGGATGTCTCGGCCTCACCGATCAGCGCGCGGCGGCGAGCCGATCTTGGTTCACGCACGATGGTCTTGTCCGCACCCATGGTCCGTCTCTTCCTGGTCCGGCTTCTGTCGCTGTCTACATCCGCGCGGCTGTCAGAGATCGTGGTGGCCGACTCATTCCGTGCTCACGATCTCCACCCGCGGCATGGCGACTGGCCTTATGGCTTCACGACTCCTTCCGGCCGCATGCCCCCGCCCTCGCTCCGCAGCCGATAGCGATAGCAGGTTTCCAGACTATCTCCTTTCGGAATCAGACGGTCAATGGTCAGCATGACGCGGCCGGCGGCGTTGGTTTCGACCGAGGCGGCCGGTTCGCAAACCACCAGCGCCGCGCCGACGGGCAGCAGATGCCGCTCGATGCGGCGCACGCGCACGTCCGTAGCCGGCCAGTGGCGCATCGCGTACTCGAAGACATCCCGCTCCGCCAGTCGCGTCACCTGGCCGGTCGTCGCGCCGTGTGTCACATAGGCGTACTCGGCGCCCGGCGCGACCGGGTCAACGAGTGCGGCCTCGTACCGCACGGTCTTCCGGCCCTCGCGCCGGGTCGTGAACGGCAGCGGCCGACCCCGGGCGTCGGCCACCCGCTCCACGCGAATGAAATCGGAATTCACGAAGCTGATCGCCTTCAGCGGCCGGCCGCTGTCGTTGCGCTCCGTGGTGGTCAGATCGTAGCGGATGGTTCCATCGAACTGGACGTCGTTGACCACATCCTGGGTCATCCCGACCTCCAGCAGGCGACCGCCGGATGCGGTCGCCACGCTGGTGCCCTGCAACGGTTTGCAGGGCATCCCCGAGCCACGCGGCAGGGCCCTGCTCGATCCCCGCCAAAGGACGGTGATGACTTTGCCGACGACGGCGCCGCGCGGCACGACGGCGTCCGGCTCGCCGTTGCGGAGCACCGCCAGGTTTTCCGCGTCCACGCTCGCGACCCGACCCAGGCAGACGTGTTCCTGCTGCCGGTAGGCAATGCAGTCGCCGGGGAAGAAGCGGGACGCGCGTTTCCACACGACGACGTGGCTGCCGCGCGGCACTTCCGGCGCGAGGGCATCGGTCGCTGCCATGAACGATTGCAGGAAGAAGGTGTGGACGGTCAGCAGGCAGACCACCGTCACCGGCAAAGTAGCGAGGCAGAACTTCCGGAGTCGAACGATCTTCCCCAGGCGCACGGCCAACACGAGCACTCCGCAGGCGCACAGACCGGCCAGGAAGTGGTTCCAGGCCGGGTTCAGGCCCCGGTTGATCAGCGCCAACCACAAGCCAGCGGAGAGCATGCCGAGGGCGTGGACCATGCCGACGGTGGACGCGCGGCCCAGCGCAAGGCGGTCCTCTTCGCGGTTCCGCCGGACCCCAAACGCCAGCCTCCCGATGACGACGGCGCCGACCAGTCCCCACGCGGCGACGCCAATCCCCCAGATGGGCGGATACAGGTAAAGGCCGAAGACGGCGCAGACGATGCAGGTGATGACGGCGCGAATGGCCAGCAGCCGGCGGCTGCGCTCCAAGGCGGCTGGCGCCGGGCCGGGGTCCGGAGCCCGGACCTCGGACGGGGGCGTCTGCGCAAGCGTCTCCACCATCGTCTTCACGTCGCTCGCATGCTGGTAGCGGCGTTCGGGATCCCTCTCCAGCGCCCGCAAAACGATTTCATCGAGGCGCACGTCGATCTGCACCTTGCGCGAGGGCGGCTGGAGCTTGTCAGCGGGCAGTTCGCCGGTCAGCAGTTCGTAGAGCACGACGCCGAGCGAGTAGATGTCGGCGCGGTGGTCGATGACGCGATGCTCCTTCTGCTCCGGGGCCATGTACGGCGGCGTCCCGGCGGAAAGCGACACCGGCGGTGTCGCCGGAGTTCTGTCCGGCCCGCCGCCCGGCCCGCTACCCACCATCTTCGCGATGCCGAAGTCGGCGATCTTGACGCGGCCCTCTTTGTCGAGCAGGAGGTTCTCCGGCTTGATGTCGCGGTGGACGATGCCGTGCTCGTGGGCATATTGCAGCGCTTCGCACACCGGCGGCACGATGGCCAGCGCCTGCTCGGGGGTGAAGCGGCCCGCGCGCATCGCCTGCCGCAGATTCACGCCATCCACGAATTCCATCAGGAGAAAGTAAAAGCCGCCGGCCTGTCCGAAATCGTAAACGGTGACGATGTGCGGGTGGTTCAGCGCGGCCAGCGCCTGCGCTTCCTTCCGGAACCGCTCCGCGAACCCGGCGTCGCCCACGCGCTCCGGCGCGAGCAGTTTCAAGGCGACAAAGCGGTTCAGCGATTTCTGTCGCGCCTTGTACACCACGCCCATGCCGCCGCGGCCCAGGCATTTCAGGATCTCCAGTTGCGGGAAGTGCGGCGCGAGGTCCGCCGGCGCGATGGGGCTGCGCGACGGTACGGGTTCCGCGCCGGCCTGGGTTGGCGCCAGCGCTTCCGCGAGCAGACACGCGGGGCAGAGGCCGTCCGTCGCCTCCGACGGCAGCGACGCCCCGCACTTCGGGCAGCACTTGACTAAAGATGCGTTGTTCATGCCTGTGTACTGACGCATCCGCGCGGTTCGGTTACACGGTTTCTCGCATCAGCCCCTCAATGCGGCGAACAGGGCCTGCATTTCGGCGGCGACGCTGTCGCCATCCTCCAGGGTGCCGGCCACTTCCGCCTTCAGCAACTCCCGGAAACGCCCTCTCAAACGGTGTATCGCCACCTTCAGGGCGTTAGCATTCATCCCGCAGCGCGCGGCCAGGGCCGCCTGGTCGCCGTGTTCCGCCTCGCCCGCCAGCCAGGGCTTGACGTTCTCGAAGAACTCCGAGCGGCCTTCCGCGGCGCACTCGCGGCGCAGCGCCGCCAGCGCGTGCGCCAGCACCGTCAGCGCCCACTGTCGGTCGAACGCGGCATCGGGCGCGAGCACACTCGCGTCCTGCACCGTACGCGCCTCGGCCGCCTCGTCGTCATCCAGCGAAAGGCCCGCTACCCCACCGCCGCGCTTCCGGCGCCCCGCCGCTTCGCGCCGGTGGGAGAGGAAGTGCTTGACCGCGCCCAACAGATACGAGCGAAAACGCCCGCGCTCCCGCTGGGCGTGCTCGATAGCGCCACCCGCCAGGACTTGGGCAAAGAAGTCGTGAGCCGCGTCCCGCGCGGCGTCCGCTTCTCGTAACTGGCAGCGCAGGAAGACGGCCACGGGCTCGTAGTACGCCGCGCAAAGGGCAGCCAGTTCGCGACGCCCCTCGGGCGAATCCGCCTGGGCGCGCCCCACCTGGGACCAGCGCGTCGTGCGGAACGTCGCGGCGTGCGACCCCGCCTTCCCGTCTGTGGACTCTGAAGTCATGGTCTCCCCCATCGGCACACAGCCTGACATGAATACCTGACGTATTGGAACGGGAAGGTTACGCCTCAAACCGCAGCAGGAGGAGGGTCACCCAGAGCAGGAGGCCGGTCAGGAACGCGATGACAACCAGCAGGAAGCCGCCCATCGGCAGGCGCGGCGGCGTGACGCGATTCGCTGCGACAGTCAGCCCGTGCAAGCCGCCGAAGAACGCCACGAAGAGGCAGGCCAGCCAAGCGAACCGCGCACGCAGCAGCGCGACTGTCGTTGCGCGCCGCTCCGGCGCGAGCCAGTAGTCGCGGTTCGGCCACGGCGTACCCCGCTCCGCCGGCGCCGCGGCCGGCAGAGACGCTGCCGCGCGGCGGCAGGGTCTTCGACGCGGAATTCAAGTTCGACGGCGTTGGCGGGCGGGGGTAGGTGTCCGACGTTTTCATGGCACCTGCGTTTCTGCCGCGATTCTGACTATGGCTTTCTCGACACGCGTGCGAATCAGCGGACTCGGATCGCCGGCCGCCTGTCGCAGCGCCGGCAGGCTCTCCGCCGTGCCCCACTGCTCCAGTGCGTGCGCGGCGTTGACGCGCAGCGGCAGACTCGGGTTGTCGCGCAGCACCCCTGCCAGGGCCGCTGCCACGGCGGGCTGCGGGGCGGCCGGGCGGGTTCTGATCAGCTTCATCGAAGCCGGCACGACGCGGCGCTGCTCGCCGGATTCCAGGTCGGCGACGAGCGCTTGCGCCTCGCTTGCCGGGAGCACGGGCAACGAGTCGCGCAGGCGGGTGCTTGCGGGGGGGCGGCTGGCCGTGGGCCGGCTGGCCGGCTCGCGGCGGGACGAGGCCGGATTGTCGCTGGGGCGCGCTCGGCTGGGCAGGGCGGCAGCCGCGTCCCGCGGCGCGCCCGGGGCGGGGGCAGAGGCCGGACCGGTCTCGGGCTCAACCCGCGCGGGCCGCGGCGTGGCAGCCGGAGCCGGACGCTCGTAGCCGGTCGCCCCGCCGGTTCCGTGTTCGCGACGCGGTATCGCGGACGGGGACTGCCTCGGCGCCGCAGCCGTGGGCGGCAAGGACGCGACGCGCTCCGCCTGCCGCTGCTGGGCGGCGTGACTGGCCTTCAGCATCTCCCGCTGCGCGCCCTTCACGGCCGGCACGATGACCGCGACGAGGAACAATACGTTAAGGGCCGCCGCAACGCAGCCGGTCAGCAGCCCGCCAACGGCCAGCCCCGTGCCGGGCTTGCCGCTTAGCAACGCGATCAGGCCGAGAACCAGCGCCGCGAGGCTGAAGAACAGCCCCACCAGCGGAATCAAGCCGCAGATGCCTGCCACCAAAGCGATGATCGCCAGGGTGCGTGACGGCGCCGAAGGTGGGGGACGTTGCATGAGACGCGCTCCTTTCGGCTAACGCGGCGAGACCGGTATGGGCGCACGACCCGTCGGAGCGCGGTCGCCACGACGCACGCCACGCGGTGCCCGGACCCGAACGTCGCTCGCATGGCCGTATTTTCTACCAGACTCGCCACGCCGGGCGCAATACTCGACGGTGCGCCCAAATCCCCAGGCGGGGATTTGGGGTGCGGAACCAGCCGTTCGCACGCTGGCCGCCGGCAGGTGTCTGAGACATGACGAGACTGACGCCGGTCTCATCGCGCTTGCCGGGACGGCCCGGGAGGACCGTCCTACGTTGGACGGCGCTCCCGC
>CAYOBW010000376.1:0-6319 GCA_964402115.1 uncultured Victivallales bacterium
CCCGGGTTGGTTCCAATGGCCAGCGTGACCGTGGACGAGTCCGTCGTCACCCGGTTCCCGTCCGCGTCCTGCACCTCCACCACCGGCTGCACGAGCAGTGGCGCCCCCGCCACGCCGTTGCCCGGCTGGGTCGTGAACGCCAGCTTCGCCGCGCTGCCCGGAACCTGCCGCACCAGCAGTCCGCTCGTGCCGCCAACGTTGTCATCGTGATGCGCAAACCACAGGCTCTGCCCGGCCGTAAGCGTCACCGTGATCGTTTTGAAACCGCCTCCTGAGTTGCCGTAATTACCTGTGTTGTCGCTGCCGGGTTCGTTGCCCGCTGCGCCAGCCCATAGCTTGCCGGCCTGGGTCGCATCGGTTGTCCGCCCCTCAAAAACGGTCACGTTGTAGGTTCCAGCCGGAAGCCCCGTGATCTCCATCTTGACGTAGCCGCCGTTGACACTTCCCCACATATAGTCGTCCCGCGCCTCTTTCGGGACCGGGATCCCGTCATAAGTGGCGGAAGTTCCGGGCGCACCAGCATTGCCGTCGCCCCCGAACGTGCCGGAGCGCGTTGAGATCTTGACACCCGTGACCACACCCGCCCAATCGGTCAGCGCAAGGTCGGTGAACGTGTTCGCGGTGATCGTGTCGAAACCGCTGGCGGACCCGCTTAGAGAACTGAAATCAATCTTCAGTACGCTGAGGCCGGCCGCCTCCGCCCTCCCGCCCATCATCCCAACGGCCAACGCCACCGCGAGCGCGATGAGTCCACCGGTGAATTGCGTCCATGTCCTCTTGTTCATGTTCACCTCCACCCCTTTCCAACCTCCACCTTCCACCCTCCACCCCTCACGGCGCTCGCCCCGTAGTGCACCGAAGCAGCGCGAAGGTACTACTACGGGGCCGAGCGCACGGCGCGCCCACCGCTCGCGAAGTCCCGCCCCGTGGCCGGGCTGGCGGCGTAGGTGCGATTCGACACACGCGGTGTAGTCATCGTGTCGGCACTCGAACCGCCACGAAACCCACCCGTGGCCGGCCAGTTGGCCACATCCGCATCGCCGGCGACAGTCAGCACCCCGTCGCCGTGCAAACCCGTGAAGGCCCGGCAGGTGGCGTTTCCGACCGTCACCGGCACTTCCCAGACATTCCCGCTCAGTTCCATGATCCCCCAGTAGGACGCGCCGGCCTGCACACGCGTCGAACTCGCCGTGGAAAACAAGCCCGCGCGCACTGGGCCCTGGCCGCTGTTCACGCCCCCAACCTGGATCTCGTTTCTGCCCCACACGCAGGCCCCCAGCGACACGGACGTCGTGTTCGCCTCCGTCCCGTTCTCCGGAGAAGTCACGTTGATCGTCCCGTTTCCGCTGTCAGCGATAATCGTGCTGGTCCCCCACGCGTATTCGTCTAGCACAGCCGCCGACGGCCCGCGGCAGGCTTTCTCGAATTCCAACTCCGTCATGGGTCGCAATCCAGCCCAGTCCGCGAAGGCCAAGCCGTCGAACCAGCCGAGGTAGTTGCAGGCCCGGTCGGGACTCGATGCACTGAAGCTGCCGGGAACGCCGCTGGTACCGGTGATGGTGTGGCGGTCCAATCCGAAGGAATTCGGATAACGTTGAGCGCTGCCGGATTGCTCCGCGGTCAGCGTATTCAGGAAGTCTTTGTACTGCCCCTGCGTGATCTCGTACTTCATGCAGTAGAAAGCCTTATAGCCGGTCGGAAAATCGGGATTGTCAACGGTTCCGTCGTCGTTTGCATCCAACCCGCCATCTCCGTCTATGCCGATGCCGGTGTCTTCTATCTGAGCATCATCGCGAGTATTGACGTCCACCCTGATGTCCGAAACGAGGGTGGTGCCGATCGTCCCGACCTTTGCGTTGCTCATGCCCAGATGAAAAGCATTCACAGATTCGGTTGTGCCATTTCCATCGCCAAGCTCGTATGCCCCCTGCGGCACGTATACCATCTCCACCGCAAACGCCTGCATTTTCACTTTGTCGGACGGCGTCAGGCCGCTGGAGGCGAAGTTCCAGACCGCTTGCACGCCCGTTACCGACAGGGTGCCGGAGCCTTCCGCCGAGCGGCGCACGAACATGCCCACCTTGTCCGTCGGCACGACGATCTCGATCCCCGTGCCTGCGCCGGTAGAGTAACCCGTCGGATTCAAGCCCGAGCCTTCGAGAATCACATGGTTCCAGGTCGTCTGGCCCTCCTTCTGCACCTTGAAGAACACCCACGCCGCGTCGTGGTTGACGGTGTCGTAGCGCCAGGAGTTGTCCCACGAGAGGTCGAACTTGACGTTGGCGGTGGTCGCGTCCTTCGGCGTGACCGCCACGTTCGCCACCTGCAGGTTGTTGGCCAGCGCCGGCTGCACCGCCGCCAGCATCAGCCCCACCGCCGCCAAACCCACAACGACCCAATTCCTCATCCTCTTCATCGCTGCGCCTCCTTGTTTCTCTGCCGGTCCTTCCGGGTTTTCCGGGCTTTCAGAGTCTCGTATGTCAGGCTACGGCTCATCCGGGGGATCTTTCAATTGGCGAAAAACGCGCATCGGTGGTACATTTCGCTCATGAAACCCGTTTGCTGGCTTTGTTGTCTTGATGTTCCGCCGCAGATAGCCATCGCCGCCGCGGGCCGCTGGTCGGGCATATCCAACAGACACTGGCGCATGCGCGAATGGTGGTCTTTGCATCAGCTCTGGCACGAGGGACAAGTGACGATCCGGCATACACGACTTTCAAAGCCGGTGGCCATAAAGCTGCACCCTGGCATGATCACCATTTTCCCCCCGGACACGACAAGAGACTGGGATGTCCCTGATGGAGGGCTTTACTCCTGCGTTCATTTCGGCCTATCCCGCGCGAAAGACGGCAAGACAGCGCGGCTTCCGCTGGCTGTGGATGCTCAGGCTGGGGCAAAGGCTCTTGACCGGCAAATCACGGAGTGTATCGGCTGTTCCGGGCATCAGCCGGCACGGGCATCGGCATCGCTGTGGTCGGTTCTGTGGGAGATGGCGGGAGCCGTCTTGCCCTCTATGCCAGAGGATCACGCCCGGGAACTGGTTTCGAAAGTCCAGGAGCGGATCGAGTTGCAGCTTCGCGAACAGCTCCAGGCCTCGGATCTTGCCAGGACGGCTGATGTTTCACCTGCCCATCTCAGGCGGCTGTTTCATGCAACACTGGGCATCGGCATCAGGCAATACATGCAGGAGCGCTGGCTGGCTCGGACCAGGCACATGCTGACGTTTACCGACAACTCCATTAAATCCATCGCCGTTGACATGGGCATATCGGACATTCACCACTTCAACAAGAAAGTGCGCAGGCTGCTCGGCGAATCGCCATCCGCTATTCGCAAGCAGGGTATTCAGAGAGAGGCGCAACAGCGGACAGGGACAGAGCCCGCGGAACCGCTCACGGCTTCCTTTTTGCAGAGGCCGGGCAAGGGGCCCGGCTGCAGTAAGGAGTGAGCACCCATGCGCCATCCGCGACTCAAGCCCAGCGGTCGGGACGTTTTTCTGCCACACCGACAAGCGGCTGCGCAACCTGCCGCTGTAGCCGCGGCACTTCGCAGCGCGGGTGATTCTGTCGCCGACACATCGTCGGCCGGTTGACGGCTGTCCGCCGCTTCCACCCACAACTCGTCTACGCCTGCTTCCCGTCCCCTGCGACGCGTGTGCGGCAGGCGCGCACACGGACGCTTCGCTGCCAAGGGTTCCGAGCATCCGCTACCCCGCTCTTTCCAAGCATTCCCGCCGCCCACCGCGTCCCGCCAAGTCCCGCGCCACGATGCGCTCCCCCCTCTCCGCCGACACCCGTGACACGATTTGGCTGACACCGATCCCCGTCCGTCGCGCAATCCCCGTCCGCTCAGAACGAAACACGAACCCCGTTGCCATTGAAGTGGGACGCGGTGAGGTGTACCGTGACTGCTTGAACGTCCTTGATTCCGCCTGTACCAGTATCTCGCTCAAATACCGTGAACCGATAATCCCCCTCATCGAGAAAGCCCAGAGTTCCCGTCCACTGATTGTCCGGCCTTTTGTCTAGAAGCCACAGGTACTGCACAAATACTCCGTCAGTCTCGCCACCGAGAAGTACCCTGTTGATACGAATGGGTCCCACGATGCTCGGATTCCACCACATTGGAGCCGGAACACCTTTGAAATTGCATGTTACTGTGATCCTGCCTTGGGGAACCCTCATGGACATCTCTGTGCCGCTCGCAACCATAACGTTTGTTTCTGCAATGCGTTGAGCGCCGAAACTGTCTACTTCAGGGGCAACGACCACGGTGTAGAAACCGCATGGCAAACGCTCGAAGTCACATCTGCCACTGCGGGGCACCTGCCTGCACACCCGCCGACTCTCAGCGAGACGCTTATCCTTGTATAGTTCGACGCAGATAGCGTCGGTGCAAGGGGGAACGCGAACAACCAAGGAGCCGAACCCCGACGGGTTGCTCAAACAACCGGACAGCGCGAGTACGCCGGATATCACAGGCAACAGCCTCGCCAGATCGAAGACGCGAGAGGTGGACATCCCTATCGCCGGGTCGCGGGTGGTGGTCGTGGCGGTCATCCGGCCGGCGTCGTCATACGCGTAGGTCACGGGGTAGGTGGCTCCCCAGGTGCCGGCGACGCGGCCTTCGGGGTCGTAGGCGTAGTGCGTAACGGCGCCGACGGCGTTACTCACCGCAAGCCTGAAGGATGAGGGTTGAAGGATGAAAGGGGGAGCCTTCGGGCGGGCTTCTCCTGCATGGCGGCTGAGCAGATGCTGAACAGCGCGGATGATCCTCCGCGCGAGTGTCCTTGCTCGTTCCCTCCAACCCTTTTGAGCTTCAGCCTTCATCCTTCAGCCTTGTCTCGGCGGTTGCAGGGTCCAGACGGCATGCGTTCGGCCGGTGAGCGGGGCCGTCAGGAGCCGCGTGCAGGCCGTCATTTTGGCAACAACAGTAATCCCCTTTGATCTCGTCATGCATTTTGGGCAGTTACACTGTCTTCGCCAAGCATGCTGCAGAGCGAGACACTGCGTAAGTACATACTAGTGGACTTCTTACACGGACTGACTTGCAACAACTTGCAACCTTATTGCTTCTTGAACTCCGTTTGCGCGCAATGGTCGCCTGCGGAACCTGGATACCAGCGAGCCGCGCTTGTGTGGCCTTCGACACGAATTTTTCCTTCCCGCTTCCGTTCGCGCAAGAGGACCTGACGTTGGCTCCGCACGTGACCTGGCAAGACGTGGTACATATCATCGAGTTTGCTGCCGTCAACCCGAATATCGTCGATGTGCTTCAGCAGGAGGGCCTTGCGGGTTTCGCGGTCCAAGCCTTTCTTGCGCGTGTAAACGCCGCGCTTCCCTGTCAGCACGTACATGGGAAGCTACTCCTCTGTGCCTTGCGTTTCAATCCCGGTTTACGCCCGGATATCACCGGCCTTCCCCCGGTGTCAGACGCGCGGCCAGTTCGCGCACGCTGGACTTGAGAATCGTTTCAGGGGGCGGCGGCTGGAATCAACCGTTTGGCGGAGGCCTGGCCAGTGATGTCCGGCAGCCCGGCGACGGCGGCGACGTCCCGGGCTGTGTAGACACCGTCGCAGACCCGACACCTGCGGGGACCTTCTGGAACGTAACGCGGACGTCGCCCCCGCCGGTTCACCCGCCCTCCGCCAGTTCGAGAAGCTGCCGGCGGATCGCCTCGGCATTGGCCGGCGTCAAGCGCTCCGCCAGTTCCCGGACACTGGCCTTGGAGACCGTACGCGACAGCGCGCACTTCTCTGGCGCCATCATCGGCCAGGGCGTTACACATTCACTGCCGCAATCGGTCAGGATACATGCTTCCGTTTTGCTACCGTTTGACGACCCGTTGAGGAGTCGCCACGACCCGCTGGCAAGCGCACGCATGAACGGCATGGAGAAGTCGGAAATGTGGCAAAACACTAGGAAAACACGGGTAAAGCGGCCCCAGTCAGGGGCTTGAGGAGGAACGGGGTTGGCGTGGCTGGCAGGGCTCGAACCTGCAACCCTCTGATCCGTAGGCTGAGGGTCTTTGCGTTGTGCTGGCCTATTATCGGCACTTTCTGCGAGTTCAGGCGGAAATGTTTGATACTTGTTTGACACGCGGCCTATTCCTTGCGATCATGCTTGCGCGGGTTTGAACGTGCTTTCTACGGGTTGCCGGCTGTGGCTGAGTTCTGACCGTAGAGGCGGTGTGTGGCGCTCATCGGGAGGGATGGTCATGCCCCTGGAAATGCGGAAGACAAGCAGTTGGTGGTACGGTCGGTACAACGTGAATGGCAAGGTCCATTGCGCGAATCTCCTGATCCGAATCGAAGGGATAC
>CAYOBW010000377.1:0-6318 GCA_964402115.1 uncultured Victivallales bacterium
CCCACTACGCAGGCCTTCAATCGTCGTGTTGACTTTTCCTATAGCGGAAGTATCATTCACCCTTGAAATGCCATCTCAGTCCATACTAATTACCATATAACACAGGAGCTACACCGCATGAATAAAGTGCTGATTGCCCCCCGCAAATACGTGCAGGGAAAGAATGTCATGAAGGATGCCGGCAGCCTGATCAGCCCCATCGGGAAGAAAGTCATGGTGCTTTGGGATTCCAGAGTCAAGAGCATCGTCGGTGAAACGCTCCTGGGCAGCCTGAAAGCTGCGGGTGTGGAAGTCGTGGATGTCAACTTCAACGGAGACTCAACCAAGGCCGAGGCCAAGCGGGTCGCCGGGATTGCCGCCGAGAGTAAAGTCGAAGTCTGCATCGGCGTCGGAGGCGGAAAGGCACTGGATACGGCGAAAGCCGCGGCGGCCGCCGCACACACCAAGACGATCACCATCCCCACCATCGCCTCCAACGACTCGCCGACAAGCTCGTTCACGGTGTGGTATGACGAACAAGGCAATTGCATGGGCTTCGAAAGCTGGGGCGTGAACCCGGACTTGGTCCTGGTGGACACGCAGGTCATCGCGAACGGACCCGTACGCGCCTTCGTCGCGGGCATGGGCGATGCCCTGGGCACCTGGGTGGAAGCCGACGCCGTCTTCAAGATCCGCGGCCCGAACCTGGCCGGCGGTACCTCGACCATGGCCGGAATGGCCATCTGCCGGCTCTGCCGCGACATCCTCATGGAACATGGCGTCGAAGCCAAACGCGCCGTCGAAAGACATATCGTCACCCCGGCGGTCGAGAAAGTCGTTGAAGCCAACGTGCTGTTGTCCGGTCTGGGCTTTGAGAGCAGCGGCGTCGCCACCGCCCACATGTTGGCCAACTGCCTGCCGTCCTTCCCCGAATGCCACCACCTCATGCACGGCCACGAGGTCGGTTTCGGCATTATCACCCAGCTCTGCCTTGACGATGACCTGCCCGTGAAACAGATGCACGATATCGTGGATTTCGAGGTCGCCATCGGCCTGCCGGTTACCTTTGCCGAACTCGGTCTTGCAGGCGTTGGCCGCGACCGTCTGAAAATCATCGGCGACATCTGCGGCGGACCCGGCTCGCTGTGCAACAACCATCCGTTTGACGTCACCTCGGACGATGTCGTCAGCGCCATGATCGCCGCCGATGCACTCGGAACGGAACGGAAGAAACTCGCCGGAATTGCCGGCTGAGAACAGTATCTTATCCGCAGATTTCGCCGATGGCACAGACGGTGAGAGGGAACCGTTCAGACAGGCACGGGCCCGTCTCACAACATCGGCGCCATCTGCGGATTTGAATTGCGTTCTCTCGGGAGTAATACACGGATGAAAAGTCGCCAGGAGAGCTGGAATAGTCTCAAGCAGACAACGACCTGCGATGTGCTAATCCTCGGGGGTGGCGTGAACGGCGCCGGCCTGATGCGGGAATTGGCCCTGCAGGGGGTAAGCTGCGTGCTCGTGGACAAGGGAGACTTCGCGGCAGGCGCAAGCTCAGCGTCCTCCCGGATGATCCATGGAGGCCTGCGCTACCTGGAGAATGCCGAATTCGCCCTGGTGCGGGAGGCGGTCACCGAGCGGAACAGGCTGCTGAAATATGCCCCCCATTTTGTGATCCCCCTGAAGACGACTATTCCCATCAAATCCTGGCTGACCGGAATCATCAAGACGCCCATGGTCTTCTTTGGCCTTCCCGTCACCCCGGGCGGCCGCGGGGCCATCATCGTCAAGCTGGGCTTGCTCTTCTACGACATCATCACCGCCAGGAACCGCCAGACCCCGCGGCATTTCTTCACCTCGCGGGACAAATCCCTCGCGGAAATCCCAGGCCTGGTTGACGATATTTCCTGCACGGCCACCTACTGGGATGCCTGGATCAGCCAGTCGGAACGTCTGTGTGTCGATATGATCGCCGAAGCCTGCCGGGAGAACAAGGAATGCCTGGCGCTGAATTACATCACAGCCCATAAGCGCGGATGCGACTCCATCCTTCTTCGCGATGCAATCTCCGGCGAAGAAACGGCCATTAAGCCCACCCTGGTCGTCAACGCCACCGGCGCCTGGGTCGACGGCGCCAACAAGGCACTCGGTTTCGACTCACGTTTCATGGGCGGCACCAAGGGTTCACACCTCGTGGTCAACAACAAGGAACTTTACACCGCCCTCGGCGACCGGATGATCTACTACGAGCACAGCGACGGCCGGATCTGCATCACGTTCCGCTTCATGGACAAGGTCATCGTGGGCTCCACCGACCTCCGGGTCGCAGACCCGGACAAGGCCACCTGCGAAGACAAGGAAATCGATTACATGCTCACCACGCTGAAGGGCGTATTCCCCGCACTTTCGATCTCGCGGAAGGATATTGTCTACAAATTCTGCGGCGTGCGCCCCCTTCCGGCGTCGGGCCTGGATTACACCAGCCGCGTCCCCCGCTCTCACCGCATCGACGTGGCCGCACCGGCCGACGGTCGCGCTTTTGCCATCTACAGCCTGATTGGAGGAAAGCTGACAACCTTCCGTGCCTTGGCCGAGAACGCTGCCGACCTGATTCTCCCGGCCTTGAAGAAGTCCCGGCAGACGTCGACCGAAGAGCGCCCCTACCCCAGCGCCGGCAATTTCCCCGTCGGCGAAACAGAGAAAGACCTCTGGATACAGCGCGTTGCCGCCGCTCGCGGACTGGACCAGAAACAGGTCGCGAATCTGCTGACGCGGTATGGAACGGCAGCCGAAACCCTCACCGGGGACGACACCGCCGCCTGGCGCCAACCGCTGAAGAACCTGTCCCACTACAGCGTGGGCGAAATCCGTTACATCGCACGCAACGAAGCGATCTGTCACCTGTCGGACATCGTCCGCCGCCGCAGCATCATCACCATCCTGGGCGAAGCCGGCGCGCCGGCCCTCCGGGAAATCGCAGATATCGCCGGCGAGGTTCTTGGCTGGGACGAGCCGAAGCGCAAAACCGAGATTGAAACTGCAAGAGGAGAAGCAACGGGTACAGACTAGATTTCTGTCTGCAAACATGCGTTTGCACGAAAGGAGCAATTAGCCATTGAATTCAGCTGAACGCGTTATGTGTGTCCTCCGCAGGGAAGAGCCCGACAGGATCCCGCACTTTGAGTGGATTATCGACCAGAAGGTACGGCATGCGATCTGCCCCGGCTGCACCACGGAAGAGTTTACCGTGCGGATGGGACTGGACGCCATGCTGACAGCACCCGATTACAGGTCCACCCAGGTCGCCCCACACCGCTTCAAGAATGAATGGGGCCTTGTGGTTGAACGCGGTGAAGAACAGCACTCCACGGTCGTGGAAGCCGTCATCAAGACCCTCGATGACCTGAAGAACTATCAGGCTCCGGACCCGCAAGCACCCTACCGGTTTGACAGCCTGAAGAAATTCGTCGCCCGCTATAAAGGCAAATACGCCATCGGGGTTCACCTCAACGACGTGCTCTCCATCCCCCGCAACCTGATGGGCTTCGAGGAACTGATGATGACCTTCGCACTCGAGCCGGAACTGGTTCGCGGCCTGGTCGAGATGTCGGTGGACCTCAACATCGAGCTGGCTGCCGAAGCGGCCCGGCACGGCGCCGATTTCGTCTTCACCGGGGATGACTATTCCTCGGCCCAGGCGCCCTTCATGTCGCCTGACACCTTCAGGGACCTCATGTACCCGGGGTTGAAGCGCGTCGTCAAAGGCTTCCACGCCGCCGGCCTGCCTGTCATCAAACACACCGACGGCAACATCATGCCGCTGATGGACATGCTCATGGATGTCGGGTTCGACTGCCTGGATCCGATCGACCCGCTGGGCGGCATGGATCTGGCCTACATGAAGAAGACCTACGGCAAGCAGGTGGCCCTCAAAGGAAACGTCAAGTGCGCCACAACGCTGGTAACGGGAACCGTCGCAGAGGTGGTAAAGGAAACGCTGGACGTGATCAGGGCCGGCGCCGAGGGCGGCGGCTTCATCCTGTCCTCTAGCAACAGCATTCACTCGTCCGTTAACCCGGGAAACTACCTTGCCATGCTGAGCGCCATGAAGGCCTATGGCCAATATCCGATCAAGCTGGACTTCGAATCGTCCGGCGCCGTGGACGCCATGACATGACACTACCAATCAAGATGAGAAGCACTTTTCGGAAGAAACCAAAGGAAACACAGTTGTCGCAGAAGGCGAGAAGGGCAAAGACTCTTTGTGGTTGTTAGCTTTATTGCCTGCAGTAGAATCCGGGCTTTGGATTCGACCCACTAAAGGAGGGATAGAACTTGAGTTATCTACTGGGCGTGGATGTCGGCTCTACCAATCTCAAGGCGGTGCTCTTCGGAGTTGACGGAAAGATCGTGGCCAAAGCGGACACTCCGACGGAACTGGTGCACCCGGAAAAGGATCACCCGGACTGGGCCGTCTGGCAACCGCAGCAGATCTGGTCAGGCATCGCGCAATCCATAAGGAAGGCCGTCGCCGGCATCGACGCCTCGGCCATCAAAGGCGTGACCGTCACCGGCATGGGCATGGACGGCGTGCCACTGGACGCCGGAGGCAAATGGCTCTACCCCTTCATCAGCTGGCATTGCCCCCGCACCCTGCCCCAGCAGAAATGGTGGATCGAGACTGTCGGCATCGAGCGTCAGTTCAACCTCGGCGGCGATCAGATCTGGCCGTTCAACACTGCCCTCCGCCTGCTGTGGATGAAGGAGCATCAACCTGCCATTCTCGATC
This sequence comes from uncultured Victivallales bacterium, assembly GCA_964402115.1. GTDB lineage: Bacteria > Verrucomicrobiota > Kiritimatiellia > UBA8416 > CAYOBW01 > CAYOBW01. Next base: position 4,769 of record CAYOBW010000377.1, read on the forward strand.
GTACCCACAAATGGGTTTTGATCGAAGACTTCATCAACTTCATGCTGTGCGGCGAATACGCGACCGACTACAGCATGGCCTCCAATACGCTCCTGTTTGATCAGGCCACAAGGACTTGGAACGAGGAACTGCTGAACATCTCCGGGATCGATAAGAAACTGCTCTGCGACCCCAAGCCCGCCGGAACCGTTCTGGGCACAATTCACCAGGGCGCGGCCGCACTCACCGGGCTGAAAGCCGGCACCCCCGTCGTGCTGGGCGGACATGATTACAGCTGCGGTTGCCTGCCGACCGGCGCTTACAGACCCGGCGTCGTCCTCGATGTGCTCGGCACATGGGAAATGATCGTCGCGGCTCTGAACAAGCCCGTGCTGACCCAGGAAGTCCGGCAAATGGGGGTCCTCATCGACGCGCACGTGGCACGGGATAAATACGCCGCCATGGGCGCCACCGTGGCCGCCGACATGCTGGAATGGTTCCGCCGCGAGTTCTGCGGCGAGGAGGAACGAAAGGCAGAGGCCGAAGGCAGGTCGGACTGGGACTACATCGTCAAGCTTGCGGCGCAATCGCCCGTAGGCAGCAACGGCACCTTCTTCCTGCCGCACATGTCCGGCAGTCATTGCCCCGTGCTGGACAGCTCATCGGCGGGAGCCTTTGCCGGACTCCGCAACATCGTCAGCCGGGGCGACATGCTCCGGTCGGTTATCGAGGGCATGAACTACCAGTTCACCCAAATCGTGCAGGCGTTTGAGAAAAGCATGGGCGTCAAGAGCAGCAGGATCGTAGCCATCGGCGGCCCGACCAAGAACAGCTTCTGGATGCAGAATAAGGCCGACGTCAGCGGGACCGCGGTCAATGTTCCGGACATAGAAGAAGCCGTGCCTCTCGGCGCCGCGATCCTGGCCGGCATTGGAACCGGGGTCTACAAGAACGAGGATGACGCCTTCAAGCAAGTCTACCGTGGGGAAAGGATCTATGAACCAGACGCGGCAACGCACGAGAAATACAAGGAGCTCTACGCTCGATTCGAAAAACTCCACCCAAGCCTGAGCCTCTTTTACAAGCAGTAAACATAGGGTCACAATAGCAGAACAACACGAAAGGGAAGACACATGAAACAGTTCCATCACATCGGCCTCGTCGCAATGACACCCAAGCCCGGCGAGAGTTACTTTGAATCGCTGAAAGTCTGGGGAACCAATCCCGCCTCCGACCCCATCAATAAAATAGAATGGGTGCGGTTCAGCCCTGAAAGCCCGCTGGCCAACACCCCCGTGGCCAAGATGCCGCACACCTCCTGGATGGTCGACAACCTCGATGCCGAGCTGCAAGGCAAAGATGTTGTCGTTCCCGCCCTCCAGGCCGCTCCCGGCATCCGCATCGCCTACTTCATGCAGGACGGCGCACTGATTGAATACCTCGAAGTCAAATCGTAGGACCCAGGCCAACTCCTGATAATAAATCGGTCTTCGGGCGGCGCGGGCCCACGCCCGCTGAAACCGGCCTGAAGGCGTGCGTGCTTGCGGGAAACGGCAGCTGAAGTGGGGTGG
>CAYOBW010000378.1:0-5872 GCA_964402115.1 uncultured Victivallales bacterium
TTTCTGTCATATCACTGCGAATATGTCAAATTCACTTTAGTTATAATATGTCATCCATTATTACGAATGGTTATAGCTTTGAATATCGGATTGACAAATCGGATGATGTGATATATTGAAATTTCGATTCGTTTCGGACTCTGAACCGATTACCATAATTTTCTTAATACATGCGGTCGTTTTTTTGTGCCGTCAGAGATCCGGGACCTGAAATATCAGTGTCGTATTCGCAGGCAAAGCCCATAGTGTTTTGCCTGGCTTCTTTAAATAATGGAATGTTTCAAAGGCTTCATCATGTATCCATTTTTCGGCTTTACCTGAGATAGTTCGAAGAACGCCACCCGGGTTGGTGGGCGCAGGATAAGACCGAAAGATCATGTCTCTGGTTAGTTCGTAGCCGGTTGTCGTTTTTTCCTTCCTTTCGTCTTTCCTGAACATTTATTCCTGATTGATTTATTTTGTAGTCGGTCCACAGGGGATACCTGCGTCCGGCAGGCGCTCTGTTGACCTTTATTCAGTGGTTGAAAGCGATTTTGCGCCGTATTGGGCCGGAAAAACAGGCTTTTTTCTTTGCAGGGTTTGTCCGGGAACAAGGAGGAAAATTGATTCGTTGTGTTTACAGAAGTCCAAAATTCGACAGGCAACTGGTTTCGCTTCGCAAAGCCGGCAAAAAAGCCACTATCGCTGCCGACAAGGCGGACGGGATTGTCCACAGGCTGATACAGGGATGCCGTCTCCCCGATGAAAACAGGATGGTCACCAACAATGGCGAATACCGGATCAGAAAATGTGTCAAATACGATCTCGGTGGCGGCTATCGTCTAATTACCATTTGGCGGGGGGAGCATGTATTTGTTTCGTATATCGGAACCCACGATGAATGCGACCGCTGGATAGAAAACAACAGGCGGCTACAACTTGAGGTTCTCAAGGAACGCAGTCAGGAAGTTCCTGTTTCTATAGTAACGTCTGCCGTGAAAATCGAATATTGCCCTGAAGCGGATGATGATCCCTGTACCTATCCCATCGATGAAAAATATCTCCGCATGATTTTTTGCGGATTGTCCGGCAGCGTTTGAGGCGGTTTTATGAATGATCAACATTTATTGAAAAAGGAGTGGTTATGACCGGAATAATCCATTTGGAAAGAGATAAAAAAAACAGCTTTATGAACAAGGTGAAGGAAATCCTGCCGGATGGCGGCAATTTGAACTTATGCCTGACCTGCGGGGCCTGCGCTTCGGGATGCCCGGCAACGGGCCTTGAAAATATGGACCCGAGAAAATTTATCCGGATGGTTGCCTTCGGTATGGATGAAGAAATCACGGAGCATCCCTGGGTCTGGATGTGCACCATGTGCGGACGGTGTATGTATGTTTGCCCTATGAAAATCAATATCCCCGGACTGATTTATGAAGGCAGAAAACTCTGGCCCAGGGAAAAACGGCCCAAAGGCATTCTGGGTTCCTGCGACATGGCGATCCGGAACAAGAGTGGCAGTGCCATGGGAACTTCCGAGGAAGATTTTAAGTTTGTCGTGGAGGATGTTGTCCAGGAAGTGCGTGATACCCAGCCGGGATGGGAGGACTTGCAGGCACCGATCGACAAACAGGGCGCGCATTTCTTTTTGAGCCAGAACTCCAGAGAACCGGTGACGGAGCCGGAAGAGATGGTTCCCCTGTGGAAAATCCTTCATCTGGTCGGGGCGGACTGGACGTACGGAAGCGAAGGATGGGGGGGAGAGAATTACTGCATGTTCCTGGCGGATGACGAAAACTGGAAGAATATTGCCACGACAACGATTCAAAAAGCCAACGATCTGGGATGCAAGGTCTACTTGAATACCGAATGCGGGCATTCCACATTTTCCGTCTGGATGGGGCAAAAGAAATTCGGAATTCCAACCGACATGGAAATTGCGCCAATGGTCAAATACTACGCACAGTGGATCCGTGAAGGAAAACTGAAAGTCAATTCAGACTGGAATAAAGATCTGAAAGTGAAGTTTACCGTACAGGATCCCTGCAATCATATTCGGAAAAGTTTCGGTGACCCGCTGGCCGAAGAGCTTCGCTTTGTCGTCCGTTCCGTGGTGGGCGAAGAAAACCTGATCGATATGGTTCCAAACCGATCCAATAACTACTGCTGCGGTGGCGGTGGCGGATTTCTCCAGAATGGTTATAAAGATGCCCGTTTTTATTATGGCAGGCTCAAATATGAGCAGATCATGGCAACGAATGCTGGTTACGTTGTCACCCCTTGTCATAACTGCCATGCCCAGATTCATGAATTGGCCGAGCATCACAAAGCCGGATACCAGACCGTTCATCTCTGGACCCTCATTGCATTGTCTCTGGGGATTCTTGCGGAAAACGAACGTGCCTATCTCGGGCCTGATCTTCTTGAAGTCAATCTTCCCCAATAGAAGGAGAAACACGCAATGTCAAAACAAACGACGGGAGCCGTCCTGATTGTCGGCGGAGGGATCGGCGCCATTCAGGCCGCGCTGGATCTGGCCAATTCGGGATATTACGTCTATATGGTCGAAAAAACGCCGTCCATCGGCGGCGTTATGGCCCAGCTCGATAAAACATTTCCCACCAACGATTGCGCCATGTGCATCATGTCTCCCAAGCTGGTGGAAGTTGGAAGGCATATCAATATCAAGCTCCTGACCTTGTCCGAGGTTGAGGAAGTGCGCGGGGAAAAGGGAAATTTCGAGGTTTCGGTATTCCAGAAAGCCCGCTATGTGGACATGGAAAAATGCATTGCCTGCGGGGCGTGCACGGAAAAATGCCCCCGGAAAGTGGATGATGTCTATAACCAGAAGCTGATCAAACGAAAGGCCATCTACGTTCCCTATCCCCAGGCCGTACCCTTGAAATACGCCATTGACGCCAAAAACTGCATCAAACTGACCAAAAACAAATGCGGCAACTGCGAAAAAACCTGTCCGGCCGGCGCCATCAACTATGTCGATACCGATAAACACCTGACCCTTCAGGTTTTTTCATGGACATGCGCACCCACGGCAAGGGGTTTGAAAACTGCTACAACCAGGCAAAAGACAAATACGGCATCAAATTTGTCCGGTGCCGGATTCACTCGGTGTACGGTCAGTCCGGCGAGAACAGGGGCCAGATCATCGACTATGTGGATGAAGTATCCGGCCAGTGGATCCGAAGCGTCCATGACATGGTGGTGCTTTCCGTGGGAATGGAGATATCGGAGGACGTCCGGCTGCTCGCCGGCAAACTGGGGATAGCGCTTACGGACGGCGGTTTCTGCAAAACCGATTCCTTCCATCCGGTGGCCACAACCCGGGACGGTGTTTTTGTCTGCGGCGCGTTTCAAGGCCCCAAGGACATTCCGCAGTCCGTCATTGAGGCCGGGTCCGCCGCGCTCTGCGCCGGTTCAGCCCTTGCCGCGGGCAGAAACACCCTGACAAAGTCCACCGTGGTTCCAGCGGAAAGAAATATTGCTGGTGATAGACCCCGTGTGGGCGTGTTTATCTGCCACTGCGGCATCAATATCAGCGCGGTGATCGATGTTCGCGGGGTCCGGGATTATGCCGCAACCCTGCCTTATGTCGAGTATGCCACGGACAATCTGTATTCCTGTTCCCAGGATACCCAGGATGCCATCGCCAAACTCATTCAGGAGAAAAACCTCAACCGGATCATTGTGGCAGCCTGCACGCCCCGGACCCACGATCCGCTGTTTCAGGAAACGCTCCTGAGCGCCGGGCTCAATAAATATCTGTTCGAGATGGTCAATATCCGCAATCATGGTTCCTGGGTGCATAAAGACTTTCCAGAGAGGGCCACCGAAAAAGCCAAGGACCTGGTGCGCATGGCGGTGTCCAAGGTGACCTTATTTGAACCTTTGACGGAAGCCAAACTGGAAATCGACCAGAATGCGCTTGTCATCGGCGGCGGCATTGCCGGAATGACGGCTGCAAAAGCCCTGGCGGATCAGGGATACAAGGTGTCTCTGATCGAGCAGGACCCGAAGCTTGGCGGGCAAGCCAATTTTCTGTACCGGACAGCAAAAGGAGAGGATATTCAAAAAGCCCTTTCCGCGATGATCCGGGAAGTGGAATCGAATGAAAACATCCATGTCCGGCTGGAGTCTGAAATCACACGGGTTGAAGGGTTCGTGGGGAATTTTGATACCACCATCACCCGGGGCGGCCAGTCCGAAACCCTGCGGCATGGCGTTGCCGTCATTGCCACCGGCGCATATGAATATAAGCCTGTTGAATATCTTTATGGTCAGGATTCGCGGGTGATTACCGGTCTGGACCTAGACAGGAAACTGATTGCCGGTGATCCGTCTTTGAAAGCGGTCAAAACCGCGGTGTTTATCCAGTGCGTGGGTTCCCGCGAGCCCGATCGTCCGTATTGTTCCAGAATATGCTGTACGCATTCGGTGTCCGGCGCCCTGCATTTAAAAGAGCTGAACCCGGAGATGCATATTTATGTCCTGTACCGGGATATCCGCACATACGGGGAGCGGGAGGCGCTTTACAAGGAAGCCCGTCAAAAAGGCGTGATCTTTATCCGGTATGACGTGAACCATAAGCCCAAGGTTGCGGCAACACCGGAAGGTCTGGAGCTTGAGGTCACGGATCATATACTGCAGCGGCCCATCACCCTTCGGGCGGATCTGTTGACCCTGGCGTCCGCCGTGGTTCCCTACCGGGATGAAAAACTGGCTCAATTTTTCAAGGTGCCGATCAATGACGAAGGGTTTTTTGCCGAAGCGCACGTCAAGCTGGCGCCATCGGATTTTGCGGTGGACGGGGTATTTCTCTGCGGTCTGGCCCATTATCCCAAACCCATCGATGAATCCGTAGCCCAGGCGCAGGCAGCGGCTTCCAGCGCCACAAGACTTCTGGCCAGAAAAACCATCAACACCATCGGCACCGTTGCCCTTGTTCATCCCGCTGACTGCAGCGGGTGCGGTGTCTGTCTCAGTGTTTGCCCTTACAACGCCCCCATGTTCAGAACCAGCGGCCCTTTCAGTGGAAAGGCGGATATCAATCCCGTGCTGTGCAAGGGATGCGGTACCTGCGTGTCGTCTTGCCGGTCCGGCGCGCTGCATTTGAAAGGGTTTGATGAATCCCAGTTAATGGCCATGATCGCCAGTGCATAAAACATAGTAAAGGATAATTCATATGAGCGAGTTTGAACCCAAAATCATTACATTTCTGTGCAACTGGTGCAGCTACGGCGCAGCGGATATTGCCGGCGTCAGCCGTTTTCAATATCCACCGAACATGCGTGTCATCCGTGTGCCGTGTTCCGGCCGCATTTCTCCCAAGATGCTGCTTTATGCCTTCATGAACGGTGCAGACGGTGTCTGGGTGTCCGGATGTCATCCGGGAGATTGTCACTATATCGAAGGCAATTATTTCGCCAGAAGAAAGTTCACCTTGTTTAAAGAATTTATCGAATATAACGGCATTGAACCCGGCCGGCTGAACTTTTCATGGATTTCTTCGGCAGAAGGCGTGAAATTCGCCCAGGTCGCCAATACGGTGATCGGGGATGTCCGCAGACTAGGCCCTGCCAGAAACTTTATCAAAAGAGAACCGGAGAGGTTAGCGACATGATGATGGACGCCACGCAAAAAATTCAGGAAATCTCCCGGCGTCTTCTGGAAAATGGAAAAGTGGACAAAATCATCGGTTACCGCAAAGGCAGCTTGCCGATGATGAACGACATTTGCGTTATCCGTAATCCCGCAGACACCGGCCAACTCGTATGGAATTCACATTGCCGACTGAACCTGGCCAATTATCTGGGAAACACCAAAGAACGGATCTGCATCATTGCCAAGGGGTGCGATTCGCGAAATATCGTTACCC
>CAYOBW010000378.1:5882-6250 GCA_964402115.1 uncultured Victivallales bacterium
CGAACAGATCGTGATCATCGGGGTTCCTTGTACCGGCATGGTGGACAAGATGAAAATCTCGGCGCTGGTGGATGGCGGTGTTCAATCGGTTTCTGAATCTGATGGAAATATCACCGTCAACTCCGCCTCCGAAGAAAAAACGCTGCCCAAGGCCCGGTTACTGCAGAATAACTGCGCCATCTGCGTGCATCACAACCCCGTGGTTTATGATGAGCTGGCCGCCGAACTTGTGGAAGAGCCCAAAGAGGTGGATCGCTATGAAAGCATCCGAAAAATTGAAACCATGACGCCGGATGACAGATGGCGTTTTTTTGACGACATGCTGTCTGCCTGCACCCGGTGTTATGCTTGCAGAAATGCCTGCCCGC
>CAYOBW010000379.1:0-5025 GCA_964402115.1 uncultured Victivallales bacterium
ACCCCGACGGCGTCCCGCCGAAGCCTCCCAGGCGAAGGCGGATACCGATACCGACCCCGACCCCGATGGGAAACCGATAGACCCGGCGCCAACACGGCGCGCATGGTAGACTCGCAAGCTCGGCACCGTGACGGCGAACGTTGGGTGAGGCAAGAACGGTGAAGCCCAGAGGAATCATAGCGGGCATCATTGGGGCACTGGCTGCGTTCGCGCCGATACTCTTGGCGCCTTCGCACGGATGCCACCTAAGCTCTACGACCATCGAGAGTCTGATGCTGGTCGGGGCGCCAGTACTCGCTGGTTACTGGACATCACGATCACCAACCAGGGTGTGGGTGTGGACCCGCGCCGGACTGTCATTCGTTGCTGCTGTGATCATGGTCTTCGCCTACATCTCGTGGCTTCACACACCCCGCTTTCCGCAATGGCTGCTTTCGCAGGATGCGAAAGCGTGGCGAAAACGACTGGAGCAAATTCGAGACGATCGGACTCGAGAGCAATCAGGCAAGGAAACAAGCGCACCCAACCAGGCGTCGCCTATCGCCGGGAAGCCCGGCTCAGGCTGAACGGCGACGTTCTGCGTGAAAAGATGAAGGAATGTCGGAACGAAATCGTCTTCGTCCTCAGTGAGCGCAGCGAACGGTCCTCGTCCTCGTACTCGAAGAAGCGGGGATCGAGGACGAGATCGAGGACGACGACGACGAGGAGGACGAGCGGGGAGGCACGATTGGGCGGGCCGTTCAGGAAAGGACGATCACGGCAGAACAGCGGCGGCATCATCGCCGCGATCGGCGCCGAACTCATGGCGGTCAAGGAAGCGCTCGACCGACTGTCCGACAGGACCGCCTGGCTGCGGTGGCTCAAGGACCACGTGCATGATTCGGCCGACACCGCCCAGCGCTACATGCGGGTCGCCCGGTTCAGTCAAAAAAACCGCAACGTTGCGGTTTTTTTCGATCTGGATCCCAGTGTTCTGTATAGGGTCTCAGCGTTGTCCGACGAGATTGCCGCCACTCTCACACCCGATAGCCCGTTGACCGACCCGCGGACCGGCAAGCAAACCGCGCTTCGCGAGATGAGCGCCCGTTCGTTGGATCGGGCGCTGGACGCGCTGGAGGGCAAGACGCCCCCGGAAAATCCGAAACCGCCTTCGGGGGATGTGACGTTGACCGGCAAGACGCGCGAGGAGTTTGCCGCCGACGCCCTGCGGATCATGGGTCGGCTGTCTGGCCAGATGACGGACATTCGGGGCCGGAAGGGATCGTTGGCCGGCGACTCGAAACAGCGTGTCTTGGCGGCGATCGAGAGCCTGCGCCGCATCGTGCTGAAATGGCCGGCCTGGGCTACCCCCGCCATTAAGAAGAAACCCGCGCGATGAGAACATGAAAGAGGCCAATGACAGAGAAATGGCAGACGAGTTGCGGCCTGAGTACGACCTGAAAACGGATTGTCCCCAAGCGCAAAGGGAGGTAGTATTCCCGCATGACAACAGCACTACAGGAACTTGAGACGTTGTCCGTCGCGGAACGCGTGCAGATCGTGGAGGATCTGTGGGACAGCATTGCGCGAAGCAACGCGAATCTGCCCGTCCCGCAGTGGCAGAAGGATGAACTGGCCCGACGGAAGGAACGCTACCTGCGGAATCCCGATTCGGGCGAAACCTGGGATCAAGTCAAGCAGTCCATCCTCCAACCGAGATGACTGAGACACCCATCCTTTTCCCTTTGCCATCTTCTTCGAGTTTGTGCCGAATCAGAATCGCTGTGTCGTCTACTCGGTCTTCCATTGCTCCCAAGACCCGGAGAAGTGGAGGAGCCGACTGCCCACGTAGAAACCAAACACCGGATTAGCAAACCCAGCCTAGCGCCGGGAAGCCCAGCTCAGGCTGATTTGCGTCGTTGGCGGCGCGAGGCAGGAAGCAGGCGCGGCGGGGTGGGGCGGAATGCCTGTCGCAGTTCCGCCTTCAGCGGCCCCCCCCCTGCGCGCGAGGCCGCGCAGAAATAGCATGACGAGACTGCCGCCGGTCTCTCCGCGCTTGCCGGGACGGCCCGGGAGGCCCGTCCTACGGGGAAAGGTCCGTGCCGTCCCGGCGGGCGGGCGACGCGACGCGCGGAGGTCTGGAATCATGTGCAGCAGAATCATTGGGTGTTGCGGTCGAACGCACACGCCAAGAGAATGATTCTGCTGTCAATGGTTCTGTCTTAACGGGAGCTGTGAAATCGCACCCAGGCGTGCAGTCGCGCGCTTGTCAGGACGGTCCCCTTTGTAGTATTAGCGGGGCATGAATGACTTGCTTCACCAGTCGCGCACGGTCCTGTCCGTTCCCGTCTGCCTGGCGATCGCGCTCTGCGCGGGGTTGCCGGCGGGCTGCCGCCGCGAGGCGGTCCCCGCCCCTCAGCCCGCGGCCGTCACCGCGGTCACCGCCCCGGCGGCTGCGCCTGCCGCCCCCATGCCCGCGGAGGACTTCCTCGATGCCGCGCTCAACGGCGCGGTGGCAACGGTCGCCCGCGCCATCGAGGCGAAGACCGACGTCAATGCCAGCGACCCCAGCGGTCGCACGGCGCTCATGCTGGCGGCCTTCAACGGCCACGCCCGCAGCGTCGAGCTGCTGCTGGCGGCCGGCGCCAAAGTGGACCTCCGCGACGCGCTGGGGCGCACGGCGCTCATGTACGGCGCCACCGGCGACAACGCGGACACCGTGAAGCTGCTCCTCCGCCACGGCGCCGCCGTCAACTTCCAGGATACCGAAGAACACTGGTCCGCGCTTATGTTCGCCGCCGCCGAGGGGCACGCGGACGTCGTGCGGCTGCTCCTGGACGCGAAGGCCGATCCCGCCCAGAAGGACACGGACGGCGACAACGCCCTGGCGTTCGCGCGCCAGCGCAACCAGGCTGCCGTCGTCGAGATCCTGCAGGCGCTGCCGCAGAAATGACCACCCCAACCCGGAGGCTGCCGTGCAACGGCGCACCTTCCTGCAACAGGCCCTCGCCGCCGGAACCGCCGCCGGCGTCCCGGCGCTGCTGCCCGCCGCGGCCCGCGCCGCCACCCCGCGCCCGCCCCCCGGCAACCGCGTAGCCCTGGGCTTCGTCGGCCTGGGCAGCCACGGCGTCGGCATGAACCTGCAGACGTTCCTGCAGCAGCCCGACGCGCAGGTCGCCGCGCTCTGCGACGTCGACGCCCAGAGGCTGCGCGACGCCGAGCAGCTCACGTCCCGCCACTACGCCGCGCAAACCGGCGCCGGCGCCTGGCGCGGCTGCGCCACCACGGGCGACTGGCGCGCCCTCATCGCCCGCCCCGACGTCGACGCGGTCGTCATCTCCACGCCCGACCACTGGCACGTGCCGATCGCCATCGCCGCCGCGCGCGCCGGCAAGGATGTCTTCTGCGAGAAGCCGCTGACCCTGACCATCGGCGAGGGCCGCCTGCTCTGCGACGCCGTCCGCCGCTACGGGCGGATCTTCCAGACGGCCTCGGAGAACCGGTCCAAGCCCAATTTCCTGAGGGCCTGCGAGCTGGTGCGCAACGGCCGCATCGGCCGCCTGCACACGCTGGAGACCTGGCTGCCGCGCGGCTGGGGCGTCTCGGGCGCCATTCCTGGCAGCTTCACGCCGGAGCCCGTCCCCGCCTACTTCGACTACGACATGTGGCTGGGCCCCACCCCCGAGGTCCCCTACTCCCCCGCGCGCTGCCACTACAACTTCCGGTGGATCCGCGACTACTCGGGCGGCCACATCACGGACTGGGGCGCGCACCTCAACGACATCGCCCAGTGGGCCAACGGCTCGGACCGCTCGGGCCCCGTCCGCGTGGAGGGCGCCGGCTCCACGACGCCGCACTGGCTGTTCAACACCGTCACCGACTGGGAGATCCTCTACACGTACGCCAGCGGCGTCCGCCTGATCTGCCGCAGCGGCACGCCCGCGCTCAGGTTCACCGGCACCGACGGCTGGGTGTATGTGCCGACCTGGGAGGCGCCCGTGGAGGCCTCCTCGCCGGCCATCGCCAACGCCGTCATCGGCCCCGAAGAGCTGCACCTGCGCACCTGCCCGGAGCGCGAGCAGCGCGACTTCCTGAACAGCGTGCGCAGCCGCCAGGAGACTTACGCGCCCGCCGAGGTGGGCCATCGCACGATGACCCTGTGTCACCTCGGCAATATCGCCATCCAGCTCGGCCGCCCGCTCGCGTGGGATCCCGCGGCGGAGCGCTTCTCGAACGACGACCAGGCCAACCGCCTGCTCGCGCGGACCGCGCGCGCGCCCTGGTCGGTGGACATGCTGTAGCCCGCTTGCGAGGAAGGATTTCCGCCATGGAGTACGCCGCTGTGGTCAGACAGATCCGACAGGTCCGCGCGTGGTGCGGTGCGCTGGCCACCGCCCTCCCGCTGGCCGGCTACGCGGCGGATGTCCCGCCCGCCGCCACGCAAGCCTTCTTCGCGATGGATACGGCGGTCCGGGACGCCGGCCACGCCACGGCCGCCGCGCGCGCCGCCATGCTCAAGACCCTGGGCTACGCCGGGGCCTCGCTTGACAACCTTGCCGAGCTGCCGGACACGCTGGCCGCCTTCGACGCGGCCGGGCTCCGGCTCTTCGCCGTGTACACGGGCGTCTCGATCGATCCCGACACGCCGCTCCCGGCCGACCTGCTGGCAGCCCTGCCGCAGCTCGCCGGGCGCGACACGGTGCTCTGGCTCCCCCTGACCAGCCGCCTCTACACCCCCTCCTCGCCCGCCGGCGATGACGCCGCCGTCGCCCTCCTGCGCGCGCTCGCCGACCGCGCGGCCGCCCACAAGCTGCGCATCGCGCTCTACCCCCACACCGGGTTCTGGCTCGAGCAGGCCGACGACGCCGTCCGCGTGGCCGCGCGGGTCGAGCGCCCGAACGTCGGCGCCACGTTCAACCTCTGCCACTGGATCAAGACGGCGCCCGGCCAGGATCTCAACGCCCTCCTCCAGCGCGCCGCCCCCCGCCTCAGCCTCGTCACGCTCAACGGCGCGCCCGCGTGCTGGCCCGTCGCCTTGGGGATCAC
>CAYOBW010000379.1:5035-6224 GCA_964402115.1 uncultured Victivallales bacterium
CGCCGACCCGCTCGCCACCGTTTGGCAGGACGGCCTCATCCAGACGCTCGACCGCGGGTCGTACGACACCGTGCGGCTGCTCACCGCCCTGCGCGACGCGGGCTACGACGGCCCGATCGGCTTCCAGGGCTACGGCATCGGCGGCGACGTCAACGACAACCTCGCGCGCACCATGGACGCCTGGCGGCGCTGCAACGCGGCCGTGGCGGCCCAGTGGGTCGACCTGCTTGAAGGGACGCTCGACGCCTGGCGCGCGCCGCGCGGCGACTGGGACCTGGCCGACGGCGTCGGGCTGTGCGCGACGAACCCGGCGCGCCTCGCCTGGAGCCCGGGCCGCGCGGCGGCGGTGAACGGCCCGGCTGGCCGCACCGCGCACCTGGTGACGATCGCGGAGTACGGGGACGTCGAGGCGCACATCGAGTTCTGCGTCGCGCGCGGCTCCAACTCCGGCGTCTACTTCATGGGGCGCTACGAGCTGCAGGTCTACGACAGCTTCGGGGTGGCGCGCGACAAGTACCCCGGCATCGAGTGCGGGGGCCTCTACCCGCGCTGGGTGGGGCACGAGGTCGAGGGCCACGCGCCCCGCGTCAACGCCAGCCGGGCGCCCGGGGAGTGGCAGACGTTCGACGTGCTTTTCCGCGCCCCGCGCTTCGACCGCGCGGGCCGCAAGGTCGAGCCGGCCCGCTTCGTGCGCGTCCTGCACAATGGGCAGCTCGTGCACAGCGACGTCGAGCTCAGCGGTCCCACGCGCTCCGCGCTGGCCGAGAACGAGGTCGCGCGCGGCCCCCTCCTCCTCCAGGGCGACCACGGCCCCGTCGCCTACCGCCACGTGCGCATCCGCCCGCTGGGCACCGACCCGGCGGCCTGGCACCCCCTGCTGCTCGACACCAACCTGCTCGCCCGCACCGCGGCCTACGCGCTCGGGCAGGACCGCGCCCCGCTCGTCACGCTGGAGCGCCGCTGGCGCGAGGCCCCGCCCGCCGGCCGCGTGCACATCGAGGAGACGCTCCTGCCCCTGCTCCAGGGCGACGCCGCCACGCCCGACGCCCGGCGCGAAATCGTCGCGCTGCTGCACACCTGGGGCACGGCCCGCGCCATCCCCGCGCTGGCCGCGCGGCTCGACGACCCCGCGCTCGCGCCCGCCATCCTCACCGCGCTGCAGGCGCGGCCCGAGCCCGAGGCGGCCGCA
>CAYOBW010000380.1:0-6206 GCA_964402115.1 uncultured Victivallales bacterium
GGTTGTCTCTGATTTGGGTTATGACCCACGTTCCGGTTCCCCAGAGCGAACCGGAACGTGACGTTCCGGTTCCCGAAGCGAACCGGACAGTCTTCGAAAACGACAAGTAAGGACGGACCGAAGTCGCATGTGTCGGTTACCGCCACAAGCGGGCCCTGGTGCTGGGCATGGACGAGAAGACCCGCGAGAAGCTCGGCAAGGCGCCGGCCTGGGCCGACTGCCTGCAACCGATGACCGAATGGGGAGAGATCACGGGCCTGGGACGCTGCGTAATCAATCGCCGCCTGAGGACCGGCTGGTCGGTGGAAGAAGCTCTGACTGTGCCAAAACGAAAACAAAAGAGGAGGAGATGCGATGAGGGTGGCTTGCCTGTCCGTCACGTACAAGCGGCCTAAGGAACTGGCCGCGGTCATCGAGTGCTTCCTGCGTCAGGATTACCCAGCCGAACTGCGTGAGCTGATCGTGCTGGACGATGCCGGCCAATACGCCAACCAGGCGGGGAACCGGTGGCGTCTGGTCTCGTCGCCCGTCCGTTTCCGGACGCTGGGCGAGAAGCGGAACGCCAGCGCGGCCTTGGTCTCGCCCGACGTCGACGCCTACTGTGTGTGGGATGACGACGACATCTACCTGCCCTGGCACATGTCGGCCGCAGTCGCGGCCCTCAAGGATGCCGACTACACAATCCCGATCGTCATTTACACCGATCGACGGGACCACCTCGAACGCAAGCAAAACCAGTACCTGTTTCACGGCGCCTGGGCGTTCCGCCGCGAGGCGTTCGAGCGGGTCGGCGGCTATCCCTTCATGCAAAGCGGCCAGGACCAAGGGCTGCTGCGGCGGTTCAAGGCCGCCCAACTGCGGAGGGCCGACCCAATCCAGCACGATCCTCGCCCAAGCTACGTCTACCGCTGGTGCACTGTCCACAACCGGCACATCTCGGCGATGGGCAAGGACAGCTACGAGCGCCTCGGTCAGCTCTCGTCCGTCCCTGTGACCACGCTGGTGCCCCGCTGGGATCGCGACTGGGTGAAGCTCCACGAGGCGGCCGCGAAGTAGGAGGCATCATGCTCGATTACGAACTGGCCATCTGCCGCTTCATCCGGGGCACGCCCGGCGCCCTGTACGACATTGGCGTCGGTCCCAAGAGCGAGTGGCGCAAGCTGGCTCTCGCCTACCCGCGGATGCGAGTCTGCGGCTGCGAGCCGCACCCGGCCCAGCACGAGGCGCTGCGGAAAGCCAAGTTCCCGGGGCCGCTGGCCAAGGTGGCGATCGGCGAGCAGGAGGGTGTGGCCACGCTGCATGTGCCGACGCACGATCTGAAGTGTTGCAGTCTGTTGGCCGTGCCCTACGCCAACACCACCTGCGAAGTCGAGGTCTGGACGCTCGACCGGTTCGACGGACAGCTGGGTCCTCCGGACCGCATTCTGCTGTGGCTCGACGTCGAGGGTAGCGAACTGTCATCGCTGCGCAGCGCACCGCGTCTGCTCGCGTCGGGCCGGGTTCGCTGGATCAATCTCGAAGAGCGCCGCAACGGCCACTGTCCGGCGCCGGGCTGGTGCGATCCGCGGGAACTCCACGCGTTCCTGGCGGACCACGGCTACGTCCGGATCGCCGACTACAACCGCCACCCGACGCATCAGGACGCGATCTACGCCCACAGGGAGGAACCATGCTCCGCGTCATCACGATGACCGCCTATCGCCGGCCGGCCTACACCCGCGAGGTCCTCGCTGCCCTGGCCCAATGCGACGGCATCGCCGACTGGCTGCTGCTGCCGAACGTCGAACCCGGCCACGAGGAGGTGATCGACGCCTTCCGCCAGTGGTCTGCCTGCGAGTCCCGCCTCGCTGTGAACAAGGAACGCCTGGGCTTGAACCGCAACACGCAGGAAGCCCTGGTCCGAGCCCTGCTGCTGCGGGCCGAAGTCGTCGTCCACCTGGAAGACGACACCGTGCCCAGTCCCGACGCGCTGCGGTACTTCGACTGGGCCGTGCGCGAAATCCTGATTCCAGACATCAAGTCGAAGGACGGCCACCAGATCACCCTGGCCTCCGGCTACAACAAGCCCTCGGTCCAGCCGCGGCCGGACCAATCGCACCTGTGCAACACCCGCCCGATCTGGACGCCCTGGGGCTGGGCGATGGATCGATCGCGTCTCGCGTGGCTGCTCGCCAACTGGTGCACGGGCAACCCGAAGTGCTTCACGTGCAAGATCAAGTCGCAGTACCGCCGCACCCGCCGCGAGCTGTTCCCGGTGCTCAGCCGCATTCAGAACATTGGCTACGACCTGGGCGAGAATGGACGCATACCCGACTGGTACAGGTCGAACCACAGGACGCCGTGGGTGGCGGGGCAGGTGGCGGACGGGGCGTTCCATCTGCCTTGAGCCATTCGGCGGCCCCGACGCGATCCTGGCCCAGGATTGCCGCAACTTCAGGCGGATTGGTACAATGCGACGAGTGGCCGGGCAGGGCCGGCCGGAGGATTACAGAGTGATTTGACTGGGATCGTCTCGCGGAAGATGTCATGGCCGGGTCACGCCTCGAATTCAAGATTGGAGCAACGTTCGTTCTCCGGTGCGTTGCGTTCGGGATCGTGATGGCGATTGCGAATGCTCTGCCATACTTAATGACTCGCGGTGACTACGAAACCAACGGCGTCGAAGTAGCGGGGTGGCCCCTGCGCTGTTACGAGTTCGGCGGGATCGGGGGCTTTATGCACCTGCACCCGTGGAAAATGGCCGGGAACATAGTAATCGCAGTAGCGATTTCTGCGATTGCCGCTTGGGCCTTCCGCCACGGGGTAATTCGGACGCTGCGGAAATGGCTGACCTGGGGAACACGGATGTTCCGTAAATTTCGAACCTGGGGGACGCCGTACGCCGAATAGAGAACGAATCTATGCGAGTCAGCGGTCGCGTCCGCAATGGCGGTGGAATGGCTGGCTGTCGCACCCGGAGGCACCATCGACTCCCGGGCGTTTTGAAGTAGAAGGGAGGGGCCGGCGGCCCTTGAGCGGATCAATAACACCATGAGTACCACGTCAACAACATCCGCCCCGAAATCCCGCCGCCGCTGGCTGCAGTTCAGCGTGCGGGGGCTGCTGGTATTGGTGGTCGTGTTTCGCCTCGGTTTCGGACAGCTTGCCCCCACGTTCCAACTGGCACGGGCACAGGGGGCTGAAGAGCCAGATGGGGCGGCAACTGAGAAGCCGGTTGCCCAAATAGGGGCAAACCTCGCCCGCTGGAAAGCCGCGGTGCTCGCGCACGACCATAACAACGCATTAACGGCCGTTGACAACACAAAGTCGGTGGGACCTCGTGTTATTCCGGCCCTTGTGACGATGCTGAACGCGGGCAACGATCGGCTGGCACGCATTTTCGCAGCTCAGGTGCTTGAGCAATTCGGCACGGCCGCTATGCTTGCTCGCGAGTCACTGCTCCGGAATCTGCGCGATCAGGATCCGGAAGTAGTAGTGGCATCGATGCAGGCACTCACGGAGGTATCAGAGTACTGGCCAAATGATCAAGTCGCGCTGTTGACTCAATTGGTCCGTGACAATACGGACCTTGTCCGTGTTCATGCGATCAACAGGCTCGGCCACGCAGGCCCCCGAGCGCGTTCAGCCATCCCGGTGCTCCTAGACGTTCTCGAAAAGGATGCTTGGAATAACTGCAGAATGCACGCCGCTACGACCCTCAGCTACATAGCGCCCAAAGACCCGAAGGTGATCGCGGGCTTGGTTCATTCCGCGGAACAAGGCAATTGGGCAGCAATCGTTGCGTTGCGGCGCGCAGGGCCGGCTGCAAGGCCCGCAGTCCCTCTTCTTATTCGAACTCTGAACAGGGAAATCCGGGAATCTGCGGCACCGGTAGAGGCCGCAAAGCTTCTTGGTGAGATTGGCCCGTCCGCCGCTGAGGCTATTCCAGTTTTGCTCAAGTGCATGACGGACGACGATTCTCGCGTCGCCTCGGCGTGCGCCGGCGCCCTCGCCCAAGTCGGCATCGCTAACCCAGAGGTAGTACCTGCGCTAATGCGTTGCGCGGAAACAGGTGATCAGGACGTTAGGACGGTGGCCGTCCGGGCGCTCGGAACGCTCGGCCCACGCGCACGACAGGCCGTCCCGATGCTGTGCGGGCTACTTCAAGACAATCGCTCGAAACTGAGAGCCGAAGCGGCGAGATCGCTCGGTATGATCGACGCACCCGGAGGCCCAAGCGAATCACTTCTGCGCCAGTGCCTTGAAGGATCCGATGACGACACGCAGCGGCAGTCGGCGATAGCGCTGGCATTACTTGGTCGGGAGAATCCTGATGTTCTGCGGCTCCTCTCAATCTCGTTGGCCAGGCGAGATTTCGATGCACTGCCGGCCCTCCACAGTTTGCCAAATGGAACGCAATACTTCGGGCCAACTCTGGTGAAAATGATGCACGACTCGAACCCCACGATCCGAAGGTACGGCGTCCTAGCGATCGGCCACTTGTCGAATGTGCCAGCAGAGACATTAAGAATCGTCTCGGAGCACCTCACGGATGAAACGCTAGAGGTACGGATGGCTGCAGCGGATGCTTTGGGCAGGCTAGGACCGATGGCTCGGAGTGAACTGGCCGCACTGCAACGTGCGTTAGCAGACGACAATTGGTTAGTGCAAGAGGCTGCGCAGCGTGCCATCGAGAAGATCCGTTGAAATACGTGCGTGGTCCAGCGGCGATTGGGGGCCTTGGACTTATCGGCAACTGCCGGATTGAATGGAACAAGGATGGAAGGTGCGCAACGCCCAGTGGCCTCAGATCGTCAATTGACCACTCGGAGGATCCGAGCAAACTCGCATTGGAGGCTCATCACCGCTGCTTGCACGGTGTTCGTGATCGTCGTCCTGGTGCGGTTCGTTCTTAGTTGCAAGGACGATTACATTCGTGCTGGTCGGCAAGAGCGGGACATTATAGCCCGAATAGAGGCTTTGGGTGGAAAAGCCTCCTTAGAGGATCGGACGCCCGGGTGGATTCGACTGATTGTGGGCACTGACGAACGGGTGTTCCTGAAGAGAGCTGTCGCAGTCTCAGTTCCTTTACGATGCAATCGAGTCAAAGACTATAATGAGGAAATAACCTGCGAACTCAGGCGGTTATTGGAGTTAGGAGTCGTACATGTCTTTGGCAGTTCCCACGACGACATAGCACGACCAACTGGCACCTTGGACGTCCAGGGATTGCGGGACGCCTTGCCGTCAGCGACGGTATGGGTTGTTCTTCACTGAGTACCCACCCCCACGATATACCGATGGCCACCCCTTCACCGACCACCGCAAAGCCCCGCCGCCGCTGGCTGCAGTTCAGCCTGCGGACGCTTCTGGTGGTGATGCTGGTGTTGGGCGCCGGGTTCGGCTGGTTTGCCCGTGAAGTTCAGCAGGTGCGGAAACAACACAGAGCGGCCGAGGCGTTCAAGAAACTGGGAGGCCAAGTGTTATACCAGCCCGCATTCAGAGGCGTCATTCGAGCCGCGGTGGCTTGGGTAGGGAAGTTGTTCGGGGAAGACTTGTCTAGCGATGTGGTGTCTGTCAGCCTTTGGTACACCCCGGTCACTGACGCCCAACTGGCGCATCTTCGGGAACAGACGCAACTCGAAGTGCCGTTGTTCAAAAGGACGCCGGTCAGTGACGCCGGACTGGTGCAGCTCCGCGAACTGACGCGACTCCGAGAGCTGTCCCTCGGCAACACTCGGATCACTGATTCGGGATTGGAGCATTTGACTGGGCTGACGCAACTCGAATCGCTGGATCTCGACAACACTCAGATTACCGACGCCGGACTAGGGCACCTCCAGCACCTGACGCAACTCAGCGTGCTGCTCCTCCGCCACACCCAGGTCACCGACGCGGGACTGGCACAGCTCCGCGGTCTGACGCAACTCGGAGCGCTGTACCTCGACAACACCCAGGTCACCGACGTAGGGCTGGCGCATCTCGGAGGACTGACGCAACTCCGAGTCCTTTCTCTTTACAACACCCAGATTACCGACGCCGGGTTGGTGTACGTCCGGGAGCTGACGCAGCTTCGAGATCTCTTGCTGAGCGGCACCCAGGTTACCGCCCCAGGCGTCGCCGAACTCCAAAAGGCACTGCCCAATTGCAGAATCGAACGATGACCACCGCCCCGACCACCACCCCGAAGCCCCGCCGCCGCTGGCTGCAGTTCAGCCTGCGGACGA
>CAYOBW010000381.1:0-6124 GCA_964402115.1 uncultured Victivallales bacterium
CTGAACCTCTGCCTGCAGTGGGGGGCGATCCCCGGCGGAGAGATGAAGGAGAAGCTGGACTTCCTCGAGGCCAACGGCTTCAGCGCGGTCGAGATTCCGTCGGGCGACTGGCCGATCAAGCAAGGCGAGGCGCTGGTCCAGGCCATGGCGGGACGCAAGCTGTTCATCGCGACGGCGTGCGGGCCAAGCGATTTCTCGTACGCCGAACCCGACAAGCGCGAAGCCGAAGTGCAGAAGTTCCTGCCGATCATCGAGGCGCTCGGCGCGATCAAATCTGTCGGCCTGATTCTCTGTCCCGCGCGCGGGAGTGTGCCGATGGGCTTCCAGGAGCTGCGCAACGATTTCGTCACCAACACGGGCAAGCGGCTGGCGGAGCATGCGGCCAAGCACGGGACGGCGATCGTGCTGGAACCGCTGCGCCGCAACGAAACACCGTTCCTGCGCCAGGTGGCGGACGGGGCGCGGATGGCGGCCGACATCGGCCCCGGCGCGGCGGTGATGGGCGATTTCTGGCACATGCAGTTGGAAGAGACCAGCTTCATGGGCGCGTTCCTTTGCGCGGGCAAACTCCTGAAGCATGTACACATTGCGGGACTGCAGGAGCGGATCATTCCCGGCGTCCATGCCGAAGCGGACGTGTATGTGGACGGGTTCAAGGGCCTCAAGCTGCTCGGCTATCGCGGCGCCGTCAGTTTCGAAGGCGGCTGGCCGAAGAACCCGGACGATCCGAAACAGGGCCTGCCACAGGAGAAGAGGACCGCGCTGATCCTCAACATGGTCAAACTCTTGCGCGAACAGTGGGCGATGGCGTAGCCCGGTCGTGCGTCTGCGCGCCTCCCCCGGCGAAGTCCGCCAGCTCCACATCCGCAGGCGCTCCGGCCACCCGGCTCCCCCCGGAGCGGAACGCGTTGGCGTTCCGGCTTCACGATCCTGGATAGGGAGTCAGACCGACTGGGGAACGCCCGTCGGCAGGGTGGTACGGTAGATGCCGCCATACATTCCGTGCAGCGAAGGATCTCCCGCCGCCAGGCGGGGCGCCCGCCCGTACCAGCTCGCCCGCCTGCCGCGCGGCGGGTACGCCGAGATCCTTCGCTGCGCTCAGGATGACAGGGTGGCCTGATTCACGATTCACAGCCCCACCGTGCAGAGCCGTCGCCCTGGGCGGTGTGGGGTTCGCGGGATCGACACGGACAGCCTTGCGGCGGGCTTGGGGCAGGCGCGGCGCCCTATACGGGACCGCACCCCGATAGATCGTGGTGGGATAAGATGCGTTTGCCCCGTCAATTTTGGTAAATGGTCTTGACAAAACCGACCGGTTTTGGGAAATCCTGGGCATGAAACGTGACATTGAACCGACTCTTGCGGAGATGCTGAGGGACCGGACGTGTCACGATGTCATCCTGATAGAAGGCGCGCGCCAAGTGGGCAAGTCCTACCTGGTCAACGACGTCCTGAAGTCGCTTGGCCGTCCGTTTGTTGCGATTGACTTGGAGAAGGACCGCAAACTCGCCCGCATGATCGACCAGACGGAGGACTTCGAAGACTTCAAGACACTCATGCAGGACCAGCGCGGCCTGACCGGGAACGGGAGCGTTCTCTTCCTCGACGAGGCCCAGGAATGCCCGGTCCTGGCCAGGTACGTGAAGTCGTTCAAGGAAGACTGGGAGGGTGTGAGGGTGGTCCTTACCGGATCGGCCATGAACCGGCTTTTCACGGCGGACACGCGCCTGCCCGTGGGCCGCACGCGAAGTCTCTGCATTTATCCCTTCAGCTTTTGCGAGTTTCTCCGTTTCCTCGGACAAACCGAACTGGCTGACCTCGTACATGCGGGTGAGTCGTCCATTCCCGCATCACGGCACGAACGCCTGTTGATGTTCTACGATCAGTACCTCCACACTGGCGGATACCCGGAGGCCGTGAAGGCTAAGGCGGGTGGAGCAACGCCGGAAACGATCCTCGACGAAATCATGGGCACGCTCCAGGACGATTTCGCGCGCAAGGAGCACTACGCTGCCACGTTGTTCGCGGACACGATCCGCGCCGTGGCCAACCATGTGGGCAGTCCGTCGAAGTACACGCATATTGACGCGACCAAGCATCATGCGAAGCAGGTGCTTGCCGCCATGCGCGCCTGGCATCTGGTTCTGGAGGTTCAGCCCCAGGCTTTGGATCCGCAGCACTCCGACTTCCTGCCCAAGCGGTATCTGCATGACTTGGGAGTTGTGAATCGGTATCGAACCCTGGCCGTCCCGCCGCTCTCCCTCCTGCGCACGTTGGATCCGCCGCTGCGGATGCCGCTCGGCGGCCTGTTCGAGAACGCGGTGCTGCTCAACCTCCTGGAGGGGCAATCGGCCAGAAAGCAGGTCGGCACGTGGCGCAAAGGGGCCCAGAGCACCGTGGAAGTGGACTTCGTTCTGGACGTCGAAGGCTTGGGACTCAG
The DNA here is from genome assembly GCA_964402115.1 of uncultured Victivallales bacterium. GTDB lineage: Bacteria > Verrucomicrobiota > Kiritimatiellia > UBA8416 > CAYOBW01 > CAYOBW01. The sequence continues at coordinate 2,441 of CAYOBW010000381.1, forward strand.
GGTCCCGGTCGAGTGCAAAGCCGCGCTTGCGGTCCGTCCCCGCCATGCCGACAGTGTGGTCGAGTACTTGAAGGCGACGCGCCAGCGATTCGGCGTCGTGGTTTCCGCCGCGCCGTTCGGCGTTGTCCAACACCAGGCGGATTGGCGCGTGCTCAACGTCCCTATCTACCTCGCGACGCGGCGCAATGTCGCCCGGTACGCCGAGGCGCCGTGACCGGCGGGACGTGCCGAGGAACTCAGACAGGAAAGGTGTTTAGACTATAGGCTGTAAGCGTTGGGGCTTTCTTCCGCAAAACTACTCCGCCCTGGCGATGGCGCCCGCGGATGCGGCGGACTCGACGATGACGCGGAAGCCGACGTTGAAGGGTCTCTGCCAGCCCGGGTAGCCCCAGCGGGTCGAGGCGCGGGCATCCCGCGGACGATCCGCCCAGGAGCCCCCGCGGATGACTTTGCGGCCGGTTCTTTGCGTGTAGTCGGAGAGCGTCCATTCGGCGACGTTGCCGATCATGTCGTGCAGGCCCCAGGCGTTCGGCTGGTAGCGGCCGACATCGGCCAGGTGCAGCACGCCGTCGTCGAACCGGGGATCCTTCAGCTCGAAATCCCAGAACTTGTCGGGATTGGGGAACGGCTGCGGGTTGACGCCCTTGACGGCGAGGTTCCTGATCTGCGCGTCGGCGAGGTTGGCGAACTTGCTGAAGTCGGTGCTGTGGTCGCCGTAATAGAACGGCGTGTCGGCGCCGGCGCGGGCGGCCCATTCCCATTGCTGCTCGGTCGGCAGCGCGACCTTCTTGCCGGTTTTGGCGGCGAGCCAGCGGCAGAACGCCTGCGCTTCGTCAAACGAGACGCGGATGACGGGGAACTTCGCACTGTCCATCGGATAGCCGGGGTTGACCTGGTCCTTGTAGTGGCGGTCGTAGTACCCGTTGCGGTGCTTCGGCTCGAACTGCTGAAACTGCTCCAGCGTCACCTCCGTCGTCCCCATCCAGAACGGCTTCTCGAGCTTCACTCTCGCCTGCGGGAACTCGTCGCGCTCGCCGCAGACGTCGCCCATCACGTACTCGCCGGCGGGGATTTGGCGCAGGGCCATCGTCACGCCGTTGCCGAGGTCGAGGCGGGTTTCGTCCCCCTGTTTGGCAGCGAACGGCCAGCCGGCCAGCTTCACGGGCGGCGGACGCGGCGCTTCGGGTGCGGGCGCGCTGAACGCGGGCCGGGTCGCCGGCGTCGGCGGAATCGCTTCGGGATCGACGTCGACGTTCGCGTAGGCTTTGGCGCACTCGATGCGACGCTGGGCGAAGTTGCCGGGAATGGCTTTGACTTCGCGCCAGGTGCCGTGGGCGGGGACATTCTGGTCAATCCAGGTGATGAGCCGGTCCCAGCCTTCGGCATCGAGCTTCACATTGTGATGGCCCTTCGTCAGCATCCGCACCAGGGGGCTGGTATCGGCGTGGAACTCCAGCGGCGCCAGCCCGGAGTAATCGCCTTCGGGGCCGCCGCGGCGCACGTAGGGATGCAGCTCGGTGTATGACGCCGGGAAATTGGCCATGCCGCCGCTGGTCTTGATGATGGTCGCGTCGGCCAGGTTGGGGCGGCCGGCTTGTTTGCCGTCGTGGCAGCCGACGCAGAACTTGTCGAGCACGGGCTGGACTTCGCGCACGAAGCTGAATCCGCGGACAGGGCCGTACCACGGAATCGGCTTCAGCGGCGCGTGTTTGGCGGCCTCGGCGGAGCGGGGCGGCGAGATTTCGTTCTGTTTCTCGTGGCAGCCGACGCAGGAAACCCGCTCGCCGGGCATGCCGACGAACCAGCTCCGCATGACCTGCAGCGCCTTGCCCTCGCCGTCGAGCGGCTGGATCGCGACAGGCGTGTTGGCGGGAATCTCGAACATGGCGGAGCCGTCCTCGTACACGGGCACGGTGCCGATGACCCGGCGCACGTCCCACGGGCCTTCGATGCCGACCTGGTAATGGCCGCCCATGTTGCGGTAGGAGTACTCGTAGTGGTACAGGCGCAGGCTCTTGACCACGCCGCGTGGCACGCCGTCGATGCCGCGGCCGGTGTGGACGTCCGTGAGGAAGACGGTGGCGGTCTGCTCGCCGGGCCTGACGCGATCGGGGATGACGGCGGGACGCACGGTCTTGCGAATCGGTACCGGCTCGAGCAGCGCGAAGCCGGGTTCTTCCTTCAAGAGGAGCATGTTGTCGAAGATGTCCACGAGGTAGATGCCCCACTTCGCGCTCGAGGTCGGCCGGGCGGAAACGACGAACGTCGTCTGGCTGATCGGCTGCGGGTGCAGGAACTTCGGCCAGGAGGCGTTGACGAGACTGTCCACGATCTTCCCGACAACGGGCTTGCCGTAGCCGGGGATGCGCTGCACGGCGCCGGCGTCTTCCTGGCGGCCGCGCGCCGTGTCGAAGATCACCATCTCGCCCATGCGCGGCACGCCGTGGTGGCCGCCGACGATGCCGACGAATTTCGTCGGACTGCCCGGCAACGGGCGGGCGAAGAACAGGGCGTTGGGCCAGTACGATTCGCTGCCATACAGCTCGGATTGGCCGGTGCCGTCGGGGTTCATGCGCATCAGGACCCGTGAGAAATAGTGCGCCGAGTCGGTGTATTCCCACCGCAGGTACATCACCCGGCCGTCCGCCGTCAACGTCGGGCACCAGTCGTTGTCCTGGTCGAAACAGAGCCGGCGCATCCCGGTGCCGTCGGGGTTGATGCTGTGGAGGTTGCCGACGTAGTCGCCGCCGCTGACGCACGGCACGCCCTGGAAGCCGCTGGTGCTGCTGAAGATGATCCGGCCATCCGGCAGGTACATCGCATCGTAGCTGTCGACGTCCCGGGCCTTGCCCGGCGTGACCTGGCGGAAGCGTTTGCCGTCCACGCTCATCTCGAAGACCTGCCAGCAGTTGTTGCTGTCGAGGGAGGAGAACAGCAGGCGGCTGGCGTCGAAGTGCAGCTTGAGATCGCCCACGAAGATCGGCTTCACCGGCTTGAGGACGGCCTGGATGGGCGGGTTCTCGACGCGAATGGGCATCGTCGCGATTTCGTTGTCCACCGGCTTCTTGAGGCTGGAGTTGCCCTGCCAGTTCTGCGGCAGCGCGAGGTTGCTCTCGCTCCGGCGCACGAGCAGGATCCGGTCAAAATCAACCTCCGGGTTCGCCAGCAGCGCCTCGCGGCGCAGCGCCTCGAATGGCTCCGGGGCGAAATCCTTCTCCAGCGCCGCCAACCGGCCCAGGTACTCGGCGCTCTGCGGATAGCGCTGAGCGTAAGTCTTGCCCAAGTACTCAACCGCGCGCCGCAACGCCGCAACTTGCTCCTCCGTTGTCTGGATTTGCGACGGCTGGGTCGGCTGCCCGATGGTCTTCTTCGGGTTTTCCTTTCTGGGCGGCTGCAGGGCTTGTTGTTCGTTCGCCGCGCGTGCCGGGGTAAGCAGCACGAGCAGCGCGAACAGGGCGCTCAATCGTATGTTCATCATGATCATCTTCCCGTTTCCGGTTCTGTCTGCCAGGATGACCAGCCAAGCCGTACGCGTTCCGGTCGATCGCCACCATCTGCGACCACTGGCATCCCAAGCGCTCCGTTGGAGGCATAATGGCACAAAGACCGCCGGCGTTTACAGGGGATTCGTCAGGGCAAACGCATCTCATCCCTCGAACTTCTGCCGCTGAAAAGAACGCGTCA
>CAYOBW010000382.1:0-3803 GCA_964402115.1 uncultured Victivallales bacterium
CTGCCGGGTGGGTGCGGCTAGGGCGTGTTCGTCACGGCGGCGATGGCCTCCAGCGACTCCCACCGCCGGTAGGTCACGACGAGCTCGGCGGCGATGGCGGCCGCGCGCTCCTTCGCGCGCACGACCTCGTCGCCGCCCTGGCGGTACAGCGCGGGATCCGCGAGCCGGCCATGCCACTGCGCCTGCTCCTCCTCCAGCGCCTCGATGCGGCCCGGCAGGGCCGCCAGCTCGCGGCGATCCTTCTCCGACAGCCGCCGCGCCTTGGAGCGGGCGGGCTTCGGCGAGGGCGCGGCGCGCGGCGCCGCCTCGGGCTCGGGCGGCAGTACGCGTCGGGCCACCCAGTCGTCGAACCCGCCCACGTACTCGTTGACGTACCACCCCTCGCCCTCGCCCAGCCAGCGCGTGGCGTCCTGCGGCGGGTGCTTCTCGAACGCGAGCACGCTCGTCACGGCGTGGTTGAGAAACGTGCGGTCGTGGCTCACGAGCAGGACCGTGCCGCTGTAGAGCGCGAGCTGCTCCTCGAGCAGCTCCAGCGTATCGAGATCGAGGTCGTTGGTCGGTTCGTCAAGCACGAGCACGTTCGACGGCTGCGCGAACAGGCGCGCCAGCAGCAGCCGGTTCCGCTCGCCGCCGGAAAGCGCGCACACGGGTTGCCGGGCCCGGTCCGGGCTGAAGAGGAAATCCTGCAGGTACCCGACGACGTGCCGGCGATTGCCCTCCATCATGACGAATTCCTGGCCGTCGGCGACGTTGTCCGCCAGCGAGCGGTCCTCGTCCAGCTGGGCGCGGAGCTGGTCGGCATAGGCGACGCGCAGGTTGGTGCCGTGCGTCACCCGGCCGGACTGCGGCGCCAGGCCGCCGCCGTCGGACTGTCCCCCTTCGAGCAGGAGGCGCAGGAGCGTGGTCTTGCCGCAGCCGTTGGGGCCGAGGATGCCCACGCGGTCGCCGCGCCGGATCAGCGCGTTCACGTCGCGCAGGAGCGGCCGATCGCCGTAGCCGAACTGGACCTGCTCGACCTTGATCACGACCTGCCCCGTGCGATCGGCCTCCTGGATGCTCATCTGGGCCGAACCACCGCGCTCGCGCCGCTGCTGCCGTTCCGCCCGCATGGCTTCGAGCGCGCGCAGGCGCCCCTGGTTGCGCACGGCCCGCGCCTTGACGCCCTGGCGGCGCCACGCCTCCTCCTTCTCCAGCCGCCGGTCGAACTCCTCCCACTGCCGCGCCTCGGCGTGCAGCCACTCCTCCTTGCGGATGAGGAAGGTATCGTAGTCGCACTGCCAGTCGCGGATCTGGCCGCGGTCGAGCTCGATCACACGCGTGGCCAGCCGCCGCAGGAAGGAGCGGTCGTGCGTGACGAACAGGAAGGTCCGGCAGTAGCGCAGGAGGAAAGCCTCGAGCCAGGCGATGGAGTCGAGATCGAGGTGGTTCGTGGGCTCGTCGAGCAGCACCACGTCGGGCGCTCCCAGCAGGGTCTGCGCCAGCAGCACGCGCCGCCGCGTGCCCCCGGAGAGAGTTGCGAACTCCGCGTCGGCCACCAGGCCCAGCCGGTCCACGATCTGCCGGGCCTCGCGCGCCCGCTCCGCGTCGGGCTCCGCGGCGTGGCCGGGGCAGACGATATCGAGCACGCGCCCCTGGAGGTGCGACGGCACCTGCTGCGGCAGGCGGCTGACGCGCACGCCCGACGCGCAGATCACCTCGCCCGCGTCCGGCGCGCTTTCGCCCGCCAGGATGCGGAGAAACGAGCTCTTGCCCACGCCGTTGGCCCCCAGCAGGCAGATACGATCCCCCCGCTCGATGTGCAGTTCGACATCGTCCAGCAGCGGGTGACCGCCAAAACTCAATTGCAGATTCCGTACGCTCAACAGTGCCATGCTCGCCCGCCTCCCTTTTTGCACGTACGCCCCCCGGTGGAAGCTCGTGCGGGGAGGGACGCTAGACCGCGCGCACGCGCAACGCAAGGCGAAACCGGCAGCGGCGGATTTCCGTTGCGCTTGCCACCGGGGCGGATGCGTGGTACGAACCCGGTGTGCAAGCGTTGGTACATGGTCTCGATTTCGCCGAACTGACGGCCGCCCTGCAGACCTGGGGCGAGCCGCGCTTCCGGGCGACTCAGCTCTGGGAGTGGCTCTATGTGCGGCGCGCCGCGCAGTGGGAGGCCATGACCAACCTCCCCGCCGCCCTGCGGGTGCGGCTGGCCGACGCGTTCCGGCTCGAGTCCGCCGCGCTGGTCGAAACGCTGGGCGTGCCGGGCGAAACGCGCAAGCTGCTGGCCGCGCTGCCCGACGGAGACCGCGTCGAGTCCGTGCTCATCCCCGCGCCCGGCCGCCGCACGGTCTGCGTCTCCTCCCAGGTCGGCTGCCAGTTCGCCTGCGTCTTCTGCGCGAGCGGGCAGGCCGGCTTCCGTCGCAACCTGGAGGCGGGCGAGATCGTCGGCCAGGCGCTGCTCGCCGCGCAGGTGTACGGCGAGCGCCCCACGCATGTCGTCTTCATGGGTATCGGCGAGCCTTTCGACAACTACGGAGCCGTACTGCACGCGGTGCGCATCCTCAACGACACGCGCGGGGTCGCCATCGGCGCCCGCCGCATCACGCTGAGCACGGCGGGCGTCATCCCCGGCATCCAGCGCCTGGCGGGCGAGGGGCTGCAGGTCGAGCTGTCCGTCTCGCTGCACGCCCCCGACAACGACCTGCGGTCGCGGCTGATGCCCGTCAACCGGCTCTATCCCCTGCCCGACCTCCTGGCGGCCTGCCGCGCGTACGGCGAGGAAACCCGCCGGCTGATCACGTTCGAATACACGCTGATCAAGGGCGTCAACGATGCGCCGGAGCAGGCCCGCGCGCTGGCGCAGGCGCTCAAGCCCCTGCTGTGCCGCGTGAACGTCATCCCGCTCAGCCCGGTCGCGGAGTACGCGGGCCACCCCTCCACCGCGGCCGCCACCGACGCCTTTGCCCAGATTCTGCTGAAAGCCGGCATCAACTGCACCGTCCGCATCTCCAAGGGCACGGCCCTGAAGGGCGCCTGCGGACAGTTGCGCTTTGGCCGGCCGGAGACCCCCCTATGACAAACGACGCCGAACTGACCCCCACCGCCACCCCGCCACCCCCGCACCCCCTTCCCGACGCCCGGGCCGTGGCGATCCGGATCCTCGCCCGCTGGCTGGAGAGCGGGACGTTTCCCGACCGGCTGGTCGAGAGCGTGGACGGCCGCCGCGGGTTCATCATGGAGGTCGTCTACGGCGTGGCCCGCTGGCGGCGGACGCTCGAGTGGATGCTGGCCCCCGCGGTCCGGCGCCCGCCCGCGCCGGCCGTGCAGGCCGCGCTGCTCGCCGGCGCCTACCAGCTCCTGCACATGGACACCGTGCCGCCGTTCGCGGCAATCCACGCGACGGTGGAAGCGGTCAAGGCTGCCGGCCATGGCCCGGCCGCCGGCTTCGTGAACGCCGTGCTCCGCGGCCTCCAGCGCCGCCGCGCGGAGCGCGACCGCGCGCTCGCCCGCCAGCCCGTGGCCATCCGCGAATCGCACCCGGACCTGCTGGTCGCGCGCTGGACCGCGCAGTTCGGCGCCCAGCGCACCGCCGCCCTCTGCGCGTGGAACAACTGCCGTCCCGACGTCGTGCTGCACGTGAACCCCGCGCGCACGAGCGCGGCCGACTACCTGGCGCGCCTGCGTGAGGCAGGGATCGCGGCCGAACCGCACCCCGCCGCCCCCGAGGCCTGCCTGACCCTGGCACACGGGGTGCGCGTGCCGGAGCTGCCCGGCTTCGCCGAGGGTCTTTTCAGCATCCAGGACCCCTCGACGCTGGC
>CAYOBW010000382.1:3903-6124 GCA_964402115.1 uncultured Victivallales bacterium
CACGCTCCGCGCCGCTTCCCTCCTCGTAGCCGCCGACGTGAGGAGGCGGACGGCACCGCCAAGCAACCCGTCCCCCGCTTCACAGCGGGGGCTACATGCTCCGCGCCGCTTCCACCCGCTTCTGCGTGGGCGTCAGGGTTTGCAGCCAGCGTTCCAGCTCATTCCAGTCGATCGGAATGCCGTGGCCCACGCCCTCGAGCAGGCGCCCGTCCACCTTCGCGCCCGCGGCCTCGAGCTGCCGCATGACCTGCGGATAGAACGCGGCCCAGTTCAGGTTGTCCTGCGCGCCGATGCGCAGGAAGATCGGCAGTCCCCGCAGAGCGCTGGTGCGGGTCTGGTTGCCGAGCAACCCCGGCACAGCCACGACACCCAGCACGAGTTCGGGGTGCAGGCCGGCCACGTCCAGCGCGGAGATGCCACCATTCGAAACGCCTGCGAGGAGTACCTTGCCCGGAGCGAGCCCGGGCTCGCGTTGGAGTGCCTTGACGAGGGCCGCGGCTTTCGCCGCGTTGGGCCCGAAGAACGAGCGGCCATCCGGGGAGATCGGCACGGCCACCGCCCAACCCCGCGCGCAGAGCCCGTCGCCCAGCACGGCCATGGCGCCATCAGCCATCGGCCGCAGCCCCGGCCCACCGGGGAAGATCACGCACAGGCGCAGGGGTTCGCTGCCCCGTTTCGCAGGTTTTTGCCAGAGCACTTCCTGGGAACGTCCGCCGCCCGATGGAATCCGCCGGAGAACCGGCTCAGCCCGAAGGGCGCCCGCCACGACGGTAACAAGCAGTACCAACCCCACCACCCCGCCCCAGCGGACCCTGTGCACACACTTCGGGGGGCAACCCATGACGACACGCTCCCTGCGGGAATCAGGCGCGCGGTTGTTGTCCGGCCCGTCAGGGGACCGTTTCACCCAGCTTCGACAGCGGCTGCGCGGCCTCGATCAGGCCCAGCGCTCCCGTCTGCACGCGCACCACGACTTCCGCATTGCCGGCCTTGAGATACTCGTCTGGAACTCGCACGGAGTTCGCGCAGAGGCCCCCTCAGCCATACTCCAACTTGCTGAGCGGGGCTTCCCGCGTACCGGCCCGCACCAGGGCGCCGAAACTCTCCTCCTGTCCGGCCTGCACGTACACCCGGTAGGCCTCGCCGGCAGCGCCGGTCAGATCCACGCGCTTGACGCTGACCTCGTTGTCCTTCAGCGTCGCCGCGAAACCGAGCGTAAAAGGGGCCCCGACCTTGATCACGTTTTGTCCGGCCTGCAACGCAATGGGCGGGCGGTCGGGTTTGGCGCCCTGCGTCGCATACAACGGCAGGCGCGGCTGGCGCGCACCGGCATTCGTCGCGACGGCGGGCTGAAGGACGCAGCGCGCAAGGCGATACGCACCCGGCACAACAGCCGCGGTCTGTCCGCTCTTGCAACTGACCGTCTGGACGCCACCCGTGTGCTGCAGCAGCACCTCGCCGCTGGCGAAGGAGCCACCCACTTCGATGCTGACCTGCGCCGTCACGCCGGTGTAGGGCGTCAGGTTCAACCGGGCGGCATCCTCGCTGAGGGCGGCTTGCATGAGGCGCCCCTGCCAGTCGAGAACGGCGCAGAAAGGCTGCGCCGGCGCCAGGCGACCGGGAACCGGCTGACCGGCCCCGACCGACAGCGTGTCGCCTTCCTGGTCGGCGAAGCGGCCATTGATGTTCGCGTCGAAAAGCTTGATCACGAGGTCGCCCTGGCGCCCCTCCAGCGCACAGGCACTGCCGAGGATCACGGCCCGCGGCTGCAGGACGCGCACGCTCAAGGCATACTCCACCTTACGCCCGCCGAGCAGCGCCGCGACCCGCACGACCGCCCCCGTCGCCACCGTCGGCAAAGGCGGTTCGTCGGCCGCGTCGAGCTGGCCGTCGCCGTTACGGTCCACCTTCACCGTGTCACCCGGACCGCGCTCGAACGTCAGCTTGCCGGCCGTGTTCGCGAAGGGGAAGGTGATGCGCCCCTCGCTGTCGAAGCTGCGACCGAAGGCCATGGGCGTCCTTGCACCCCGATCGATCAGGCGCAACTCCATGCTGGTCGGTTCCAACGGCGCGGCTGTCGCCGCCACTGCCAGGACGATAAACACCCCACCCTGCCATGTCCGCGTGATGTGCTGCATCGTCACCTCCTCTTAAAGGTCAAAATAGCGCGAGACCGACGCCGACGCAAAACAAATAACAGCTCCAGCGAGCCCGCGCGTGC
>CAYOBW010000383.1:0-6075 GCA_964402115.1 uncultured Victivallales bacterium
CGTTCTGCGAGAGGATCATGACTTATCGAGAGAGACTAAGGGCATCAGAGATGGGAAAGCGAGACCGTCTGGCTGACGTCGTTCTCGCCCTCGGCATCCTGTCTGTCTTCCCGTTGCCGCTCCTTTGAGAACGATGATGGAGAGAAATCGCATCGGCACTGTCTTCGGCGTTGTCTCTATCGCCCTGGCGTGCGCGGCGGCGGTGCTCGCGGGTTTCGCGCAAGGCGCCAGCCACCGGGTCCTGACTCCACTGCTCGCCGGCGCCGTGATCCTGGCGGGATTGGCGGCCCTGGCGGCCATCAACTTCCTGATGTTCGTTCCCCTGTTCACGTTCGTTTTGAGGTTGTACGGAAAGATCCGGAAGCAGGAGCAGGCAGAGCCGCGGCGTCGCGGCTAGCCAGGGAGTGTCAGGCTCGACGGTGCACGATCCACCCGGAAGTCCAAATGATTCCGCACTATTTCGCAGGCAGGGGCCGCAGCTCGACCGTTTCGCCGGCGCGCGTGGGGAACGTGAAGCGGGCGCCGGACGCCGTCGCATCCCGCGCGAGCCAACCCGACCGGACAATCCGCACCGGCCGGCCCGGCCACGGGTTCTGCACCGCGCAGTCGAGCCCCTGCTCGCTGACGATCCGCACGCCGGTCACGCTGCCCTCACGCAGCGCCGCCGACACCAGGAACGCCCCCGCGGCGCGCAGGCTCCCGAACCGGGCGTCCTGGTCCCCGGGCCAGCACGGGAAGAAACGCAGCACGCCTTCATGGCTCTGCAGCAGCATTTCGTTGATGGCGAGGAACCCGCCGCAGTTCTCGATCCCGCCGCCGCCGTAGTACAGCAGCAGGTTCGGAAGCGAGTGTTTGTCGCACTCGCTGCGCAGCTTCGCCAGGATAACCCGCGGGTCGTAGCCGATGCGGGCGCAGGCGGTGTACCACGACGAGAAGCCGTTGTAGTCGGCCCACCGCCCCATCGCGTCAATCATGTTGCGGGATACCTCCAGGAGCTTCGGCTCGCTGTCGAGGCCAATGGCGCCGGACGGGAAGATGTGCTGGATGCCGAGCGTGTTGCCGTTGCACCAGGCCATCCCCTTCTCGGCATAGCGGAACACGGTTTTGCCATCGCGCTCCTGCAGCGGGAAGTCGCTGAGCTTGTCCAGGATGTCCTGCCACCTGGCGCGCTTGTCGGCATCCACGCCCAGCTCGCCGGCCATCGCGAGCATGTTCCTGAACAGCGTGCGCACCAGGCCGAGCGAGAGGAGCGGATTCATGTCCGCCCCGGACCCCTCGTGGATCGAGTCGTTGTGGATGACGTAGCGGCCATTCTCGAGCTTCAGGTAGTCCTCCCAGAATGCGGCGACTTCACGCAGGTACGGGTAGCCGCTCGCCGCGAGCCACGCGCGGTCCCGCGTGTATTGCCAGTACCAGATGTAGTTCAGCGCCACGTACGCGGCGTCCGAGCGCTGCCCCCAGTCGCAGTCCGGGTTCTCCGGAAACAGCCCCCACGGCCCGATGCACACCGGGAAATGCACGCCCTGCCAGCCGTGCCGCCGCGCCATGGCGCGCCCGTTCTCCAGCGACTGCGCGATCGCCTCGTACAGCGGCAGCGACAGGTCGGCATGGTTCGAGGCGTACACCATGTAGAACGGCGCCTGGAAGTTGTAGTTCAGGTGGAAATCGCCGTGCCAGTTGGGACTGTCCGTCGTCAGCCAGTTGCCCCACAGCCCCGGAGCCACCTTGCCGGGCCGGCTGCACGACCCCATGGCGTACAGCGCCGCGTACCAGCGCTTCTCGATCTCCTTGTCCGGGATCTCGATGAACGACCGGGCCCAGAACGCCGCCCACCAATCCCGGTGCCGCGTCCCTGCCGGCGCGATCTCCGGCGGCGCGAGCGCGGCGACGCGCCGCCGGGCGGCGACCGCGCAATCAGCGGCATCCAGGTCGCTCAGGATCGCCGTCGCCACGGTGACCGTCTCGCCGGGCTGCAGGGTCACCTCCATCCCCTCCGCGCCGATGACGCGCGTCGCCACCGCCACCTCGCGGCCCCGGCCGGGCAGCTCGTCGGCCTTGCGCGTGAACCCGCCCGTCGCCGTCCCGACCTCGCCCCCGCGGCTGGCTTGCAGCGCCCCATCCACGTACAGGCACATGCGGCGTCCGTCGAACGTCCCGGCCACGTACAGCCACTTCTCCTTCTCCAGCGGTTCCGCCGTCTGGATGAAGGTGTCGCCGATGGCCCAGCGCAGCCGGCCCGCCGACAGGCCGAGGCTGTAAGCCTGGTTCCAGGCGCCCTTGCTGACGATGTAATTCGCTTCGGGGTGCGCGGTCGCGATCCTGATCCACGCGGCGACGCTCACCGTCTGCCCCATCCGGGGCACCGGCAGCTCGCGCGAGGTCGTCCGCCCGTCGAAGGGCTCCGGCTGCCGCGGCTGACCGGCCGCCTGGCCGGAGAGCACGACGTTAGTGACGACCACGTCGGCAAGTTCGCCGTGAAAGCACCAGCGCCCCCCGCCGTGCAGCTCCCGCCCGACGGTTGCCGGCCGCCCGTTGTCCGCCACGCGCGCGGGCACGCCGGCGGCCGCGCCCGCCGCATGCAGCACGGAAAGGGCCGCGGACGCCCCTTCGCACTGAACCTGCGTGAGCAGCAGATTCTCGTTCGCGTCCACCCAGGAGCGGGTGCGGACGGTCAGGCCCTCCCTCGTGAACGTGCCGCGCACCTCGGCGCGCGCGAGGTCCTGCTCCTGCCGGTAGGTTGCGCCCTGCAGGGCGGGGATGGCCAGCGTCACGGCGCCGACGGCGATGACTTTCGCGTCGGCGTGATGCCGGGTCCAGAAGTCGTTCTTGCCGATGTAGAACACCTGGGCTTCGGGGGGCCCGGCCAGCACGACGCCGACGTCGCCATTGCCCAGCAGCGGCCCGTCGGGCATCCCGCGCGTGGGCACGTGCCGCGGCGGCGCGGTGAAGACAGCGGTGTAGTCCATCGCCTGCGCGAGGCCACCGCACAGCAGGACAGCAGTGAGGAGGACACCGAAAACCCGCGCAGGCGACGCGGCGAGCGCTTCGCGCACCCGTCGCGCACGCAGCCCGCGCGGCTCGTCGCGTAACGCTCGCCCCGTGTGGCAGACAACAGATCCTGTTTGCTCGTTCATATCGTCCTCATCGGCATGCCCTATGTCCGCGAACGCCCTCTGCGCGCATGGTACGAAACGCGCGGGATGCGTGCAACATCGCGACTTGCGGCTGGGGGATCAAGCTTGAACCGGAAACCGCAGATGACGCAGATGAGCGCAGATTGGGTATTCACTGGCACCGGGAACTCCTCCAACAGAAGCCAACGGTCTTCCTCCTCGTAGAGCCCCCGCCGCGTGAGGCGGGGGACGGGTAACGCCTCAGTGACAGCAGGGGGCTTACATGGCACCTAACGGCCGGGACGGCCGTCTCCATGGCGTGGGCAGGCGACGAGGCGTGGAGACGGCGGTCCCCGCCGTTAGCGCCCTCCTCCACTGCGTCACTGAGGCGTTACGGGGACCGTGAGTTGACTTGTCAATTTCACCCGGTGGCGTCATCCTTGATCGCATGCCCCCAGGAACAGCCGAGACGCAGCCCGCCGCGCCCGTCAACGAACCCGGTCGCAGTCTGCGCCTCTCGGTCATCGAGGGCGCGTTCTACTCCGTTTACAGTGCCATTGTGAGCGGTGCGCTCCTGACCGGCTACGCGCTGCTGCTGGGGGCGAACGATTTCCACCTCGGCCTGCTGACGGGCCTGGGCGCCCTGGCCACCCTGGGCAGCATCGCCGGCGCCCGGCAGCTCGCGCGCCGGGGCACGCGCAAGCCGATGATCCTGGAAGCGCTGACGCTCAGCCGTTCGATCTGGCTGGTGCTGTGCCTGCTGCCGTTCCTGCCCGCGCCCTGGCGACTGCCCCTGCTGCTGGGTGTCGTCCTGCTCTCCGCGCTCGCCGGAAACTGCGCGGACACGGGCTGGATGTCGTGGATGACCGACCTGGTCCCTGCCTCCCTGCGCGGCCGGTTCTTCAGCTGGCGCAACTCGATCCTGGGCGCCATCGGCATGCTCAGCGCCTGGGGCGCGGGGTGGGTCTTCGACCGCCTGAAGCCGGTCATGGGGGCGACGTACGCCTTCTTCCCCTTTTTCATCTTCGCGGTCGTTTGCGCGACGCTTTCAACCGTGCTGCTCGCGCGCGTCTGGGAGCCGCCCATGCACGGGGAACGCCCCTTGCCCTTCTGGCAGGCGCTGCGCCTGCCGCTGCACCACGGCCCATTCCGCCGCCTGCTGCTGGTCTGTGGCCTGTGGGCGCTGGCCACGGGGGTGGCCGCCCCCTTCTTTCAGCCGCAGATGATCAAGAACCTGCACATGTCCTTCGCCGCCATCGGGGCCTACGCCGCCGTTGCGGGCCTGGTGAACCTGGCCGCTCTGCCGCTCTGGGGCGGACTCATCGACCGCGTCGGCAATCGTCCGGTGCTCCTGCTGAACATCGTCGGCGCGACGGGTCTGCCCCTGCTGTGGCTGCTGGCGCGGCCCGATTTCCTGCTGCCGATCTGGGTCGAGGCCGTGCTCAACGGCATCTTCTGGCCGGGGATTACGCTGACCACCTTCAACCTGGTCATGCTCACCGCCCCGCGGGAGAACCGCTCCGCCTACCTCTCCTCGTACCGGATCGTGACGGGCCTGGTCGCCTGCGCCGGGGCGCTGCTCGGCGGCTGGCTCGCCCAGCTCCTGTGCACCTTCAGTTATCGGGTTGCGGGGCAGGACCTGGTGAATTTCCACGTGCTCTTCCTGCTGTCCTGCCTGGGCCGCCTCACGCTCTGGCCGCTCGTGCGGCGCCTGCAGGCCTGAGCGCTCAGACAGCGCCACCCGGGGGCGGCAGCGCGTACAGCTCTTCGAGGGTGTGCCAGCGGTGCGTGCGCGGGGCCGCGGACTTCGGGGGCGGGCGGCGGCAAAATACGCGGCCCTGCAGGGTTGCGTTGGAAGGATTGGGGTAGCGGCGCATGCGGTCGGAGAGTTCCGTTTCGATGGAGGGAGCGGAGCGGATGGGCCCCCGCTTGCACTCGCCGAGGTCCACCCGGTTGTCGGAGCGCAGGCCGACGACATCGATCTGCGTGCCGGCGTCCCAATACGCGCCCACCGTAAAGGATCCCGGCACCTCCTCCTGACGGTAGAGAGCGGGCAAGGCCTCGCGGCAGAGCCGCTCGAAACATTCGCCGAAGTCGGCGTCGAGCTGGGGGGCGACCTGGTCGGCGAACATCCGTTCCGGGCCGTTCTGGCTGAGCGCTGCCAGGTGCGGATAGACGAAACGAAACCAGAAGCGGAGCAGCGGGTCCTCGATCCTGAAGTGAACGTGCCGGGGAGAGGGCGCCAGCTCCGTGAGCGGATGCCTGCGGGCCACGTAGCCCAGTTCGATCAGGTTCTGGAGGTAGTAGTGCAGGTTGCGCTCGGATACCCCTGTCATCGCGGCAATCTGGGGAGCATTGGGAGCGCCCGCTGCCAGCGCGAAGAGGATCCCGCAGTACTTCGCGCTGTCGTCCGACAAAGGCATGCATGCCGGGATTGGCCCTCACCCCGCGCTTGATGCCCGCGGGTTGCCGCCATGTCAAGTCCACACTCGTCGAGGCTGGACTCGACGAGTGTGGACTCGATCGCGCCGCTTGCCTTCTCGCCTGGAGAGGCGACGGCCTCGGCGGCCCCCGCGGGATTGTGGCGCGATCCGGCGGCACGGGCGACCACAGGCCTGGAGACGGCGGTCCCCGCCGTTACTGCCCCGCGCCTTGAGCGTTTCGCGTTGAACCTAGAAACGGAAGTAGCCCGCTTCCATTTCTCCCATGTCATTCGCCATAGTATCCTTATGGGCGATGCCCGACGACCGTGTGGTGACGGCTTGAGCCGCCGAGCGGAAGCCCCCCCCGCCGGCTGCCAGCCATTGCCAACGCGGCGGAGTCGGCAGGGTGCGCGGTCGGCGTGAGCGCCGCCCTCTCCCCGGCGGGGAGAGGGTTGGGGTGAGGGGCCGGCAACCACGGCCGTCCAGTCGTACGTGTCTCACGGGTTGACCCACGGATGTCACGCCCCGGCAAGGCGTTG
>CAYOBW010000384.1:0-6017 GCA_964402115.1 uncultured Victivallales bacterium
TGCGCTCAGGATGACAGAGGCGGGAGGCGGCGGACAGCGCGAGAAACCGGCTGACAGACGGAGAAGCCGGCTGAGGGAGGGGTGACGCGGGCAAGGCGGGCAGCCCCCGGGGACAAGCACACTGCAGACTCCCGCAGTTTCAGGCGGCAATGTCGTTCTTGCCCGACCGGCGCCGTTTCGGCATGCTTTCCGATGTGCAAGCGCTCCCTCAGAGTTCTCGCAGCGGACGCGTGCCCGGGCCAGCCGGGAGGCGGCGCATGGCCGCTTTGCTGTGGGGACTGCTCGTCTTCGCCGTGCCTCAGGACGGTCGGACGCTGGCTGCGCCGGCGGGCGCCGCCGGGCCGTGGAGCGAGACGGAGCAGCGTCACATTCAGTCCATCGCCCGTACGCTCAAACAGGGAGAGGACGGCTACTGGACGTATGGCAGGGAGGAGTGGCAGGTCAAGAGCAGCGCCTCGGCCGAACTGGCCGCCGAAGCCGGCTCCTACGTCGATCTCCTCCTGAAAGCCTTCTCCCGAACCTTCGGTCTCACGCCCAACTGGCAGACCGCGCGTTTCCGCCTGGTCCTGCATGACGCGAAGGCCTCGTTCGCGGCGGCCTCGGGCGCCAACGACGCCGAAACAAGCGCCTGCAAGGTCAGCGTCCAGGGCGGCGGCGCACTCCTGGCCGAGGTCCACGTCTTGGTTGCTCCACCGCCCCCGGGCGAAGCGTCGCCGCACCTGTCCGACCGGACGACCGCAGGCGCTCTGCAGTACCAGGCGGCGCGGGCGCTCCTCCTGCTTTGCACGGGCGGCCGTCCCCTGCCCCCCTTCTTCCGCGAGGGCTGCGCCTTGTACTTCCAGAACGTGGACCTGCGCGACCAGAGAGCCGGAGGCGAGTCGCGCATGGCCCTCCACGGCCAGCGCCCGCTGCTGGAGGCGCTGCAGGGCGCCCTCGCGGGCGAGGCGCCGTTTCGCCCGGACCTGTTCGCGTTGCTGCACCAGTCCGAGGAAGCGTTCACCCGGGAGGACGAGCAGCTGCACCGGGCCCTGGCGGCGTCCTTCATCGACTTCACGGTCAGCTCGCCGCGCCGGCAGTCCGTACCGCGCGGCGTGGTCGCCGTCCTCGCGCGCAGCCCCGCGACCAACACGCAGGCTACCGCTGTATGGATCGACGCCGGCACCGCTACCGCCATGGAACCCGACTGGCGGCGCCACCTGTGCCACATCGTGGCTTACTCCCTGCCGGTCGTCCATGCCGACATCCCGGTCGAGGGCTCCCCCGCCGGCGAGCCTTCGCGCACGCAGCTCTCCGCCTATGGTCACGCGCCCCTCGTCTCGGTCATGGCCGGGGCCAGGGGAGCCTGCGACGTGGCCTGGTACGACCGGGCCGCCCGCACGATCCGCATCCTGCAGTGCGACGCCAACGGCAGGAAGGCGGGCGAGTGCTCCCCCGCCTTCATCCAGGAGGCCGGCGGCCTGCTCGGCGCCGCCAAGCTCCCCGGCGCCGGCTGTTACGTCGTGGCCTACTCCAAGGACAACGCTTCCGGAGACAAGGCCTTCGAGCTCTGGATCGCCCGCTTCGACAAGAACGGCAAGCGGCTCTTCGATACGCGGATCTTCGGCGACAAGAGCTCGCAGGAGCTGTGGTCCAAGGGCGGCCCCGGCGGGGCCGGATCCGGGCGCGTCGCCTACAACCCGGTCACCGACCGGATCGGGTTCTACTGCAGCCACTCGATGAAGTGGCCGGACGGCGTGCGGCACCAGGGGGGCTACATGGGCTTCCTCAAGCCCGACGGCAGCCAGGTCATGCAGTCGGGCGACAAGCCGCTGGGCGACGGGTGGTACTTCAGCCACAACTTCGACCAGCGCCTCATCGTGGCCAACGGCGCCTTCTACGCCCTGGCGCAGGGGGACGCCTATCCACGCGCGCTCGGCTTCAGCAAATGGGCCGACGGCGGGGGTAAGTCGCTGCTGCTGAGCCAGACGTATCACACGATCCCGGGCAACACGGGCGACAACACGACGCACTGTCAGACCGGCGGTCTGGTGCTGTTGCCCGACAAGAAGAGCTTTGCCGTGCTGTTCGCCACCTCGAACGACCGGCCCAGCCACGATGTCGGCCTCAAGATCCTCGACGACAACGGCAAGTGCCAGCGCGAGACCTGGCTGACCGCCTACGGCCCTGACCGCTATGCCGCCTTCCCGCGCCTCGCCCGCTATGGCGACGACATCCTCGTCCTGTGGGAAGAAGTCGCTGCCGGGGCGCGCGATTCCGTGGCCCAGCTCATGGTCGTGACCCCTTCCCTTGCCACCGTGATGGGGCCGGCGCCGCTGGACGACGTCCACGTGTCGCCCTGCAACGACCTTGTCAACCTCGACGACGGCGCAGTGGTCTGGGCCACGTCCGCGGGAAGCGCCATCCGCCTCTACCGGATCGACGCGCCGGCGGTTGCGGAAGCGAAGCTCCTGGCCCGCCTGACGGAGACGGCGCCGCGGGCGACCACGGCCCGGCGCACCCCGAAGCCGGGGACGCTGGAAGGCATCGACAAGAAGATGATCGCCAAGCTGAGCGGCCTCGCCGCCCGGACGAACGATGTGCTGAAGGGCACGCTCCGCGTGTCGTTCACGAAGGTCCCGGTGCGTCTTGTCGCGGCTGCCGCCGCGGGAGACCTGACGTTCGAGGCGGAGGGAGCCGACGGCAAGCGCGCCTCGCGGGCGTATGGCAGCCTGGCGCTATCCGATCGCGCCAGGCTCGCGCTTGCGCTGGCCCGGTTCGAACCCGAAAACACGGCGCTCTTTGGCGTGGCCGCGTTCTACTTCGACTGCGCCGGCGAACGGGCCGCGGCCCGGGAATGCTACCTCAAGGCCGGCAAGGAAACCGCCGACACCATCGCCTCCTACCTCGTGGACGAGTAGGCCGGTTCAGCGCGCAACGATCACTTCGACACGGCCAGGCGGCGCAGGTCGGCCACGATGTCGTGGGCGGCGCGGGGGCGGCCGATGGCACGGGCGCGTGCGCCCATCTCCGCCAGGCGGCCCGGCGTGCCGAGGATTTCGCCGACGCGATAGGCGGCGTCAGCGGGGTCGTACAGCCGCACGCCAGCGCCAGCTTCCATGAGATACTCGGCGTTACGCTGCTCCTGCCCGGGGATCGGGTCCACGATCAGCAGCGGCTTGCCCTTGGCCAGCAACTCGGCCGTCGTCAGGCCGCCCGGCTTGCTCACGACCAGGTCAGCCGCGTCCATCAGCTCGTGCATGTTGTTCACATAGCCGTACACGCGCACCGGTACGGGAGTCGATGCGGCAGCAGCCTCGGCCCGCTTCTTCAGCGTTGCGTTGGCGCCGGCCACGACGAGCAACTGGCACGGCGTACGAGCTTCCTGGAAGGCGGCGATCAGCTCCGCGGTCGGCCCTACGCCACAGCCGCCGCTGAGCACCAGGACGGTGGGCAGCGCGGGGTCCACGCCCAGCCGCGCCCGCACGATCGGCGCCGACTCGCTGCGCTGGAAGACCGGCGCCACGGGAATGCCGGTCACGTGCAGCCGTTCCGCGTCGCAGCCCAGGCGCACCATGTGGCGCCGGCCCTCCTCGGTCGCCACGTAGTAGGCGGGCACGTTCGGGCACACCCAGAGCGCATGGACGGCGTAGTCCGTCACCACGCCGGCAAACGGCGGCAGCCGCCACCGCCGGCGGCGCGAGGCGAGCAGCTCGAGCGGCAGGAAGTGCGTGCACACCACGAGATCGGGCCGCACCTCATCGCAGTAGCGCAGGAAGAGCCCCGTGTTGATCTTGTTGAACGTCGAGCGCACCTTGCGCCGCCAGGGCACCTGCGCCTTGCGGTCGCTCAGCGCGTAGAAGTAGCTCCAGAGCTCCGGCGTGCGACGCACCAGCCGCAGGTAGCCCTCGGCGTACGTCTTGCGGAACAGCGCGGGCGAGAAATCCAGGATGTCGCGAATGATCACCGTATCCGCCGGATCGGTTTCCTGGAACGCGGCCGCCAGCGCCTCCGCCGCGCGCCGGTGCCCGGCCCCCGCCGACGCATGCAGCAACAGGACGTTCATGCCCAATCTCCCTGACGTTATGTGGGACCAACCGAACAGCAGCAACCCCACGACATGCGCTATTTCCCCTTCCCGGGCAGCACGTTCGGGAAGGCGGGTTTGAACGTCGGCAGGGTGATCGCAGGCAGGGCCCGCGACGTCTCCGCCATGAGCGCCGCCAGGCGCTCCTCACCCGCCTTGCCGCTCAACACCCGGGCGGCGCCGCCCGTCGCGTTGGGATCGGCTTCGGCGAGGAGCACAAATTCGAACGGGGACGGTTGCACGCGCAAATGGAGTCCGACGATGTCGTCGGCTGCCAATGTCTGCACGCCCGCGCGCGGCACCAGCTTGAAAGAGATACCGCCCGGCCGCTCCAGCGCGCGGTAGATGACCTCCGTACAACACTGGTACGTGGCATCCACGAAATCGAAGTTGAAGTCGTACGGGCACCCAACCAACAGGAACGTGCTCAGCAGCGCCTCACGGCGAACAGCGTCCGTCAGCCGTGGCCGGAGCACGGCCAGGCGGTTGATGTGGTTGTGCATGAGCGCGTCCAGCGAATTGAAGATCACGCCTTCCGCGACCGCCTCGATCACGTCAGCCTCCAAGCCGGAGGGAAGTCGCTCGACGGCCAGGTCCGCGGCCAGCCGCACGCGCTTGCTCGCCGGCACGCTCTCCACGCAGGCGGCGGCGGTCAGCCCGAGGGCGGCGCGCTGCGCGGGCGAGCCGACGTAGGTGATGCCGTGTTTGAACTTGCCGGGCAGGAAGACATTGCTCATGTAGCCGGCGCTGAAGGTCAGGATCAGGTCGCCCGGCTGCAGGGACCTCTGAATGGCACCCGCCTGCACCTTCGTGAAGACCGTGTGCTGGGTCTGCGGGCGCTTGAAATCGCTGACCGTGTTATAGAGCAACCCCTGCGCCGTGTAGAGGTTGTCGGCAATCACGCGGGTCGCCTTGCGCGTCTGCGCGGCCAGCTCGTTCTGGCGCAGCAGGTTGACGGCCGCCGGGAGCACGATCGCCTTTTGCTTGAGAATCTCGCCGGTCATCTGGTCCGCCTGCAGCCACAGCCAGGCGGTCTGCGCCAACTCGGCCGCGAAGGCGGGGTCCGCCTGCATGAGGCGGTCGAGCGCACTGTCCGGCCGCGTCGCCTCGGCCGCGAACGACCGCTGGGCGTTGCGCAGGTCCTCGAGCTGCTTCGGGGCCGTCAGCGAGTAGAACAGCATGTCGAACGTCCCGGCCGGCACATCCTGGCGGTAGTGCATTTCATTGAGCTTGCGTCCGGCGGACGGGACCGCCATGCCGTTCAGCACCAGCCACGAGGTGTGCCGCGCCAGCAGCGCCGCGGCGTGGAAACTGGTCGCGAACGCCCGCGTCTGCCCGGCCTCGTCGGGAAAGAGCTCCTCATAGGCGTTGAAGTAGGTGACCATGTCCCAGAGCGCCTCCCGGCACAGCAGGAAACGCAGGAGCAGGCTCTCCAGCCGGTCGGTTTCTCCCGCCGTGATCTGGGTGTAGCGCTTGTTCGCGAGCGCAGCGAAGAGCGTGGCCCAGTCCCGCTCCAGCCCCGTGAGTTGAGCCCGCAACACCGCCAGGTTGGCCGGCGCCTGCGCCAGCCGGGTCACGGCCACGGCGTCTGCCGGCCCGGTCGCGTTCCCCTCCACCACTCCCGCCGTCAGGCCCACCGTCAGTATCGAAACCGCCAGCCACAACACTTCACGTTGCATCGTCAACCTCCTGTCATCAAAGCACTGGGGGCAGTCTGCACAAAAAATATTTCCGCGTCGCCATCTTTCGCGCGGATCAGTGACGCCTCCGAATCCGTGACGCAAGGGGGAGCGCGCTAACGGCGGGGACCGCCGTCTCCACGCCTCGGCGCCTGCCCGCGCAATGGGGACGGCCGTCCCCGGCCGTCAGGTGCAAGGTGAGCCCCCTGCGTCACTGAGAAGGCACACCGGGGAGGCAACGGCCGACTTGCGCAGCAAGACGCACGGGTGTAACT
>CAYOBW010000385.1:0-5985 GCA_964402115.1 uncultured Victivallales bacterium
CTCGCCGCTCTGGAACGCGCCGGGGTGCGGCGTGAGGACGTCTGGGATTACTCCACTTCATCGGCAACATCGTCAATGCCGACGGTGTTCACCTGAGCGCGGTGAAGAACGGCCTGGTGGAAGGTTGTTTCCTGCGCGCCCCCGACGATCTCTTTCTCGTGTACCACTACGGCGCTTCCGAAAACCTCACTGTCCGAAACTGTGTGTTCTGGAATGACGGCGGGAGCATCGTGCTGATTGGAATAGCCGATAGCAAAGGCGACATACGCAATGTGACCATGGAAAGCTGCGACGTACTCACCAGCCAAGGAGTATGGAACAGGGAGAATGCCGCGGCGATTCATATCGCTGCGACCGCTGGCAACACCATCTCGGGAGTTGTTTTCCGGGACGTCCGCATCGAGTCGTTCCGCTTCCCCTCCACCACCGCGCTCCTGATGATCAAGGCCAAAGAATTCAGAATCGGTGTCCATCGGTATTCACCAGGGCGTGTGAGTGGCGTGCTCTTTGACCGCGTCAGTTATGACGGCAGCGGCGAGGCGCCGTCGTTTATTCAGGGCACAAACGCGGATCATACAGTGAAGGGCGTGGTATTTAGGAAGTTTTTCTGGGGCGATCGCTACCTCTCGGAAGAGGATCATCCAAACCTCTTTGTCAGGCCGTTTTCGTCAGAGATAACATTTCAGTAGCATCCCATGTCAACTCAAGACCACCTTTCCATGCCTCAACGCTCGCGTGCCCATTCTCAACCACGGCGACCGGGATTTCTCGGGCGACCCGCTTCGAGACGCGAAGCAAAACACCAGTGCGCGCGAAAGCCAGTTCGCAACCAAAGCAACACCATGAAACACATCCTGGCCGTCCTCATCGCCCTGTTGTTCGCCCCGCTGGCCGCGTTGGCTGCGGAAACGAAACCCGCAGGTGCGAAAGCGCCGTTCCGCGTGCTCTACAGTGACGACACGACGCACACGCTGGTCTGCGTCAGTCCCTATCACCAAGGCAAGCCGCTCGAACTGGAAGCGCCGCCGACCACCGACGGTCTGACCCCGCCGTTTGGCCCGCAGATGCTCGAGGGCGCAGTGGACGAGACGGCGGGAACGGGCATCGAGGTGCACATGCTCCAACCGGGGTTTGGTTACGTGCCGTGGTGGAAAAGCCAGGTGTATCCGTTCAGCGAGCAGGCGAAGTTCATGCAGGAACGGTTCGGGTCGCCCATGCCGAAGGGCGGCTGGGCCGAATACATGGCGACGGGCGGCGACATGGTCGCGGCGTTCGCGAAGCGCTGCCGCGAGAAGAAGCTCGCGCCGTTTGTCTCGTTGCGGATGAACGATTGCCACGGTCACGAGATGTTGCTCGGCCCCCAAGGACCAAGGAACGAGACGGCCTGGGCCACGCTCGCACCGTTGCACGTCGAGCATCCTGAATGGCGGCTCGGGAGCGATGTCAGCAAGTGGAGCGACCGGCATCTGAACTGGAACATCCCGCAAGTCCGCCAGTACAAGCTGCGGCTGATCGAGGAAATCTGCCGGCAGTATCCGCTGGCCGGTTTCGAACTCGACTTCATGCGGTTCCCGAAGTTCTTCGACGAGAAGGCGACGACGCGCGAGCAGCGCGTCGCCATCATGCGCGAGTTCATCGGGCAGGTGCGCCGCATTCTCGACAGCACGGCGCCGGCGGGCCAGCGGCGTTGGCTGTGCGTGCGCGTTCCCGCGTTTCTGGCGGCGTACGACGCGACGGGCATCGATCTGGCCACGTGGGTTCGCGCGGGCGTGGACATGGTGAACCTGTCCTACTTCTACTTCACCGCGCAGGACGGCGACCTCGCGGCGATCCGCCGACAAGTGCCTGACGCGGCAGTTTACGTGGAGATGTGCCACACCACGCGCGTTGGCCCGCTGGTCGGCGTAAGCGGCGGCTACGACAACTTCTCTTACCGCCGCACGACCCCGGCGCAGTTCTACACGACGGCGCACGTGGCCTACGCGCGCGGGCTGGACGGCGTGAGCGCGTTCAACTTCGTCTATTACCGCGAACACGGGACGGGCGCGCGCGGACCGTTCTGCGAGCCGCCGTTCGAAGTGTTCAAGCATCTGGGCGACCGCACATGGCTGGCGCGGCAGCCGCAGCATTACTTCCTGGCTGAGACATGGGACCTGCCACCCGTGCCGAACCGGGCGCTACCGAAGCGATTCAAATCCGGACCGACGCACCGTTTCGCACTCGACATGGCCCCGCCGACCGGCGGTTGGACGATGCCAGGCCGCCTACGCATCCAGTCGCCCGAGGACTTGGGAGACAGCCGCTGGAGTTGCCGTTTCAACGGCCAGGAACTCGCCGAGACGCCGGACCGTTCCGAGCCGTACGCGAACCCCTATCCCGCGCTGCTGGGCGGTCCCGAACATCACCGCGCATGGCTCGTGCCGCCCGCAATGCCGAAGGACGGCGCGAATCAGATTGAACTGACGTTGCAGGATGGCAGCCCGTCCAAGATCGTCTTCCTCGACGTAGCCATACCCTGAGACAACCATGAGACACATCGTCATCCTCGCCGCCCTGCTGCTGGCACCGCTGGCCGCCCTCTCCGCCGAACCTATCACCAACTCGATCGGCATGAAGCTCGTGCGCATCGAGCCGGGGACCTTCACCATGGGGCAGGATGGGCCGCCCGTCGCGGGCAATGGCAACATGGCGACGCATCACGCGGAGTTTCGGTCGGCGGATTGGGACGAAAAGCCGGCGCATCGCGTGACCATCACGCAGCCGTTCTACATGGCCAGCACGGAGGTCACGCTGGGACAGTTCCGCAGGTTTGACCCCGACTTCCGCATTGGCAAAGGCGCTGAGGATGACGCGGTGCACGCCATCACCTGGGCAAAGGCCGTGGCGTTCTGCGAGTGGCTCTCGAAGAAGGAAGGCCAGACCTACCGCCTGCCGACCGAGGCGGAGTGGGAGTATGCCTGCCGCGCGGGCACGACGACACTCTTCCACACCGGCGCCACGCTGCCCGCCGGACATCAGAAGTGGTTCGGCCGGCAAGGCTGGCGTGAGCTGTACTTTCCCGATGACCAGATGCCACCCGAGTATGCGTGGCAGGACGGCGCGGCCTCGCTCTGCGTGGCGCAGACGGCTCCCAATGCCTGGGGCCTATACGACATGCATGGGAACCTCGCCGAGTGGTGTCTCGACTGGTATGGGCCGTATGAAAGCGGTGACCAAACCGATCCGCTGGGCCGCAGCGACGGCGACTTCCGCGGCTTTCGCGGCGGCACCCACTCCCAGCTCACGCGGATGCTGCGCTCGGCGAATCGCAGCGGCTGGATTCCAGACGGCCCGCTTCCCTGGGTCGGCTTCCGCGTGGTGCTCGGCGACTTGCCGAAAGGAAAACTGGCGCCGCGGCCGGAGCCGCCGCTAAATGCGCAAAACGTGAGCCAGCAAGCGGCCACGTTCGAACCGCAGGACGCGGCGGTGCCGTTCCTGGAAGGCCCGCGGTACTACCGCCAGATTCCGCCCGGAGAGGTCGGGCCGCTGTTCGCGCGGCACAACCACAGCCCCGGCCTCACCGAGTGCCCGAACGGCGATCTGCTCGCCGTCTGGTATTCGTGTGTGAGCGAGCCGGGACCGGAGCTGTGCAACGCCGCGAGCCGACTTCGCTTCGGCGCGAAGGACTGGGAGGCGCCGTCGCCCTTCTGGGACGCGCCAGACATCAACGACCACGCGCCGAAGGTCTGGTGGGACGGCGGGAAGACGCTCTTCCATCTGGTCTTCGAGCATGATGCGCAGAACATCGTCCGCACCTCCACGGACAACGGGGCCACGTGGTCGAAGGCGCGGGCACTTCCCGTGAGCGGCGAGTTTGGAAACAACATCCTCCGCACCCGCGAGGGCGTGCTCGCGATTTCGCTCGACGGCGCCTCGCTGGTCATCAGCCGCGACCAGGGGCAGACATGGACGCCAACCGGCCAGCGGCGTGGTAAGACGGAACTGCGCCCCGGCGGCAGCGGACCCTGCATCGCCGGCATTCACGCGCCGCTCGTGCAACTCGCCGATGGCCGCCTCATGGCGCTGGGCCGCTTCGACGACGTGGCCGACCAGGAGCGATTCGGCTTCAAGATGCCCGTCAGCTACTCCAGCGACCTCGGCGAGACGTGGCATTACGCAGCCAGCGAGTTCCCCGTCGTCAGCAACACGCAACGGCCCGCGCTGCTGCGGCTGCGCGAAGGCCCGCTCGTGCTCTGCTCGTTCACGGACCAAGCACGCGATCTGAAGAAAGAACAGCCAGGCAAAGGCCTGACCTTCAAGAGCACGAGCGGCGACTTCACCGGTGTGGGTCTCTTTGCCGCCGTGAGCTACGACGAAGGCAAGACCTGGCCCGACCGCCGCCTCATCACCCCGAGCAACTCCGCGAAGGCCGACACCAACGGCTACTTGGCCATCGTCCAAACCCGCGACGGCCGCATCCAGCTTCTCACCAGCAGCCGCCACTACACCTTCAACCTCGCGTGGCTCAAACAGCTCCCGCCCGCGCCGAAGAAGTGAGCGTCCCATTCAACAACCACTGCCACCAAAAAAACACTGCCATGAAACAGACCCTCACCTTTCTCACCGTCCTGTTGTTGGTGCCGCTGGCCACACCGCACGCCGTTGAGGTCACCGGGGGGCGGATTGATTCAGCTCCTTTCGTGGCCGGCAAAGAGGGCTACACCTGCTATCGCTGCCCAACGCTGGCGGTCAGCGCGAAGGGCACGGTGCTGGCGTTTTGTGAAGGACGGGTCAACAGCCACAAGGACGAAGACGACATGGATGTCGTGCTCAAGCGCTCCACGGATGGCGGACGCACTTGGGGGCCGTTGCAGGTGCTCGCGAACGACGGTCGCAACCCCTGCAAGTGTCAGTGTCCCGTCGTGTTGACGTCGGGGCGGATTCTGCTCGTCTGGCTCTGGAACAAGTGGATTCCCTCGAAGAACGACCGCACGACGCGCGAAGTGTATGCGATGCACTCGGATGACGACGGTGTGACGTGGTCGCAGCCGCGCAACATCACGCGCACGGTCTACCAGCCGGACTGGAAGTGGTACGGCACCGGCCCGTGCCACGCCATCGTGAAGCGCAGCGAGCCGCACCAGGGCCGCCTCATCGTTCCTGCCCGCCATAACACCAAGCGGACGCACATGGTCTCGCATGTCATTTACTCCGACGACAACGGCGAGACGTGGCACATCGGAGGCAGCATGCCGCGGCCTCGGACCACCGAGTGCACGGTGGTCGAGTTGAGCAACGGCGACCTGATGCTCAACAGCCGCAATCAGAACGACGACGAGCACTACCGGGTCGTCTCCGTGAGCAGGGACGGCGGCGCGACGTTCACGGAGATCTGGCTGGAGACGGCGCTGGTCGAGCCGCGCGGCTGTCAAGCGAGCCTGCTATTCCACTCGCTGAACCCGGCGTCCGGCAAAGGCAACATCCTCTTTTCCAATCCGGCCAACGCCGAGGTCCGTGCGGACGGCACGTTGAAACTCAGCGAAGACGATGGTCGTACGTGGGCCAGGAGTTTCCGCTACGCCAAGAAGCCCGCCCCCAACTTCACCGGCTATTCCGACATCGCGGTGATCCCCGATGGCAGCGTCGGCATCTTGCACGAGCGTGGCGATCTGGATGACGCGAGCAAGAAGAGTGAACGCTACGACGAGATTGGGTTCATCGTCGTCCCGTTTGCCGAGATTCGGACACCGCTGCCGCCGGCTCCCGCGGGAGGTTCAATGCCTTGACATCTCAGAGGCGATGAAAAGCGTCTACGCCGCTCGATTGGATTCGCAAGCCGGCCGCTGACCATTCAGGAGATCCGTGATATGCGACGCAGCGTTCTCGGTATCCGAAGTCGTGAGACTTCGGAGGTGCGGTCGAAACCGGAGTCTCAGGACTTCGGATACGCGCAACATCAAAACGCACCGGCGGCGAAGCCGCCGCCCCGTGCTTCGCTGGCGCGTC
>CAYOBW010000386.1:0-5956 GCA_964402115.1 uncultured Victivallales bacterium
TGTCCGGCTGGTTGTGCCACTCGGCCGTCGCCCCGCACTTGAGCGGCATGAAGACAGCGTCCGGGCTCCATGCCGACCTGAAGAAGTAGAAACCGCTTTCGGGATAGGCCGCACTGCGACGGGCCGGCGGCGACCCCTTCGTGCCGTTGGACGCCATATAGTCGAAATACGGAATATCGGCGGCGAGCGAAGCCAGTTGGCGCCTGAAGAGGGCTCCCGTGTCACCCGCCTTCCACGCATCGCCAAACTGGCAACTCGTGAAGTCGGGGAATGATTGCATCGCATAGATCTCCGCCATCTTCAGCAGCTTCGGATAGTAGGTGGGCGGAAGCCTCTTCTCGTACCCGTGTTGACGAAAGAGATTGTAGGCGTCCAGGAAGATGCCGATGTACATGGTATGGTAGCTGAACACCAACTCCTTGTTCATGCCGTCGTCATAGACATCGTCATCGATCATCCTCGGCAGCAGCGTCAGCGCATCATGGATCCACCCGTCCGAGCGCTTGAACTCCGGGAAGTCGACCCCGTTGCAGA
Source organism: uncultured Victivallales bacterium (assembly GCA_964402115.1). Lineage (GTDB taxonomy): Bacteria > Verrucomicrobiota > Kiritimatiellia > UBA8416 > CAYOBW01 > CAYOBW01. The sequence continues at coordinate 535 of CAYOBW010000386.1, forward strand.
AAGACCGCCGCAGCTCACCCAGGCGATGATTGCCCTGCCTCGCGTAGACCTGCGTGATATGGTCCGCCTGGTCGTGCAGGCTGACCAGGAAGTAGAGCAGCGTCTTCTCGTCGAAGTCCTTGGAGAGGATCATATGGGGAAGCGCATAGACGTGGGCGCCGCAGCGGCCGTCGGTCTCCATGCCGCGAGAGACAAATCCGGGCGTCGCTTTGCTGAAGGGCAGGAACTCTTCCGCCCAGCTAACCAGCTCATAGCGCCATTCCTGAAAGTAGCGCTCGTCAGCGGTCACGGAGTAGGCCTGGGCCAAGGCGGACCACCACGTGAGGCGCTGAAACTGTAAGTACCACTCGCTGTCGTGGATCTCCTGCCCGTCGACGAACGCCCGCCCTGTCCAGTCGATCCTGGCGCCGCGAAACACCGGCGGATGCACGTCCTTGTTGCCCCTGAAGTAGTGTCGCAGGGCATCATCGGCATGGAGGCGCGCTTGGGCACCCAGCGATTTGGCAGGCGCTTTGGCGCTTCGCGTTCGCTTGAAATAGGTCAAGAGCTCCCGCTCCGCATCCGCGTAGTTCTGCGCCTGCTCGGCGGCCTTCACGTTCTCCAGCCCGGGGAAATCCAGCTTGAGCAGTGAGAGCACGCGAATGATTCCAAAGCGCGAATCACTCGTCTGGATTCTCGTCGGCCACGCTGTGTTAAACCGCTGAAGCTCTCGCTCAACCACGACGGCAGGCGGTTCTGCTCCCCCCCCGGACAGCACTCCTAACGAGCTACTAGCCAGCAGCAGGGCGACAAGGAGGTAGGCTGTCTTCATGGGTTCAGTAGCGGTTGCCATGGATAAGCACGGGAGGTAGTTGGTCGGTCTCCTCGCGGAAGATGTCCGAACCTCCCGGCACCCTTTCCCACAGCAGCGTGCTGCCATCCGCCTTGGCTCTGCGGGGCTCGGAACCGAGTGCAATTTCCCGTGCGGCCTGTCCGCTGACGAGCGCGCTGGTCTGGGTTTTGTCATGCAGTTCCAGGTAGCTTGGCTTGGACGGATCCAGTTCAGCGGTCACCGTGTAGTCGCCAAGCTTCACGCGGACGCGACCGTTGCCTTCAGCGAGCGGCTCAACCGGCTTGCTCGCGCCGGGGACCACTTCGATGACGGTGAGGAAGCGGGTGGCGGGAAGTTTGCCAGTGGTCGAGATGGAGACGTGCCAGTTGGGTGGGTTCTGGCCGCCGCGTTTATTCTCTTCGTCCACGGGTACGCCGAAGAACCGGTCGGTCACGTTACCGTTCACGGTCGATGAGCAGAAAAGACGGGCACTGCCCACACCTTGGCTGTTGGCCGTGGAGAACCAACTATTGCCGAGTTGCTCCAGCGGTTTGAGCGCGTGCAGCATGAAGGTCCAGGTTACCGGCCTGTCGGCCTCCAGTTCGTCGTAAACCACCACATGGCTGGGGCGCAGCATGGCCAGGTGCCGGCGAAAGCGCGTGACGCCCGGTTTGCCGAAGCCGTTCTCGCGTGTGATCGGCACGCCCAGTTTGGTGAACCCCGGTTCCAGCGGCTTGTTCGGATCGTCGATGCCGTATTTAGGAAACATGCCGTTGTAGGCATGGGAGGCGTCGCCCAGCGCGTAGCTGATGCGCCGGCCGGTGGCGAAGCGCGGCATCCAGCCATACGCGCCGAGGTCGAAGCCCTGCATGAGCCCATCCACGAGCAGCGTGTTGTGCGCGCGCGAGGCCTTGTAGCTGAGCGCGTCGTGGATCTGCCCGCCATTATAGTAGCCGCTGCGCCAGAACAGCGGTTCGCCGCCGTAGCCGATGCAGAACGCATTCTGTGCCGGATGCAGATGCTGAAAGGACCCATTCACCGCCGAACTGAAGCTGACCGCGATGTTCCGAGTCGCCTCAAGGATATCGCTGTGCATCCCGACCATGCCGACATCGCGGAATACGGCGGCGGATTCCGCGGGGGGCTGCGCCTTGCCCAAGTCCGGCGCAGGGAACTGCCGCCACGTCTGGAGGAGCGCCATCGCCTTGTAGCCTTTGACCATGTCCTTGCTGAACGCCTCCACGCTGCGCCGGCCCTGCGTCTTGAGGCGCCAGAGGTTGGCGGGATTCTCCGGGCAGGTGTAAGCGAGCATTTCGGTGAGATAGTGAACACCGGGGCTGTCGTCGCCGCCGTCGCTGAACGGAACGCCGGGATTGCCCACCGGGTTCATGCAGGACATGTAGTTCGGAAAGCCGGTGAACCATCGCTTCGAGCGGAAGAAATTGTAGCCGGTGTGTCGAAGGAGCATCCAGTTCAGATGGGTGAGCGGTTCGTCGTGAACGCCAAGGTAACCGTTGCCGTCCATCGAACCGCCGTCGGCGCGACTGAGCGCGGGACTGCGATAAAGCCACAGTTCGTAGGCATAGGAAAACCAGTCGTCCATGTCCGCGCGGTGGCGGGAGAGAATCGCCGAGCCGATGAGCAGGTTCTTGATATCGCCCTGCCAGTCGTGCTGGTTGAAGTGCGCGTGTTCGAACTGGTCGTGCAGGTGCGGAAAGCCGTTGTCGCGCTTGTCCATGAGGCTGAGTGCGAGCGCGACGAACGCCTGCCGTTGCGCCTCCGGCAGGTCGTCCCAAAACCCGTCGAGCATCAACATCGGGACCGTGTTATAGAACGCCGGGCGGGTCAGCGGAATCTCTCCGGCCGGCGTGTCAAAGGTGCGGTGCAGCCGCTCCTGCTCCAGTTCGATGGCGCGCTGTATACCGAGCTTCTTGAAGTGCTCGTCGCCCGTGAGCAGATAACCGCGCAGCAGCGAATCCACGCGCCGTTCCTCGGCGGTAAAAAGGGCGCGCAGCTTCACCATGAAGAAACTCTCCTTCGGGTTCTTGCCGAGGCGTGCCGGAATGTCCTTCTCCGTCAACTCGATGCTCACCGGGCGCTCGCCGTCGCGCAACGCCTTCTCCGCGTCCTGGCGCATCCGCGCTGCCAGTTCCGGCCACGTACTCTCCGGCAGCATGTTGCCGATGTCCTCGCTCGTGCAGATGGCCACGGGACCGGACTTGTGCCTGCGAAGGGCCGCGAGCGCCTGCTCCGGTGTGGGGGGCGTGGCGGGCGCAAACGCGCGGTCGTCCACAACGAAGGAGAACACCTCCGTCTGCCACGCCGGTTTGTCGGGCGATTCCGCCACGGCAACGCCATACGACCAATACCACGTTCCTTTCGCCAGCGTGCGATACGGGCTGAAGAACGACCACCGCTTCGGCCCGCTCTCGATGACCTCGCGCTTCAACTCCGGATCCTGCGACAGCTTGAAGTAGAAGCGCCGATTCCATTGCTGCCCCCGCGCAGCCTGCTTGCCCTGCGGCAGCGGCACCTGCACATGCAACCACGGCGGATTCACGTCCACCAGCCCCTGTGGCACCGGCCGCGCCAGCCCCGGCTCGCCGATGTAATCGCGCGTGATGCACAGTTCGGAAGGACCAACCTGCTGAACCCCACTCGGCAAATCGGCGGCGTGGAGCGCAGCCAGCGGCGCCAGCAGCAGAGCGGCAAGGAGCATGAGGTTGTATTTCAGGGTTGTTCCTCTCGTTGTCATGCTACTTTTCAGTTCCATTTGGATTCCCTGGCAGAACATGCCCTGTCGCGCCTGACACACCAGGAAATGATTCTGCTGCCAATGGTTCTGCCGCCGCGGCGTATGGCGTCGGCAAGCTGCCCGTCCCCCGCTTCACCGCGGGGGCGCTTATGAGGGAGGCATGCACGCTGCCTCCCTCCTGTCCGCAACGCGGCATCCACGGGCTGGCACCTGCGGCTACGGGCTACGGGTTGACGGGAGACGGCCAACGGCCCACGTAGCCGCGCCCCCCAGGGCGTGGGCTTCGCCATCGAGCAGCACGCCAGCACCGGTGCGCTACTCCCGCAGAACCCTGCGCACGGACTCCTCCGGACAGCTGATCGCGAGGGCGCGGATAGCGGGGGCGTGCTCCGCCGCCGCGAGTTTCCGCAGCGCGACCGCCGCGGCGTGCCGCGTGTCGGGCGCGTTGTCCAGGCTGCCCAGGATCCCCAGCAGCGCGGGCACGGCGCGCGGGTCGCCCAGCCGGCCCAGCGCCCACGCCACTTCGGCGCGCCAGCAGGGGGTCAGATCGTTGTGCAGGAACAGCACGCCCGGGCCCAGCGGATCGGGCCGTCCGCTTGCGGCTTCCGGCGCCGAATCAGCCAGAGCGGCGCGCAGCGGCTCCACGGCGCGCGGGTCGCCCAGGTTGCCGAGGGCACGGGCGAGGTAGAAGCAGACCCAATGGCGGGCCGGCAGCCGGTTAACGACGGGAATCCCGGTATCGAAGACGCGGGGAATCGCGTTGGTCAGCCGGCGGTAGCGCTCGAACGCATCCAGCAGGCGCGGCGCATAGGCCTGGTCGCGGCAGACGAACGACAGCGTCTGCGCGGCCCGGTTGGCGGCGTCCGGCGTCCCGGCCCAGGCGCCATGCACCACGCGCAGGGCCGCCGCCACCGCCGGCACGCGCACGGCCTGGGTGTCGCCGAGCTCCGCCAGGCAGGTCTCGACCACGTCGCGCTCCGCCCCGGCGCGGCGGATCACGCGCCCGGTCAGCGTCTCGACGTCGTCGCTGACCGGCAGCAAGGCGCGGTCGGGGTCGGTCGGCACCGCGCGCAGCAGGTGCGGCACGAGCGCACCGACGCGCGCGGAACCGCACGCGTCCAGCGCCTCGACAATGAGGGCGTGCACGGGCGACGCGTGGCAGGCGATGAGCGCGCCGTGATCGCCGTACCAGGCCGCGTAGTTCTGATACGGTCCCAACCGCGCAAAGGCGTTGGTCAGCGCCGTCTCGGCGGCCGGCGTGCCGATGGCCGCCAGCGCCTCGACCGTGGCCTCCGCCAGGAAGAGGTTGCCGTTCGCGGGCTCGGCGTGGCGGGCCAGCGTCTCGGCCAGCAGCGGCACCTCCGCGTCGCCGCCCACCCGGCCGAGCGCCCGCGCGGCGGCCTGCAGGCTGCGCGGGTTGGCGGGCGACAGCGCGTTGAAGCGGGCCGCGTCGCCTTGATGGCCCTGCCGCCGCCAGGCGGGATAGGGGTTGTTGTCGCGTTCGCGCGCGACGTAGTCGCGCAAAGCCGCGCACGCCGCCGCCCCGCCGCAGTGACCCAGCGCCACCGCCGCGCGCCGCGCCGCATCGCGGTCAGGGGCCTGGAGGCGGGCGATAAGCCCGGCCTCGATCTGCTCCCAGGGCGTGCCAGCCACCCACGCACGCCAGGCGGCGGCACGGCGGGCGCGCTCGCCCGCGCGGCCGAAGGCGGCGGCCGGCTCGGCGTGCCCCGTCAGGTTCTCCAGCGCCAGGTCGGCGGCTTGCCCCAGCAGCGGGTCGGCGTCGTCGAGCACGGCGAGCAAGGGCGCGACGGAGGCGCGGGTCCCGCAGCCGGCCAGCGCGAGGGCCGCGGCGACGC
>CAYOBW010000387.1:0-5952 GCA_964402115.1 uncultured Victivallales bacterium
CAGCAGAGCGGCAGAGCCCCGGACTTCGGCAATCGCTTCATCCAACGCGGCGAGAAGGAGGCCACGGTCCTCCGTCCGGCCCCGCCTCAGGGCGTCTTCCAGGGCGGCAGCACTCTTCTGGAGCCGGTTTGCCGCGATGCTGCCCGCCGCCCCCTTCAGGGCGTGAGCCAGTCTCATGGCCCCTTCCGCGTCGCCCTTCGTCAAGGCGGCCTTGATGAGCTCTGCCCTGTTTCCCGTGCCCTGGCCGAATTCGACGATGAGTCTGCGATAGAGCGCTGCATTCCCTCCGAGGCACACCATCCCGCGCGTTACATCCAGGCCGGGCAGGTCGGCCGGCAGCTCTCCGCCCCGGCATGGGTGGCCACAGCGGACATCCGGCGTCGCTCCGGACGGCGGTCGGATCCACCTCAACAGGCAGGCATAGAGCCGATCCGCGTTGATCGGTTTGGCCAGATGTTCGTTCATGCCGACGGCCAGGCAGTGTGCCCGCTCTTCCTCGTAGGCATGAGCGGTCATGGCGATGATGGGAAGCCGGTCGGCGGGCCAGTGTTCCCGAAGCTGCCGGGTCGCCTCGTACCCGTCCAATTCGGGCATCTGGAGGTCCATGAGGACAGCGTCGAATCCGTCCGGGGCGGCGGTCACGGCAGCCACCGCCTCCCGGCCGGTGCCCACGACGGTGACGACCACGCCCGCCTGCTCCAGGAGTTCTCGGACCACCTGCTGGTTGATGGGATGGTCCTCCGCCACCAGCAGCCGACGCCCGCGAAGCTCAGCCGCCACGACGGCGCGGTCGGGAACCGGTTCCGGGGGAACGTCCGGCGGGGTCCCACGGCGGAACTGGCAGGTAAAGGCAAAGGTGCTTCCCCGGCCCAGCTCACTCTCCACCCGAATTTCTCCCCCCATCATCGCCACCAGCTGCCGGCAGATGCTGAGGCCAAGGCCGGTGCCGCCAAATTCGCGCGTGATGGAACTGTCTGCCTGAGCGAAGGGCTCGAAGATACCGACGGTCTGCTCCGGGCTCATGCCGATGCCGGTGTCTTTCACGGCAAAGTGCAGTGTCACGTATTCGGGGCCGGCGTCGAGGGGGCGGATTGCGAGTTCGACCTCACCTCGGCGGGTGAACTTGACCGCGTTGCCTACCAGATTGAGGAGCACCTGTTCCAGACGCAAAGGGTCGCCCACCAGATACTCCGGCGTCTGCGGATCGGTGGTAACGCGGAGCGGGAGCCCCTTCCGGGAGGCTTCCACCGTCATGAGGATGACCAGCCTCCGCAGGAGCGCAGGCAGGGGAAATGTGAGCTCTTCCAGGATGATCTTACCAGCTTCGATTTTGGCCACGTCCAGGACGTTGTTCAGTAGCCGCAGCAGATCTTCGGCCGAGCTGGTGATCTTGGTCAGGTAGTCTCTCAGCCGGGGAGTTGGATCGGCCTGGAGGGCCAGGTGCCCCAGGCCGATGATGGCGTTCATCGGGGTCCGAAACCCGTGGCTCATGTTGGCCAGGAACACACTCTTGGCTTGGCTTGCTGCTTCCGCCGCCTTCTTGGCTTCGGCGAGGGCTTGTTCCATCCGCGTCCGTTCCGTGATGTCGCGGACGACGGATACGGAGCCAATCACCGTGCCGGTGGCATCCCTGACCGGGGCCGAATTGACTTGCCGGTGCCGCAGTTCGCCGCCGGCTGGAGTTCGGATGATTTCCTCCTGGTTCCTGACCGTCTCTCCAGCCAGGGCGCGCAAGGACGGCGTCTCCCCGAACGGGCGGGGACTGCCATCCGGGCGAAATACTTCCAGGCCTTGCACCAACTTTTCCAGCGCTATTCCTTCCGCGGGATCCAGGCAGAACTCCTGCACGGCCGATGGGTTTATCAGCGTGAATCTCTTCTGCGTGTCAGCAAACCAGACCTCGTCAGGAATGCTGTCCAAGAGGCTGGCAAGCTTGGACCGCTCCTCGTCACGGATCAATAGTCGCTTCCGTTCGGTGACGTCGGTGACGACCAGGCAAACGGCGGCCGGGCCATCGGCCTGCAGCACGGTCGCCGACACCAGCGCCGTAATCTCCGTCCCGTCGTTCGCCGCGAGGGTCATCTCCATCCGCCCCGCGCCCTCCCTCAGCATTGCCGCGAGCGCAGCGTGCTCGGCCGGCACGACGAAATGCTCTATCCGAGCGCCGAGCACCCGCTCCAGCGGCAGTGCGACCATCTCGGCGAAGCGATGGTTGCAGTAGTGAATAAGGCCCTCGGGAGTCAGCGTGACCGCCCCCTCACGCATCTGTTCGATCAGGAGGCGGTAGGTTTCGTCAGCCCCCTGGAGCGTGAACACGCGTTGCCCGGCGGGGGTATCGATCACCAGCGCATCGACACCTCCCTCGCGAATGGCATGGAGAATGTCCTGTGACTCGTCCCGTTGGGCGCGCAGAGTCTCGTTTTCCGCGCGGACTCGCGCCAATTCCTGTTCCCACAGGGGTGGCAAGTCGGGAATGTCGTTCATCGCATCACCTTTGGCCGTCGCTCTTGGCAGCGATGCCCAAAACGACCATGATTCGCCCCGGATCCCCCAGATCTCCGACGATCTTCCGCAGCGGTGGGGGCAGTTGCTTGACCAGCGTCGGAGCGGCGATGACTTGGGCATCCTTGGTCAAACCAGGCTGCTGGTAGATGTCGATGACCTGCAAATCGTAACGACCGGCGAGATGCTCTTCACACAAATGGCGAATGTTTTCGATGGCTAGCCGGGACCGGGACGTCATGCCGCTCACATACAGCCGGAGCACGAAGTGCGCATCTTGGGCCTCGGTAATGGCCCGCTCGAACGCTTGGGCTGAAGGGGCAAGGCCCGTTTCACCGGAGGACCCCTTGTCGCTAGGCATGTTCATCCCCCTTGGTCCAGAGGCCACTGGTCTAGGTCCGCTCGCCGAGTCGCAGGCCGCACAAGGTCGAATGCATCGGCATCACGACGGGCCGCCTATTCTCAGGTCGTTGGGTCCGCGCGTCGCAAGTCCAATCCAACGAGGACCCGCTCCTCGTTAGACAAATCTCCGATGATCTTCGTCAGCGGCGACGGCAGCTGACGCACCAGGGTAGGAATGGCGAGAATCTGGTCCCCGGCGGCCAGCTGCGGATGCTCAAGAAGATCGATCACCTCGACATGATAGCGCCCTCGCAGGTGCTCCTCGCAAATCCGCTTGAGGTTTACGAAGGCCGTAACGCTCTTCGGCGTTTGCCCAGCCACGTACAGCCGCAGTTGCCACACTTGGCCGTCCGCCGGTTCGGGAACGGTGTCTGTCAGGTCTTGGCCGGACGTCATCGGTTTCCTCCTTAGCGAGTCTTCGGTGAGGCCGCGTTCGTCTCCTCGACGGAATCGGATTCTCGGCTGTGTGCCATCGCCACGCGGTCTTGGACGATTTGCAATTCCCGTGCCTTCTGCTGGGCGAGCGTGCGGCAAAGTGCCTCTTCCTTGGCCTGAAACTCTGCTCGCAACCCGGCGATTTGCGATTCCAGGGCTTGGCGTTGCCGCTCAAGTTTGCGTTGCTTCGCCTCCATCTCCTGCTGTCGGACGACCGCTTCGGCTGCCTCCTTGGACTCCTGCGTTATCCGGGCGGAACCGGTCAGGACGCCCGCGGGACCCAAGTAGACGTCCAGCAAATCGACTCCGTGGTCGGTCAAGAGGAATTCCCGCAGTTGATTGGAGTGGGCCATGCCCCGAGACTTGAGGATGTACATGCTGCGGTTGCGTTCCCCGCCCAACTCGATGTCGCGCAACAAGAGCCAGGTATCCGTGAGCGAGGAAATGGCGGCTTCGGTTTGTTCTGCCGGGCTGTCGCCGTGGGTCAGGTTGGTGAACACCGTCGTAATCTGCCGCGATTTCAAATGGTCGATCAACCGCATCAGCATCGCTTTGACCTCGGTGGTCGTGCCGGCCGCGGTAAAACTGCTCAAGGGGTCGATGACCACCGCTCGAGGCTGAACCTTGTTGACCAGGTGATGGAGCGTCGCCAAGTGCATCTCCAGGCCGTACAGCGTGGGCCGCGCCGCATGGAAATGCAGCAGTTCGCTCCGGATCCAGGGCTCCAGGTCGAGGGCGATCGAACGCATGTTACGGAGCCACTGGCCCTCGGATTCCTCGAAGGAGAAGTACATCGCGCGCTCGCCCCGGCGACAGGCCGCATTGATGAAACACGCGGCCAAGCTCGTCTTCCCGCTGCCCGCAGTGCCGGAGACCAGCACGCTGGAGCCGCGAAAATAGCCCTGACCGCCAAGCATGGTATCCAACCGCGGGACGCCACTGGAAATCCGCTCGCTGGAAACCGCGTGCTTGAGGTCCAGTGAAGTCACCGGCAGGACGGAGATGCCGCTCTCGCCGATCAAGAACGGGTACTCGTTGGTGCCGTGCATCGCCCCGCGGTACTTGACGATGCGTAGCCGCCGGGTGGAAATCTGCTCCGTCACGCGGTGATCCAACAGGATCACGCAGTCGGAGACATATTCTTCCAACCCGTACCGCGTGAGGCTCCCATCACCACGCTCGGCACTGATGATCGACGTCACCCCCTTCTGCTTGAGCCAGCGAAACAAGCGGCGCAACTCGGCGCGCAGGATACCCTCGTTGGACAGGCCGGCGAACAGCGACTCGATCGTGTCCAAGACGACGCGCTTCGCACCAATCGAGTCGATGGCATAGCCGAGGCGGACGAACAGCCCTTCGAGGTCGTATTCGCCCGTCTCCGCGATCTCGCTTCGCTCGACCCGCACGTAATCCAGGACGATCTTCTTCTGAGCAACCAATTCATCAAGGTCGAAACCGAGGGACAGGACGTTCTGCGTCAGTTCCTCCGCCGTCTCCTCAAACGCCATGAAGACGCCGGGTTCGCCGTGTTCGGTGGCCCCGCGGACGAGAAACTCCATCCCGAAGAGGGTCTTGCCACACCCTGCGCTGCCACAAATCAGCGAAGAACGTCCTTTGGGCAGTCCGCCTTGCGTAATCTCATCAAGCCCTTGAATCCCACTGGGGGTCTTTGGAAGACTCCTCGTGGCCGGAACCTGACATGCCGTCGTCACGCCAATACCCCCCTATCGTGTTATGTTAGGAGCAGGCAGTCCCACGAAGGTAGCTAAGTCTACCCATTCGGGCAGGCAATGCACATCCCCCCCCAAAAAAACAGATGCAGACTCCAGAGAAGGTTACGATCAATTCCCGTCGCTGGCGGCGAAGCGGCCGTGCTTGCGGCCCATCCACAGGGACGTGACGGCGAACCAGACGATCGTGCTGAAGACCATCCAAAGTTTGACGTCGTCGAGCTTCAGATGGCCGGTGAGGAACAATAACGACGGCAGCAGCGCGGCGGCGCAGGCGATCCAGGAAATGGCTTGGACGAGGATGCGCATGGTTCGGGTGACCTCATGAATTGGCCGAGCACTCGGCCGGCGGATCCAGGTGGATCTTCTGCTGGTACACCTTGCTCAACAGGACGTACAACGCTGCGGCGATGAACCAGCCGGGGAGGCTGACGAAAAAGATCTGCACGCCAGCGAATTGGACCAGGCAATAACACGTGCCCAGCGTCAGGAACCAAGTCAGGCCCGCCGCCCAATTGAAACTCTTCCGGCTCAGTTCCGCATAGTCGCTGTGCAAGCCGAGCTTTCGGAGCAGCCAGAAATCGACAAAGATCACGGCGCCCATCGGCATCAGCAGCATGCCGTACAAGGCCACGAAATCCAGCAGCTTCATCGCGATCGCCGGAAACATGCCGGCCACCGCCGCAATCATGCCGGTGACCAAGGTGACGACGAATCGAGAAGTCTTGGGCGTGATGGCCTGGAAAGCCAGACCGGCGCGATAGATGGTTGGATTGGCCGTCGTCCAGCCTGCGACCACGACGCAGATCAACCCGGTCAGGCCGCATGCGCGATAGGCCAGCGGACCCGGCAGCACGTTGGTGTCGTTGGGATCCAAGTGCAA
>CAYOBW010000388.1:0-1281 GCA_964402115.1 uncultured Victivallales bacterium
TCGACCGCTCCCGCTGTCGGCGAGGCTACAGACCCTACGGAGCTGATATGCGCCCTGCGCATGGCTGGCGCGCACAAACCCCTTCCCTTTCGGCCCGAAAAGGCGTAGATAGCGGCAACTGCTCGACAAGTGGATGACTTAACAGCGAGGGTGACATGGACATGCCGATGAAGGTGGATCTGACAGGCAAGACGGCTTTGATCACGGGCGGCGGGGGCGTGCTCTGTGGCAGCATGGCGCAAGCCCTGGCGGCCTGCGGCGCACGCGTAGCGGTGGCCGACCTGCGGCTGGAGGCGGCCAGCGTCGTGGCCGAGGCGATCCGCGCGGCAGGCGGTACGGCCATGAGCGTGGCTTGCAACGTCCTGGAGAAAGCCAGCCTCGACCAGGCCAACGTCGCGGTTGAACAGGCGTTCGGCCCCATCGACATCCTCGTCAACGGCGCGGGCGGCAACCATCCGAAGGGCACGACCTCGAAGGAGTACCTGTGGCCCGAGGACCTGAAGTCGCCCGCCGCCGGCCAGGTCACCTTCTACGACCTGGACCCGAAGGGCATCGAGTTCGTCTTCAACCTGAACTTCCTCGGCACGCTGCTGCCGACGCAGGCTTTCACGCGCGGCATGGCCCAGGCCGGCCGGGGCACGGTCATCAACATCTCCTCGATGAACGCCTACCGCCCCCTGACCAAGATCCCCGCTTACAGCGGGGCCAAGGCGGCCGTCAGCAACTTCACCCAGTGGCTGGCCGTGCACCTCTCCAAGGTGGGCATTCGCGTGAACGCCATCGCCCCGGGTTTCTTCCTCACCGATCAGAACCGCGCCCTGCTGACCAAGCCCGACGGCAGCCTGACCCCGCGCGGGCAAACCATCCAGCAGCACACGCCCATGGGCCGCTTCGGCCGCCCCGAAGAGTTGCTGGGCGCCCTGCTCTGGCTGGCCTCGGACCAGGCCGCCGGCTTTGTGACCGGCGTCGTGCTGCCCGTGGACGGCGGCTTCGCGGCTTTCAGCGGCGTGTAGCGCCAGAGCCGCCCTGCCGGACCCGAGCCCCGAAACTGCCCCGCGGTTGGGAGCATTACAACGCTTGCCCCCAGGCGGCGCTTCAGGTATAAGGCGCGGATGTCCGACGATTCCGGGCGGAACCGCCGGCTGGAGATCCAGCGATGCACGATGGGCTGATGTGGCTGATGATCGCCTTCTCGGCGGTGTTCACGAACAACATCCTGCTGACCAACTACCTGGGCATGTGTTCGTTCCTGGCCATCTCGCGCGAGATCAAGACCTCGCC
>CAYOBW010000388.1:1291-5884 GCA_964402115.1 uncultured Victivallales bacterium
CTTCACGATGACCATCACCAACGGCCTGAACTGGCTCGTGTACTACAAGCTCCTCGTACCGCTCGGCCTCGAGTACTTGAGCTTCATCGTCTTCATCGTCGTGATCGCGGCGTTCGTGCAGCTCGTCGAGATGATCGTCGAGCGCGTGTCGGAGGCGCTCTACGCGGCCCTGGGCATCTTCCTGCCGCTGATCACCGTCAACTGCGCGATCCTGGGCGCCTGCCTCTTCATGGTGATCCGCAAGTACTCCCTGGGCGCCTCGGTGGCGTACGGTTTCGGCAGCGGCGTGGGCTGGGCGCTGGCGATCGTGGCCATGGCCGGCATCCGGCAGAAGCTGGCGCGGGCCCGCGTGCCGCAGGGGCTGGAAGGGCCGGGGATCACGCTGGTCATCGCCGGCATCATGGCGCTGGCATTCATCGGTTTCTCGGGCATGTTGAGTCTGAACTGAAACGCCCTGCGGGGCTCTGGAGCGCGTGCGTCATGATCGAGTTCCTGGTGGCGGTCGGCACCCTGTGCGGCCTCACGACATTCCTGGCGGTGCTGATGGTCATTGCCGACATGACGATCGGCAACTACGGCACCCGCCAGATCGTGATCAACGACCATAAGACCCTCAGCGTCAAGGGCGGCGGCAACCTGCTCTCGACGCTGAAGGAGCAGGAGGTCTTCATCCCCTCCGCCTGCGGCGGACGCGGCTCCTGCGGCCTGTGCAAGGTGAAGGTGCTCGAGGGCGCCGGCGCGCCGCTGGCGACCGAACTGCCGTGGCTGTCGGTGGAGGAACGCCAGGGCCAGGTGCGCCTGGCCTGCCAGGTCAAAGTGAAGCGCGACCTGCGCATCGCGATCCCCGAGGAACTGCTGAGCGTGCGGCAGTTCACGGCGCGCGCGGTTTCGATCCGCGACCTGACCCACGACATCAAGGAGGTGCGGCTGAAGCTCCTCGATCCACCGGCGATGGACTATCGCGCGGGCGCCTTCGTCCAGGTCGTCGTGCCCCCCTATGCCCTGACCGAGGAGTCCGTCTACCGCGCCTACTCGATGTCGTCCTGCCCGGCAAGCAAAGACGAGATCGAGATGGAGATCCGCTACGTACCGAACGGCATCTGCACGACCTACGTCCACCGCCACCTCAAGGAGGGCGACACCGTCACGATCAACGGGCCCTACGGCGATTTCTTCCTGCGTGATACCCAACGCGAGATCATCTGCATCGCCGGCGGCTCGGGCATGGCGCCCATCAAGTCCATTCTGCTCGACATGCAGGCGCGCGGCATCGCACGCAAGACCACCTACTTCTTCGGCGCGCGCTCGAAGCGCGACCTCTTCCTGGTGGATGAACTGCGGGCGCTCGAACGCGCGTTGCCAGCCTTCACCTTCGTGCCCGCGCTCTCCGCCCCCGATCCCGCCGACAAGTGGCAGGGCGAGACGGGGCTGATTACGGACGTCGTCAGACGCCGCGTAGAGAATGCCGCGGAGGCCGAGGCCTACCTGTGCGGCAGTCCCCTGATGATCGACGCCTGCATCAAGGTGCTCAAGGAGAAGGGCCTGCCTGACGAGCGGATCTACTTCGACAAGTTCGCGTAACCGATGCGGGGGCCATGCGCATGAAACAGACCCGTGAACTCGACCTGGTTCAGCAGGAAATGCGTCCCGGCGTCATCACGCAGGACGGCTTTCTGGGAACGGACACGCGGCAACTCCTGGAAATCCTGACCGACGACGAGGCCGCCGTGCAGCGGCTGGGACTGACCCACGCGCGCATCGCGGACCGCATGCGTGAACTGCGTAACGCCGGCCGGCGCGGCCTGGGGCTGGCCGTTTCCGTGCCGCCCGGTTTCGAGGTGACGGTGGACGGCGTGCGCGGCCGGCTCCCCTGCCCCTTCCACGGCGGCACGCTCCCGAAGATCAACACAACCGTCGTCAATACACGCTTGAAAGAGTCTGTGACGTACACGGACCTGCACATCCACATGATCGCCCGGCACGGCTTCTACGAAGGACGCGGTTCGGCGTATCGACTGGACCCGGTAAGGCTGGCCGAGGCGCTTGAGATACCCCGCGAGGAGTAGGCGGGCCGCCGGCCGCAAGGGGAAGCGCGCCACCCCCCGACGCGAGGCCGAAGGGTGGCTTCAGGCCGGTTCTCAGATCGTCGCTTCGGTCAGCCAGTTGCCATGCAGGTTGCAGTTCTCGATGACCTGCACCGTGGCGGAAGCCGCTGCCAGCGTCAAGGTCGCCATCGGCCTGCAGAGGTTGTACGACAACCACACCCGCGACGCGAACTTGTGACCGACATAGAAGTCCAGGTAGCGGATGAAATGCTTCTCCTGCATGACGTGTTCGATCTCGCCAACCGTCACCTGCACGGTCAGACTGGGCGCCGCCGCCGTGCCGCTCCTGGCCAGAGTCACGACGGGAATGTGCTTCCGCTCGGCTTCCGTCAACTCGCCCGGATCGATCGGCCGCTTGATCGCACCCGCGTTGGCCTTGAATACGTCCTTTGCGGAATGACAAACCAGGCACCGTTCCGGCGCCTCGCCAAACTCAATATGACCACACGTTCCGCACTCGAGTACTTCCATGCTGCACGTCCTTCCGTTTCCTTGGATTACGCTTTGTCCCCTTCCAGCATGAAACGGGACTGAACTCCACCCTTGACTGCGCCTCACATATTCAAGCTTGAAGGGCCGCTTGTCAAGGCGTGCAATGCGTTTGTGCCTTAATTCCGCGTAAGCAGCAACGGGGCGGATCCGGCAACTTGTACAGCCCGCACGATGCGCAGCATGGCTGCTGACCAGGGGCGGCGATCCAGCGCCCGCGGAGTGCTCCAGCGCAGGAGCGTGCCGGGGGGTGCGCGCAGGCGCCCGCTCCGGCAGCGGCAGAGGAACGGGTGCAGGGTATGCTCCAGGTGACTGAAGGCGTGGCGCACAGCCTCCAGCGGCGCCTCGACCGCAACGTCCAAGCCCGTCGTAGCCGTCGCCACACGCACCACGGCATCGGGCCATGACTCGCCTGCCGCCACGGGACCGCCGGGAAACTCCCAAAGCCCTCCGAGCAAGCCGGTTGCGGGCCGACGGGCAACCAGCACGCGACCGTCGCGCACGACCACGGCCACGGCGAAATGCTGGTGGGGCACGGCCTTGCGGGCGGGTTTGACGGGCAGGTCGGCGGCCACCCCCGCGGCCCGGGCCTGGCACCAGCGCAGCAGGGGGCATGCCGCACAGTCCGGCTGGCGGGGACGGCACACGAGCGCGCCCAGCTCCATGACCGCCTGGTTGAAGTCGCCGGGCGCGGCGCGGTCCTGGCAGTCGGCCAGGCGCGCGGCAAGTTGTTCCCGAAACGCCGGACGGGTGCTGTCGTCGGTCAGCTTCCAGAACCGCGCGAAGACCCGCACGACGTTGCCGTCGACCGCCGGCACCGCCTCGCCAAAGGCGATGCTGGCAATCGCCGCCGCGCTGTACGGGCCGATGCCGGGCAGGGCGCGCAGCCCCTCCGCCGAGGTCGGCAGGCGCCCGTCCAACTCGGCCACGACCCGGCGCGCCGCCTCATGCAGGTGGCGGGCACGGGCGTAGTAGCCCAGCCCCTGCCAACAGCGCAGCACGGCCTCGAGCGGAGCCCCGGCCAGCGCCTCCACGGTCGGAAAGCGTCGCATGAACCGGGCGAAGTAGGGGCCAACGGTAACGACCTGGGTCTGCTGCAGCATCATCTCGCTGATCCAGACCATGTACGGCTGCGGGTTGTCCCGCCAGGGCATGGGCCGGCGATGAACGGCGAACCAGTCGAGCAGGGCGCGCACCCACGCGACCGTGGACGGCGCGCGGTGCGCCGCAACGCCCGCGCCGCGGGAGGCTTGTTTCATCGCGTGCACGCCCGGAGGAGAGGGGTGAAAATGGTGGCGGGAGAGGGATTCGAACCCACGACCCAAGGCTTATGAGTCCTTTGCTCTACCACCTGAGCTATCCCGCCATGTGTGAAAAGCGGTCAGACAGTAGATGATCCGAACCGGCTTGTCAATCCCGCGTTCAAACGCGTTCATCTCGCGCGGGCCCGGCGCCCCTCGGCGTCGGTATCGGTATCGGGGTCACTCCGATCCGGTTCCACGTCGGCTGCCTTCGCCACGGGATGTCGATACCGATCCCGATAGCGACCCCGACACCGACGATCTCGATCCTCCCTCAATCCCCTCTCACAGAAGGCCTCATCCACGCACGCCAACGGTGCGCAGCAGGGGCGCGAACTTGCAAGCGTACCTTGGCCGCACCTGTTCTGCCCCTTCAGCGGCGTGCAGCCCCCGCCCGTTCTGCCCGCTGCTCGAAATCGCTATCGCTATCGGGATCGGGGTCGAGACCCAATTTCGATCCCGATCCCGATTTCGATCGTCGCGTTACACGTTGCCTCGGCTCCCGCCAACGCCGCCGTTCAGCGTGCCGAGCGTGCGAGACTATGCTGGGGCGGATGGTTCTGCCGCTGTCACGCCTCATTCCATCACTCGCGCAAGCCATGCGTCCGCCATCGTCTTCGTCGTCCTCGTCCTCGTCCTCGAATCCCCTCGTCACCTTCGAGGACGAGGACGATGTACTCCGGAATCCCTCCATCTTC
>CAYOBW010000389.1:0-5794 GCA_964402115.1 uncultured Victivallales bacterium
TGTAGTCCTGCGCGCCTTTCCGCATGGCGTTATGGATGGTCGCTTCGTCGCCGCTGGCGCTAAGCACGACGATCGCAAGCCGCGGCCGGTGCGCGCGGATGGCCGCCACGGTCGCCTCGCCATGGCTATCCGGCAGGTTGAGGTCGAGTACCACGGCATCGAAGACCGTGTCATCGAGTGCCCGCAGGCCCTCCGCCAGCGTTCTTGCCACCCGCACGTCGAACCGGGCTGTTGGATGTTGCGCGAGGACGATTTCCGCCAGGCGGGCGAAACTGGGCTCGTCTTCGATCACCAAGACCCGCAGGCTGGTCGGGGCGGACGGCTCCAGGTTGCGTTCAGGACACATGGCGGGCTCCCTTTTCAGATCCAATGGTTCACGACACCGGCAAATCCACATGAAACCGCGTCCATTGGCCCTCCTCGCAGTCCACGCTCAACTCCCCGCCGTGCTCCTGGGCGACGGACCGGCCGATCCACAAACCCATCCCTGCGTGCTGCGTGCGGTCCTTCGTGGTGAAGAAAGGATCAAACACGCGTTCTCGGAGCTCCTCCCGTATGCCGGGACCATTGTCTGCCACGGTCAGACGCACCCACGCCTGGCCCGCCTTGTCGAACGGACGGGCACTCAGACGAATCGCCTTGTCCCCACCGCCGCCCGACGCAGGGTTCGGGGCCGCTTCGTCCCACGCTTCCAGGGCATTCTTGAGCAGGGCTGTGACGAGGTGACACATCCGGACCTGACGACAAGTGACAGCGGGCAGGTCCGCGGGCAAGTCGCCGTTCAGGGCGATACCGTGCGCCAGCGCCTCCTCCAGGGCCGACGGCAGCACGGAGGCGACGACCTCGGACAGCGAGGCGGAGACAGGCGCCTGCCTCTCCGTTTGCTCCGTGTAACCCAGCAGGCTGTGCGTCATCGTGGCCACCCGCCGACCCTCCAGGATGATTTCGTCGGCAAATGCGGCGAGTGTGGCGTTGTCCGCCGCTTTGTCCTTGATCAACTGCGCATAGTTCATCGCCCCCATGATCGGGTTATTGATCTCGTGAGCCATGCCGCGCGCCAGGGTGCCGATGGACGCCAGTTTCTGCTGCTGGCGGCGTTTCGCCTCCAGCCGGTTGCGTTCCGAGACGTCCTTCTTGATCGCAATCTGGTGGGTGAGCACCCCTTCTCCGTTGCTCACCGGGGTGATCGTCAACTCCTCGGTGTACAGGCTGCCGTCCTTGCGGCGGGAGAGCAGTTCCCCCCTCCAGACCCTGCCGGCGGAGAGCATGTTCTGAATGTCTCGGTAGATTGCATCCGGTTGTCGCCCGGGCGCCAGGATGCTCGCGGGCTGGCCCACGATCTCCGCTGGGGCGTAGCCCGTCAACGCGGCGCAGGCCGGGTTGATCCAGGTGACGATGCCATCGCGCTCGGTAATGAGAATGGCTTCGTCCACCGCGTCCATCGCGGCGATTTGCACCTGCATCTGGGCTTCCGCCTGCTTGCGCTCGGTGATGTCCATATCCGTGCCCCGATACCCGAGCAGACGGCCTTCCGCATCCACGATCGGCGAACCGCTGGTCTCCATGATGACGGTCTTGCCGTTCTTGTGGAGGTTGGGATTCTCGAAGTGCCGGAACGATTTCCGCTGTGCGATCGCCGCCAGCGCGCCGTCCCTCAAATTCGCCCGCCGTTCAGGAACGAACAGGTCGTAGAAATGCCGCTGTCCCACCAACTCGGCGGGAGCATACCCGAGAAGCGTCTCCACCGCCGAACTGCAGTAGCGAAAGACGCCGTCCGCATCCACTTCCCAGATCCATTCGCCGGCGTTCTCCGCCACATGCTGGAAGCGTTCCTCGCTCTGCCGCAAGGCCGCTTCGGCACGGTGCCGGAAGTCGATCTCCTGCCGCAGGGCCTGAGTGCGCCTGGTCACCTGCGTTTGCAGTGACCGCGACCAGAGAAGCGAACCCGCGAGCAGTGCCAGCAGCGGCAGGCTTGCGCCCAGCACATACCGCACCACCGTGCGGAGGCTCGCGCCTGCCTTCTCATAGGGGCTCAGCCACTTGGCCTGGATTTGTCGGTACTCGCCGGTGGCCTTGATCGCCGCCAACCCCTCCGAGAATCGCGCTAAGAGCTCGTCATTGACATGGGGCGCCGCGTAGCAGTACTCGGGGGCAAGCACAGGTTGGTCGGAGACTCTCAGGTTCCGCCAGCCTTTCTGCGCGATCCAGTACAGCGCCGGCACCTTGGCCACGAGCGCGCAATCGTGTTCGCCGGACGCCAGCCGGCGCAAGGCTTCCTCCTGGGACGGCACGGTCACCAGTTGCTTCTCGTAGCCCTGTTTCACGGCCAGGTCGGCCATGACGTCGCCGGCCATGACGAGTATCGTCTGCCCGGCCAGGTCATCCATGCCCGCCGGAACGCGTGTACCCTCACGCACCGCAATCGCATGCTGGACGACGGCATGCGGAGGCGAGAAGGTGAACGTCTGATCCCTCTCGACGGAATAGAACATCCCCTGCGCCAAATCGATGTCCCCGGTCCGCAAACCGTTCCGGATGTCGCTCCAGATTCCCAGTCGGATATCCACCGCCAGTCCCATCTGCCTGGCAATCGCCCGTGTCAGGTCGACGTTGAACCCGGCGGGCTGGCCGTTCCGGTTCAGGAATTCGTAGGGCGGATAGTCGTTGTCGCCTCCGACAACGATGCGACTCTTGGCCCTCCCCAGCGCCTCGAGGGCGGAGAACCATTTGGCGTGAAGCATCCGGAAGGTGCCGTCTGCCATTATGAGGGACAACCCTTCGTTCAGGTCGGAGAGCAGGTCCCGGTCTCCCTTGCGCACGGCAAAGCAGAAGTTCTGCGTGAAACCCTTGAGCGGCGGACCTGCCGTTCGGAGGTTGTGAAGTCCGGCGCTCTGCATGAGCTGCAAGGCCAGGAGTTTCTGGATGACAACGGCGTCGTGCTTGCCGCCGGAGAGTTCGCGGAGCGCGGTCTCGAAAGCCGGCAGCGGCACAATGACGGCGCCCAACCCGGCACGGCGCAGATACTCCTCGGCGTTGTCCCCCTGCAGCACCGCAACCTGCCTGCCCTTCAGGTCTTGCGGCGCACGAACGTCCGCATTGTCGTCCCGGACAACGATGGCGCCATGCATGGTGAGATACGGGACGGTGAAGTCATAAACCGCTTCCCGTTCGGGCGTTCTGCCTACCAGCGGAAGCGCCTGGAGCCGTCCATCAGCCAACTCCTGCTTGAGCGCTGCCCACGGTCCGGTCTTGAAGACGACCTCGCGCCCTATGGCCTTCAGCGCGGCCCGGAGCAATTCCACGGAAAAGCCATCCGCCTGGTTGTCGGGAGTGACGATGCAATAGGGGGGGGTAGTCGGGTTCACAGCCGGACAGGACCGGCGCGCTCTCCGGGGCCGTTACGCCCGCGGTCAGATCGTCGTTGCCCCTGGCAACCGGTACGACCGTCAGCACGGCGAGACCGACAGCCCAGACTCCGGCACACAGACGTGCGAAGGCGCCCAACCACACTGCGCCCCTTTCAGTCCCCTTTCGGTTCATCCCGCGTTCCGCCCCTCCTGCCACGCCTCCATGGCCTCCGTGAGCCGCTCGCACTGGCGCTCAAGTTCGGGAACGAGCGCAGCCATGGTATCCGCGCGCCCAGCTTCGCCGGCCTGCTCCAGTTCGAAGGCGATCGCGCTCAAGGCCATGCCGCCCATGTTCGCCGCCGCCCCGTGGATGGCGTGCGCCTGGTCTTCGGCCGCGCGGATGTCGTTCTGTTCGAGGCTGGTCTTAAGCGCGCGCAGGCGCTGGGGCAAGTCGTCTTTCAGGAAGCCCGCGGCGATTCCCCTGGCCAGGGCCTCGTCACCCAGCAGGCGCGCAACCAGGGCAGGGCGGTCGAAGACTCGGGCCGGCGGCGCGGGGGCGCGGGGAGGAGGGAGGGGGGAAGGTGGGGGGTGGAGGGTGGAAGGGGGTCGGGGGTCGGGGACGGCGGCGGCGCCGATTGGGACGGAGACCCCGAGGTGGCTTTGCCCGGCGTCGCTCTTGCCCAGCCACTTCTCTAGCACGTCCGCCAGCGCCTGCGGCTGGATCGGTTTGGCGATGTAGTCGTCCATGCCCGCCTCCAGGCAGCGCTCGCGGTCGCCTTTCATGGCATGGGCGGTCATCGCGATGATGGGAAGGTGTCCGGAGGTCAGCGGTCGGAGATCGGGGATCAGGAGACCGGACGATTGCGAGGCAGCATGACCTCCCTTCGTCATCCGGTCTTCGGTTGCTGCCTGCTGGTTACTGGCTTCCAGCTCCCGAATCCGCCTGGTGGCTTCGAAACCATCCATGACCGGCATTTGCACGTCCATCAAGACGATGTCGTAAGGCGCCGTCTCCAGGGCGTGGACGGCTTCCCGACCGTCGGCGACGGCCACGGGGTCGAACCCCAGCTTCTTCAGCAGGCCCAGGGCCACCAGCTGATTGACGGGATTGTCTTCAGCCAGCAGGATGCGGGCCTTGCGGCGGCTGACCCCGCCGAGCGTGTGCCGGGTAACCAGGGTAGCTTCCCGCGCCTTGACAGGCGCGGCGGCGCCCCCGAGCACCGTGGCCAGGCAATCGTGCAGCTGGGACTGTTTGACCGGCTTGGTCAGGTAAGCGGCGAAACCGATGGCTTTGAGCCGCTTCGCATCGCCACGCATGCCCAGGGACGTCATCATCACCAGGAGCGTGTCGCGCAAAGCCAGGTTCTCCTTGATCAACCGCCCCAGGGTTTCCCCGTCCATTTCCGGCATCTGCATATCCGTGATCGCGATGTCGAAAGGATCGCCGTCGAACTGGGCGTCGCACAGCATCTGCAGCGCCTGCGCCGCGCCCGCGGCCACGGCGCGGCGGACACCCCACGACGCCAGTTGCTCGGCCAGAACCTGACGGTTCGTGGCGTTATCGTCCACAACAAGGATCCGCACACCGCGGAGATCCGCGAACACCGGTCCGCCGCCGGGCTCGCGCGCGGGCTGCCGGCCAAAGACGGCGGTGAACCAGCAGGTGGATCCTCGGCCTTCGACGCTTTCGATGCCGATCTCCCCGCCCATGAGTTCGGCGAGGCGCTTGGAGATGGCCAGCCCCAGCCCCGTGCCGCCGTAGCGCCGCGTGGTCGAGGCGTCCACCTGCTGGAACGCGTTGAACAGCGTGCCGATCTTGTCGGGGGCAATGCCGATGCCCGTGTCGCGCACCGTGAAACGCAGGCGGACCGGGAGAGCGTGGTCAGTGGTCAGTGGTCGGTGTTCAGTGTCGGAGGGAGCATGGTCCGTGGCCGACGCGCGATGCGCGACGTCTTGTTCCCGTCCCACGCTTTGCTCCCCACTGACAACTGTCAACTGCCCACTGCTCACTGGTTCATCCTCCTCCAGCGAGACCCTGACCACGACTTCGCCGGCCGGGGTGAACTTGATGGCATTGCCGCCCAGGTTGACCAGGATCTGGCGCAGCCGGCCGGGGTCGCCGCGCAGGAAGGTTGGCACGGCGGGATCGATGCGGCAGATGAACTCGAGCCCATTCTCCTGGGCGCGCACGGCCAGCAACTCCGCCGCGCCTTCCAGCGTGGCGCGCAGGTCGAAATCCAGGGTCTCCAGTTCCAGCTTATCGGCCTCGACCTTGGAAAAATCGAGGATGTCGCTGATGACGCACAGCAGCGCCTCGCCGCTGGTCCGCACGGCCTCGGCGTAACGGCGCTGTTCCTCGGACAGATCGGTCGCCAGCAGTAACCCGGTCATGCCGATGACGCCGTTCATGGGCGTGCGGATTTCGTGGCTCATGTTGGCCAGAAACT
>CAYOBW010000390.1:0-5717 GCA_964402115.1 uncultured Victivallales bacterium
TGTAGCGCGAAGGCGTGCAAACGGTGGCCGGGCTGTGGGCATCGGTGAACCGCATGCCCTCGCGCGCGAGCCGATCGAGGTTGGGCGTGGGGACCTTGGCGCGGTCGTTGTAGCAGCTCACGTCGCCGTAGCCGAGGTCATCGGCGAGGAAGATCAGGATGTTCGGCGTGTAGCCCGGCTTGGGCGCGGTGGCGGCATGGAGCACGGCCGGCGAAGCGAGCAAGAGCACAGCAAGGGTGATGGTTTCCCGCGGTGTATTCATTTTGCAGGGGTTGTCGACACTCCGTTCATAAGCGGCGTTTTCTCGGAAGGTTGGGTTTCTCCATGAAACATGCGGGTGATCTCCCGTGCCAGCCGCAGGTACCAGTCGCTAGGCAGGTCCAGGCCATCGGCGTCGAGTGTCAACCAGTAGCCCTGTTCCGGTGCATCGCTGCGCTTGGCGGCGAGCTTAAACACGGCCGTTCCCTCATTCACCTCGTCGAACATGGCGACCTTCAGCATCCGGGCGCCCGCCTGGCGCGCGTTCCAGGCCTGGGTCCACAGGAATTGGCCGCCGTTGCGGGGAATCTGATTCGGCTTGGCGTCCGGCTTGAGATTGGCCCACGAAAAGCCGGGAAAAACAACCGGCATGTAGAGCTGTCCGTTCTCCTTGGTTCTGTCGAGGTCTGGCTTGATGATATCCTCCCGCCATTGATCGGCGCCGGCGGAGTCGGCATAGCGGCCGACACTCCAAGGCTGGATGACGTCCATGCGGGCGTAGACCTCCCGCCAGCCGGGCTCCTTCATGGAATCCTTGCTCAACGTGCGCCAGCGAGCCGGGACGCCGCCCATGTAGGTCACCCGATGCTCCGGCGGGGCATCGGCTTGGAACCACTTGATGATGCGCAGGGCCGTCTCGGGGTCGCGGGGCACGTTCCGGGCTGACGAGAAGCCGATTCCCCAAACCGAGAGCACCGGTTTGCCGCGCTGATGCAGGTAGCAGGGATGTGAGGTGACTTTCAATTCGGCTACGAGGTACTTCCAGTCGTCGCGCATGGCTTCGAAAATGTCCGCCTGGCGGGCACCGGTGACGTCGTACTCGATGGCGATGGCACGGCCATGACGCCGCGCTGCCTGGAGGATGTTCTTGAGCACCACATCCCCGCCGGAGCGGCGGGCGGGGATGTCGACGACGAACCTCTGGACGAGCACCCCGTCGAGGCCGTAGTCTTTCATCCACAGAAAGTGACGGTCCACCACGTTCGCGTTCATCGCGGAGTAGAGAAAGGCCTGACGACCGTGGATCGTGAATCCCGGGACCGGGCAGAGGTCGGACGGTTTGAACTCGGTCAAGTCGGGATACATGTCCACGGTGAGCGTTTCAGCCGATGGCGCGTCGCGGGCCCAACTGCGCCAGCCGCGGTTGGGCCCGCCATCGCCGGGGCAGTTGAACCATCCCTGGTAGCCCAGCAGGACCTTGCCTTCGAGGGTCGTGAAATCCACAGCCTGCGCCTGCGCCGTAGCCGCGACCGTGAGCATGCAGCAGAAGAGGCTGGCTGATTTCATTAGGAATCGGATCCTATCCTGACATGGAGGTGATAGGGGCTACCCGGCGGGAACTGCTCGCCGGTGACCGGATCCCGGCCATCGGCAAGTGACGGGAGAATTTCGCGGGTGCGGTCGCTTTCCATGCCACCGGTATGCCACACACGTCGTAAGAACTCAAGGGCAACCCAATCCACGGCTTCCCTGGAGCAGATGACGGCGGGAAACTGGAGGGTCCAGCGCGACGAGGCCCTGCAGGCGCCGCGCGAGTTGGCGACGGTGGGGTGAGGCGAAGCCGGGGGCGAGGGATGCGCCAGTTTCGGAGGGGAGGCCGGCGGGAGGCGAGGGGAACCGTTAGAACGCCCCCGGTTCTGCTTCTGTAAACTGGTAGCTGAGTAGTTACGGGAAACTGACGTGATAGGATTCCCCGGCCGGGCCGGACGCCTTGAGCAGCACATGGCCGCCCGCGCTCACCGTGACCTTCTGCTGATCCCCGTCGCGTTCGACCACCAGGTCCCAGGGGCGGCCGAAGGCGCGCACGTCGCGCAGGGCCATTCGCGGCCAGGCCTTGGGGAGCCACGGCGTGCAGGCAAATGAGTCGAGGCCGGTGGGCACAATGCCGAACAGGCCCTCCGTGAACACGCGCGGAAAGAGCGAGCCCGGGCACAGCATGTCGATCGCATCCTCATCCGGATACGGCCCCCTCGCGCCGAAGATTTGCGCCTGAACCACGCGCCGCGTGAGATCGAGCGCCTCCTCGGTGCGGCCAGCCTTGAACAGGACCCGCAAGGCATAGTACGTCTCGCGCCCCCACTCGGTCGGCCGGGTGGACTCCGCCAGAATATCGGCGCCCGCCAGCCGGTGGGGCCAGAGTTTGTCTGACAGCAGCGCGGCCACAGTGGCCTCCTGCCGTTCGGTAATGCCCATGGCCAGGGGGAGCAGGATCCACCCGCGCAACGTGGTGTTGTCCTGATAATACCGATAGGTTTTGAAGCCCTCCACTTCCGCGCCGAAATACGCTTCCAGGCTCTTGCGCAGCGTCTCGGCGCGCCGGTCGAATTCCGGCGCGGCCGGCTTGCCCAACGACTGCGCCAGCCGGGCCGCCAGCCGGTAGCCGCCGTAGGCGAGCGACGACGTGCTCAGATTGGCCGTGCCGGTTGGATAACGGCCTTCCATCTCGTCGGTTTCAGAGGCGACGACGCCGTCGGCTGTGGTGTGACTGAGCACCGAGGCGGCGGCAAACTCGATAAGCGGCCACAGGTCTTCCGCCGCGGCCCGGTCGCCCTGGAAGAGCAGGAATTTCGCCAGGCCGTAGAGCACCATCGCATCGTCGCCGCGTTCGCGCTGCGTCAATTTCAGGCCTGGCCCCTCGAACGATCCGGGAAACGGCACAATGCCGTTCTGTCGGCAGTAGTCCTGCCAGACGCGATACATGCCCATGCTCGCGCGGTTCAATTCTGGGTCGCCGAAGAAGGGAAACAGCGGGCTCGAATACTCCACCGGATCGTTCGCCCAGATACCAGGCGAATACCTGAGACTGCCGTTGTGAACGATCACACCCTTGATCGTCTCGATCGGACACTCCAGCACGTGCAGCTTCTGCAGGGCGAAGGCCTGGTCGAGCAGCGGTTCGGGCGTCTCCAACCGGCCCGGCCCTCGCCAAGCCGCCTCGGTAAGCACGTGCCGCTCGGCATGCTCGGCCGCCACAGCCATAGCGGAGTTCGCGTCCGGCCCGTCCTTTAGCCGGGCCTGAACGCAGGTCGCCAGCGACACGGTGCCGCCGGGCTTCAACACGGTTGACGCCGGCCCCTGACCGGTCCAAACGAGCAGGGTGTTCTCCGTGGCCGCTGTCACCTTCGCGGGCGCTTTGAAGTCCACGGTCAGGGGTTTGTCGGTGGCATTGCGCAGTTGCCATTCCTCAACGACCACCGGGTTTCGCCGCGAGGGATAGACCGTGCGGCTGGCAACGATGCCCTCGCTGGCGGGGTAGACCATCGTCAACATGCCGTCGAAGGACACCGTTGACGACACGTCGCACCGCAGGGGGTGCCCGTTCACCTGCAGCGCCGGATTGGAGTCGGCCGTTACATCGGCCATGACCCAGCCCTTCTTGGTGAGATCCGGATCGACGTGGAAGAAGCGCGCCTTGTAGGAAAGGCCCGCCGCCCGGTCCACCCGAGCTTGCATCACAACCTTGCGGCCCTGCATGCACAGCACCACGGGTTCCCCGTCGCGAACGGCGTGGACAATACCGCCTCCCGCAGCGTTCAGCGTCCAGAAGTTCGTCGTTGCCGGCTCGGCGGCGCAGGCTGAAAGCAGCGTGGCTGCCATGAACATCCAACATGCCATGATCGACTTGCGCTTGCTAGGGGGGCTTGTTTTCATTTTGATAACCGTAGTTTGAATCTCCCCGCCCGCCGGTAGCCAGCGCAGAACCGGCTACTGGCTGGCGGGGAGATTCTCTTCATGTTGCGTGTTATAGACGTAGATTGGGGCGCTGGGGGTGAAAAGGCAAGCAGAACCCCCCGACCGCAGAACGGCCGTGTGGGGGCGCAGCACCGCCGTGCCCCACGGACGAGGTCTTTCAGTGCTGCCCCGCTCCCGGGAGACGAGCAACCAGAAACGGCGCATCGCGGCCATCAGGCATGGAGTCACGGCTTGTCGATGACGATGGCCGGCCTCGACAGAACGTCATGGGAGAGTTGCCCGTAGTGGTCGGAACGCCAGAAGTCCTTAAGATCGTCGGCGGTGATGAGCTGGAGGCCGGGGGTGGCGACAGCGGGGTTGCACAGGATGTAGAGGTTCTCCGCCGCCATGTAGCCCGTGACGCTGAGCGTGTGGCCGGCCTCCCCGCCGGGGTATTGCGGGCCGATGTACTTGAAATCAACGACCACGGGTCGCCCGGCATCGAGTTCGCTCTTCAGAAAGGCGGTGGCGTTGTCGAAACCCTCAGCGTCCGGCGTGAACGTGACGAGCTTCCACTTGAGCCCGATCTGCTTCGAGGCGTTCAAGAGGTCGCCCCAGTCCGTGCCAGTGCCGAGCGGCGATGGACAAAGACGTTTGAAATCCCATCCGCCAAGCTTCCGGCCCTGAAAGCGGGCAAAGGCGGCGCAGGCGGTGGCGCCGCAGTTGTTGTACCCCTGGTGGATGTGCGGCAGTGGCACGCAGGCGAACTTGCCGGGCTCGCCCTTGCGCTGCCGGTAGGCGATGAGCTTCAGCAGATCCGCGCCCTGCTGGGCGGCGGCGCTGTCGGACGGTTGGGCAGGGTGTCCGGTGGGGCCGGTAGGCCGGAGCTTCGCGACTTTGGCCCAGTTTGCCCTCGCGGCGTCCAGTTCACCCGCTTGAAACAGCATTTCGCCCAGCAGCACGAGGCCCGAGGGATCGTCCAGCTTCGCTGCCCGCTCGGCGAGGCGGCGCGCCTCCGCCGCATCGGGCGCGACGCCTTCGCCGGAGAGAAACGCCATCGCCGCCGAGGAGGCCGCGCGCCCGTGGCCCTGCGTCGCCGCCTGCTTCCACCAGCCGAGGGCCTTCGGGATGTCCTGCTCCGTGCCCTGCGCGCCGAAGTAGCACTGGCCAAGGTTGAAAGCTGCCTGCGCCGATTTGTCCGCCGCCGCCTTGAAATAGCCGAAGGCAATCTCCGGCCGGCGCTCGACAATGGCGCCTCGCAGGTAGGCATGGCCCACGAAATCCATCGCCGCCGCGTCCCCCCTGTCCGCTGCCCGGTGCGCCCACTGCATGGCCAGCGCGCCGTCCGCGGCGCCCTCCTTCCCGTCGCGGTAGCGAATGGCGAGCGCCACCTGCGCCCCGGCATCTCCGCTCTCGGCGCGGCGGACCAGATCTCCTGGGTCAGAGCCTGCTTCGGAGGACAACACGGATACCGTCATCAGCGTGGCGGCGGCGAACGCGGAGTGCATGGATTTCATAAGCGGGAAATTGTTTGCACATCGGCGTCATCCGCGCAAGTCCTACTTGGGCTTATGCGTCACTGCGAAAACGCTCTCAGCGACTGAGGTCGCAACCCCGCGCCCGAACGTTTCCGGCTGCCGCCCTTGCCGGCAGTCTGCCGGTGGGGTGGGCCCCGGTGCGGCAGCCGGGAGACCGAGCTTGCGCCGGAAACCGGGGCCGGGGCTCCGCCGAGGCGACCAGCGGCCAGCTCAGCAAAAAACACGGGGGAATCCCGAAACTGTGCTTGC
>CAYOBW010000391.1:0-5645 GCA_964402115.1 uncultured Victivallales bacterium
TTCGAGTACGAGGACGAGGACCGTTCGCTGCGCTCACTGAGGACGAGGACGATGTACTCCGGAATCCCTCCATCTTCCTCCCGCAGAACGTTGCGCGTCACGGTGCCGACCTTGCGAGGCTACCGTGGACGCAGCGTTCGGCAGTCGGTTCGTTCGGCTCCGATTTCACATTCGAGACAGCACGGCGATGAGGATGAGGAACAGAAGCATTGCGGCGCAAGCCACAAGCCGTCGACGTAAGAGGCATCGCTTGCATCGATAAACCTTCCAACGATAGCCGCCTGGCCATTGAGTCAGGAAGGTCGCACCCACGACTTCCGTATCCGTCCATGCGACCTGAGTACCACACG
Source organism: uncultured Victivallales bacterium (assembly GCA_964402115.1). Classification (GTDB taxonomy): domain Bacteria; phylum Verrucomicrobiota; class Kiritimatiellia; order UBA8416; family CAYOBW01; genus CAYOBW01. The sequence goes on from CAYOBW010000391.1 coordinate 351, forward strand.
ACTTGCAGGCCGGCTCGCCTGGCGGATCGGGAAGCGGGACTGTCCATTCATCTCTCATCTGTCGAACGTCTGTATTGACCGCCTCGATGTCGCAGAGTCCACGCCGTCCGGTCCATCCGGATCAGTGTTGCTTTACCCAAGCAGCGATATCGCTCACTACAACCTCATCGACATGCCCTGTTACCTGGTATTCAGCACCCGTGCTCTTGCCGTTCACCACCATGAACAGATGATTCAGAACTGGGTAAGTCTTGAACGTCACGTCCTTTCGGTCGGACAATGCCTGTTGCCACCTCTCGAAATCTTCCCTGGGATTCACCTGGCAATCCTTGTTCCCCTGCAAGATCAGCATCGACCGATTCAAGGTCTTGGCCTGAGCTGCAGGCTCGTAGCCCTGCAAGTCCAGCCAGTAACTGACCGGCGCGCCGAGGAGTTGCCCCCTGACGGGAGACTCCTTTGACAGCTTCTTCACTGCGGCAACCTGATCGCTGAGTGCCTCAACCTTGTTCTTTTGATCCGCCGACAACTCTCCAACCAGAGAGGTCTGATACAGCGTCTGTTCCAGCAGCAGGTCCTCCAACGGCCGTGCAGCGCCAGCCATAACAACAAATCCGGCGATTCCTGCTTCCGCCGCGGCAATGCGCGGCACAAGCATGCCGCCGAGACTGTGCCCGAGAACGAACACCCTGTTTGAGTCAATGCCTTCCGTCTTGCGCAAGACGGAGACGGCCTCCAGAGCGTCCTCGGTGACTTCCTCCTTGACGGTGAAACCTTCCATCGATTCAGCCAACCTCGCCGCATACTGTTTCGTCCTCTTCTCATAGCGAAGAACCGCTATGCCTTGCGATGCCAACCCCCAAGCCAAGTCGCGAAATGGCTTGTTGGGGCCAATGCTTTCGTCTGAGTCCTGCGGACCCGATCCGTGCACAAGAACCAGCGCTGGAAACGGTCCTTTCCCAAGCGGCATGGAGAGTTTTCCGGGAAGCGACCATTTGCCAGCGCCAACCAGGACGTTGTCTTCCTTGAAGGCCGATCGCCTCACGTATACCGGGGGATGATACTCCTCGACCTGGGTCGGCAAAAAGAAAAGCCCCGCCACACGGTCTTCTTTGTCAATGACAACCTTGACATCCATCTGTCCCTTCTCGAACTGGCACGTGACAAAGACGACTCGATACGGCGGAACGAGATCCAGTCTTGCTCTCTCGATCTTCCGACAGGTCCCCACGGCTTTCAGTTGCTCTGTCCATATGGCCATCAGTTGGTCCGAAGTGAGGGCCTTCGCCATGGTTGCGTCGAAAGTTGCCGCTGCCTTCTGAAACTCCTGTTGAACCAGACGGGACACGAACTGGGTCGCCACCTGCTCGGCGCCAGGAGGCGTTGTGGCGGCTCCTGGCGCGGTTTGCGTTTGCGCCACAGATAGACAGGCAAGTGCCAGGCAAAACACCTTTTTCATCTGTTCCCTTTCCGGTTGCAGACCGCACGCCCACCTTCACGGGCGGCGGCATGCCTCACCGGATTCCGAACCCGCCGCGGGTGAGGAATACGGTGGAGGCGATACTCGGCCTTTCCTCGTTCACTTCGCCGCACACTTCTGCCCGAACAGCCAGTCCCACACGTCCGCGGTCTTGTCACATCTGGCTGACGCATACTTCGTCACGCCGCCCTCCACCGGGCTATCACCGATATACCTGAACGCCGCCTGACTCACGTTGTGTCCACTGTTCGCCATCTCAGTGCCTTATCACATTATGCCCAAGCTGTTCCATCCGCTCGAAGGTGGAGTTCACCATGCTGGTCTGGATTTCCTTATCCTGTGCCCCCTGGAATGCCCACATCGGCAAATCCTTTCTCGTCGGCATAGGAGCCCATGGTCGGCGGCTTACGGGGTGGTCGGTTTGGGCAGCGCAGTTTCAATGCTGGCAACCACTTGTTTGGCCAGCACGGCGGAACCTTCTGGCGAGAAATGCACGTTGGCACGCAACTGGATCTGCTTCAACTGCGGCAGTGCAAACGTGTAGAGATCGTCAACCGCGACGCCGTTCTCGTCCATGATCTTCCTGGCGATGGCGTTGTAGGCGATGACGTCGCTGTTCTTGCGGCCGTGATCCATGTCACCCTCCGGCACTGGCGTGGTGGCGCACCAGACCAGCTTCGCGTTGGTGGCCTTGAGTTGCTTGACCAGCTCGCGCAGATTTCTCTCGTATTCGTCGAGCGGCACCTGCTTATTGCCGTCATTGCCGAACTTGAGATCGTGGAGGCCCCAGTTGAAATGGATCACATCCCACTTCGACTCGCCGAGCCACGCCTTGATGTTCTTCAGTCCTTTGGTCGTCGGGCCACCGTTTGCCGGGATGCGGTGGACGTTCGCCTTGCCTTTGAGCAGCACACGCACAGGCACGGTGTAGCCCCCTGAGATGGAATCGCCGATGAGCAGCACGCGCGGCACTTTTTGGTCGTCAGTAGGATGGCCGCGCTTTGCGGCATGGGCGGGACCCGCCAGAAGAACGGCGAGGACAACGGTGGTGATGAGAGCAAGGAGTTTCATGGTTTTAGGATTCATTGTTTGGCTTTCGATTGTCTCTTCTTCTTGGCTTTCGGAGCCCCATCGCCACCAGGCGTTTTCGTCGGGTCCATACGTCTGAGGGCGGTGTGAGAAGGACTGCCGCCAAATTGCTTGTAGTAGAGTTCCTTGAAAGAATTGATGGCGGGGATGTTGGTTACGGACTCATTGACGAGCAAAGGTTGCACATCGGCCCACCATTGGTCGTAGGCGGCCCGCAGTGTTGCGACGACTTCGGGGTGCTTGGCGATGACGTTTCTGGTTTCGCCGGGGTCGGCCTTGAGGTCGTAAAGCTCGGAGTTGTTCACGAGAGTGTAGCACACGTTTTGAATCGCGCATGTTTCGTATTGTGAGGCAGCGGCTTGGCCTTTTTCCCAGCGGCCCCTGTGATGCACGAGCGTGCGGTCCGCCCACTCCGCCCTGGGGTTCTTCAACAAGGGGAGCAGGCTGCGGCCTTCGACTTGTTGCTTCACTTCGGCGGAGAGCGTCGCGCCGGTGATCTCGGCGAGCGTGGGGAAGAGATCGAGATGCGCGCTGAGCGCATTGCATTCAGCGCCAGCGGGGATGCCGCCTTTCGGCCAGCGGAAGAAGCAGGGTGAAAGAGTGCCGCCCTGATAGACCGAGCCTTTGCCGCCGTTCAGGCCGGCGGCGAAGATCTTGCGGCCTGCCGTGCCGCCATTGTCGGTGCCGAGGTAGATGACGAGGGTGTTGTCCGCGATGCCCCATTCGTTGAGTTTCGCCAGCAGCTTGCCGAAATTGGCATCCACGTTCTCGATCATGCCAAAGAACTTCGCGGCTTCCTCGCTCACGCCCGGCTTGCCGAGATACTGCTGGTAGTAGTCCTTCGGCAGCACATGCGGGACGTGCGCGGCATTCAGCGGGAGGTAGGCAAAGAAAGGTTGTTTCGCCTCACGCTTGGTATTCATCCACTGGATCGCCTGGGCGAAGAACAAGTCCGTGCAGTAGCCCTTCGTTTTTTCGAACTTTCCGTTGTGCCACAGTGCGGGGTCGATGTTCGTGTTGTCGGGCGCATCGCCGCAGGAACCGGGACAGGTCTGTCCAATGCCGCCGCCGCCATGGATATACACTTCATCAAAGCCACGGCTTTCCGGGCGATACGCTGCTTCATCGCCGAGGTGCCATTTGCCAAAGACTCCGGAGGTGTAGCCCGCAGTCTTGAGCATCTGCGGTAGAGTGAAGGTCTTCAGACTCATCCGCTCACGCTCACGAATGGTGTGGGTGACTCCGTTCTTGAACTCATGCCGTCCGCTCATCAACGCCGAGCGCGTCGGCGAGCAGAAAGGGCTGACATGGAACTGCGTAAAGAGCAGGCCCTCCTTTTTGAACGCATCCACCGACGGCGTGCGCATGATGGGATTGCCGAGGCAGGCGTAATCGCCGTAACCCACGTCATCAGGCATGACGAGGATGATGTTGGGTTTAAAGACTTCCGCATGGGCGGGGGCAAACGGGAGGGCGACGCTTGCTGCCAAGGCGGCAAATACGGATCGGAGCAGGTTGGTATTCATGCGTTGCTTGGGTTGGTGGTTCACCGGTCAACTGTATCGGCGGCAGCCCTTTTGTTGCCCTTCTTCTTTACTTTGGGAGAGGAACCCTTGCCGGGGATCCAGCCGAGATCGTCCCACCAACCGGTGTCGTTGGCTTGATCGGCTCCGGGGCTGGTGCGGCCCTTTTGGACGATGGCGGTGATGCGGTCGGTCAAGCGCGAGGCGATGTCGGCATGCTGCGCGATGATGTTGGTTCTTTCGCGGGGATCAGCATCAAGGTCGTAGAGTTCGCGCTGGGCGTTTGCGTGTTCCATGATGAGCTTCCATTTCCCCTCGCGGACGGCGAAGCGCCCATTCGATGCGTGGTGAATGACTGGCAGGCGCTCTTTGCTCCCAGCCTTGCCGGTCAACGCGCCGTGGAAACTGACGCTGTCTTCGCCGGCGTTGTCGGGGATTTTTGCCCCAAGGATGTCCGCGAAAGTGGCCAGCAAGTCGGACTGGCAAATTAACCCGTCCCACACGCTGCCGGGCTTCACGACTTCCGGCCAACGGACGATGAACGGCACGCGATGTCCGCCTTCGTAGATGGAACGTTTTCCCTCGCGATACGGCCCGTTGCTGTAATGCTGGTGTTGCTTGATGCGCTCCCTCCAGGGGTTCTCCGGGCCGTTGTCGCTGGAGAAGACGATCAGTGTGTTCCGCGTCATTCCGCCTGCTTCCAGCGCGTCCATCACGCGTCCGATGTGCCAGTCGGTTTCCATCATGAAGTCGCCATAGGCGCCGCAGCCGCTCTGGCCGCGAAACTGCTCCAGCGGAATGACCGGCAAATGCGGCGAGGTGTAGGGCAGGTAGAGAAAGAAGGGTTTGCCGTCGGTGGCTTTCGCGCGTCCATGGATGTATTCCATCGCCTTGTCAGTGAAACGCGTTAGGCATTGGGCATCCACAAAATCAGGAGCGACTTCCATCAGGTCCCTCTCCAGCTTCGGCTCATAGGGCGGCATGATGCGGTAGTCGCCGGGGTTCAGTGGATTCGGCTTCTTCTTTGTGAACACCGTCGGCGGCACCTTGGCGAAGCGTCCCTCAAACCAAGCCAGCACGCCGTAGTTCAACGATGCCGGAATGCCAAAGAAGTAGTCGAAGCCCTTGTCGAGCGGCATGTCTTTGACCGGTTGCGACCAGTCGCGCGCACCTTCGTCGCCCGGGAAATCCATGCCGAGATGCCAC
>CAYOBW010000392.1:0-5644 GCA_964402115.1 uncultured Victivallales bacterium
CGCCGCCAACGGCCCGCGGCTGCCGTGCCGACGCCCGCGCGCGCGGCCACGCCGGTCGCGATCCTGGGCGGTCCGCTCGCGGGCAAGGACCGCGTGCTCTTCGATATCGTGACGCAGGCCGGCGGCACGGTCGTCCTCGACGCGTCCGAGACCGGCGAGCGCACGGAGCCCGCGCCGTTCAACCGCCGCCGCCTTGCGGCGGAGCCGTTCGACGCATTGTGCGACGCGTACTTCGGCCACATCCCCGACGCCTTCCGCCGTCCCAATGCCGGGCTCTACCGCTGGCTCAAGGCGCGCCTGGCCGACCGCCAGCCGCGCGGCGTCATCCTCGTCCGCTACGTGTGGTGCGACTACTGGCATGCCGAGGTGCAGCGCCTGCGCGACTGGCTGCCCGTGCCCCTGCTCGACCTCGACCTCAACGCCGAACCGCCTGACGCCCGCACGCGCACGCGCGTGCAGGCCTTCCTGGAGTGCCTCGCGTGAACGACCTCCGGCCCCTTACCCTCGCCGAGTGGGACGCGCACTACGCCGCGCGCCAGCGGGACGGCCTGCGCGAGCCGTCCTACGGCGGCCCCCTCAGCCGCCACCTCGCGGACGGGGACCGGCGGCTCGCCGTGCTGCGTTACGACCGGTCGGATGCCGCCCTGCGCCTGTGGAATTTCCTGCTGACCGAGGAGGATCGGCTGCGCGCGGCCCGCGCGGCCGGGCACAAGCTCGTGGGCGCCATGAAGGATCTCGGCACGGTGCCGGTCATGGCCTACGCCCTGCCGACACTCACCGCCTTCTATCCCGACGGCGCCTGGTGGATTCCCTGCATCATGCAGCTCGGCGACGGCCTGCTCGGGGTCGCCGACCGCCTGGGCGTGGACGAGTCCTTCTGCCCGGTGCGCGCCATGCTGGGCGCCTTCGTGACGGAAGCCCACTTCCCCCTGCCCGACCTGCTCACCTGCAGCGCCGGCGCGGTCTGTGCGGACTTCTCCGCCATCGCGCAACGGCTGGAGGGCATGGGCCACCCCATCGTCTGGTGGGAGATACCCCACCGCCGCACGCCGGAGCCGGGGGAGTTGTCCGTCGCCCTCCCCGGCGGCGGGGCCGCACCCGCCGACCAGGTGGCGTTCGTGCGCGGCGAACTGCAGCGCGTGGCCGGCGCCCTCGGCGCCCTCGCGGGCGTGCCGCTGGACGACGGACGGCTGCGCGCCGGCATGGCCGCCGCCAACCGTGTGCGGGCCGTGCTGGCCCGCCTGCGCGAGCGCGTCTTCCGCGCCCCCCGCTGTCCCCTGCCCGCCCTGGAGGAACTCATCGCCGAGATGCTGGTGCTCCACTTCTGCTCGGACCGCGACGAGTGCCTGCCCGTCCTGCAGGACCTGCTGGACGAGGTTGAGCGGCGCGTCGCCGCCGGCGCCGGCCCGCTCGCCGCGGACGCCGCGCGCGTGCTCTGGGTCAACCCGGTGGCCGACCTCGAGGCCATGAACCTGCTGGAGGCGTGCGGCGGGCGCATCTGCGGCACGAACTACCTCTTCTCGCACGCCCTCGACCCGATCCCGACGGACGGCGACCCGCTGACCGCGCTGGCCCGCAGCGCGCTGGCCGATCCCATGGTGGGCGACGCCGAGGAGCGCGCCGCGCGCATCGTGGCCGACGCCGCGGCGGCGGAGGTCGAGGCGGTGGTCATCAGCCGCATCCCCGGCGCCAGCCACTGCGCGCTGGAGGGGCAGGTTATCGCCGAAGCCGTCACCCGCGCCCTCGACCTGCCCGTGCTCGAACTGGAAGTGCCGCCGGTTTGCGAGAACCTGCGCGCCGCCCTGCGCACGCGGCTGGAGGCGCTCGTGGAAACCGTGCATCGTCAAAGGAGAACCCGCCATGCTTTGCGCCGGAATTGACGCCGGATCCCGGGCCATCAAGGTTGTACTGATCGATGCCGCCACGCGCGCGGTCATCGCGCGGGCGGCCGCCGACCAGGGGGTGGACCAGGCCGCCCGCGCCGCCGCGCTCCTCGCCGACGCCCTCGCGCAGGCGGGCCAGCCGCGCGCGGCTGTCGCGCGAATCGTCGCCACGGGCTACGGCCGCACCGCGCTCGCGGACGCCGACACGACGGTGACGGAGATCACGTGCCATGCGCGCGGGGTTCACCACCTGCACCCGGACGCGCGGACGGTCATCGACATCGGCGGGCAGGACAGCAAGCTGCTGCGCCTGGGCGAGGACGGGCACGTCCGGGACTTCGTGATGAACGACCGCTGCGCGGCGGGCACGGGGCGCTTTCTGGAAGTCGTGGCCGACCGCCTCGGGCTGCCGTTGAGCGAGCTCGGCGCCTGCGCCGACCGCGCCGACGCGCCCGCGGCCATCAGCAGCATGTGCGTGGTCTTCGCCGAGACGGAGATCGTGGGCCTGCTCGCGGCCGGCGCCTCGGCCGCCAACATCGTCGGCGGGATCCAGAACGCCATCGCCGCGCGACTGTCCGCGATGGCCGGGCGGCTCGTGGCGGACCCGGTCTACTTCACCGGCGGCGTCGCGCGCATCCCGGGCATGGACCGGGCGCTCGCACGCACCCTGAACCGCCCCGTCACCCTCGCCGCCCTGCCCGCCTACACCGGCGCCCTCGGCGCCGCCCTGCTGGCGGCGGGGTGACACCCCGCGCAGCCGCTTGCGTCGCGCGCGGTGCTGTGGTTTACTCCGCCTTCGCCAAACGGCGGGGGGGCCTATTCGTACTCCACATCCAGGCAAGAAGGCGGATCCTTTGCGGGACGAACTCGCCGCGGAGGCTTATCTCGAGTTCCGGCCCCTCAGCGAACAGCGCAAGGCCCACCAGCTGCGAGCGGCCGGCGCCGTGCAGACGCTGGGCCAGCCGTCCCGCGCGGGCATCTACTCGGCCGCGGTGCGCGACAAGAGACTGTGGAGCGTTGATCTCCAGTACAGCGACGAGGACTGGCGCGGGGTCTGCACCTGCAGCGACGGGGTGGACTGCGTGCATTGCGCCGCCGCCTTGCTGGCGTATCGAGCCGCGGCGGGGTACGTCATCCCGCGGCCCACCCGCCAGCAAGCACCGCGGGTCAAGGCGCCGCCGCGCCCCCCTCTGCCTCCCGACGCACAGGAGCTGGCCAGCCGCCTGACCGAGGCCCTGCAACGCCCGCTGGAGCCCGCCGAGGAGGAGTTCCTCCGCAAGCTGCAGGAGCTGCACGACAAGACAACCACCCGGCGGCCCACGAACTACGACCTCTGGCCCCTGCTGCAGCTGCCCGGCAATTCCTTCGACACGGCACAAGTCTGGCAGGAGCATCCCGACACGCTGCACGAATGCTGGCAGTATCTCGTGCATGCCGCGCGCCTGCACAAGGTGGCCATTCCGCCGTTCATGGAGCCGCTGTCAGATTGCACCGCGGTGGCCCAGCGAATCGCCGACTGGCAGCGCAAGAAGGTCGTCGCGGATGCCACCGCCCGCTTCTCGCACCTGAGCCTCAGCGCGCACACAACCCCGCGCACGATCGCGCTGCGCCTCGTCTTCGGTCGCCAGCACGCCGTCATCGAGGGGAAGCGCGAAACCGCGGAACCCTTCACGCCTCTGAAACCACACGATATGCGCGCCCTGTCCGACGCGGCGAACCAGCACCTGCTGGCACTTGACCCCGACACGCAGCTCCTCTGGACCTGCCTGCTGACGGCCTGGCCGGCCGCCTCCGAAGTGGCCATCCCTTACGAGCTCGACTACTGCGGCGAACTGCTGGGCCTCATCCTGCGCATTCCCGCGCTGGCCTCGCTGACGGTAACCGCCGACGGCCAACCCCTCGCACGCCCCGCCGGGGCGCTGCGGTGGGCGCTCCTGCCTGCCGCCAGCGGCGACGACGACTGCGTGCTCGCGTTGTGCCAGCCGGACGGCACGGAGTGCACCGACGTGGTGGCGGTCTTCCACGGCGTGCCGACGCTGTACCTGACCCCTTCCGCCGTGTACGCGGGCACGCCGCACCACCGGTACGCAGCCCACTGCCAGCGCCTGTCGCTCCCCAGGCCGGCGCTCTACACGACCGCCGGCGTGCGCTTCCTGCAAGACCTGCGCGTGGAACTGCCCCCCGATCTGGCCCGGCGCATCCACCACGTTCCGCCCGACGTCACGCTCTCCGCGCGCATCGACAACCAGGGCCCCCACCACGAAATCGCCGTGCTCGACGCCCGTGCCCGCCTGTACGACGACAGCAGCGCGGCGTTGCGGGAGAGCGGCTGGATCACGGTCAACCGGGCGCAGCGCGCCAAGCCCGACGACGAGTTGATTCACTTCGTGGACATGACCCCCCTGTACGCACTGCAGGAGGCCATGGCCGCATTCGGCGCCCGCTGGGACGAGCAAGCCAAAGCCTGGACCGTGCGCGTGACCCGCACCTTCCCGGAGCGCTTCACGGCCTGGCTGGCGACGCTGCCGCCCGCGGTGCAGGTGCAGCTCGACACGCTGCTGAACTCCCTGACCGAGGCGCCCATCGCCGCCCGCCTGCACGTGGACGTGCGGGAAGCCGCCATAGACTGGTTCGACCTCAGCGTCAAACTCGATGTGGCCGATACCCGCCTGACCCCCGACGAGCTGGAAGCCCTGCTCAAGGCCCGCGGCCAGTTCGTCCGCCTCGGCCAGAAAGGCTGGCGCCGGCTGACCCCGCAGTGGACGGATGAGGACCGCGAGCACCTCGCCGACCTGGGGCTGTCGGCCGACGACTGCACGGGCGAGCCGCAGCGGCTGCACGTCCTGCAACTCGCCGCGCCGCACGCCGCACGCCTCCTGCCGGCGGAGCGCGTCACGGAGGTGCAGCGGCGCGTGAGCGAGCTGCAGGCCCGCGTCACGCCGCCCCTGCCCGCCGCCATCCAGGCGACGCTCCGGCCCTACCAGGTGGACGGCTTCCATTTCCTCGCCTACCTCGCCGCCAACCGCTTCGGCGGCGTGCTGGCCGACGACATGGGGCTGGGCAAGACCGTGCAGACGCTGACCTGGCTGGCCTGGCTGCGCGCCACGCAGGCGGCCGAAGCCCCCGCGCAACAGCCCCTGCCCAGCCTCGTTGTCTGCCCAAAATCGGTCATGGAGAACTGGCACTCCGAGGCCGCGCGTTTCTATCCGGAGCTGGGCGTGCGCTTCTGGAAGCCCTCCGCCGACCTCGCGGAGTGGACCCGCGCACGCGCCGACGCCGGGCTGCTGGTTCTGAACTACGCCCAGCTGCGGCTGCTGACGCCGGAGCAACTGGCGCGGCCCTGGCTGGCCGCGGTCCTGGACGAGGCCCAGGCCGTCAAGAACCCCACGTCCCTGACCGCGCAAACCGCGCGCACGCTCGTCGCCTCCCACCGGCTCGCCCTCACCGGCACGCCCATCGAGAACCGCCTGCTCGACCTCTGGAGCATCATGGCCTATGCCATGCCCGGCGCCCTGGGCGCGCGCAACGCCTTCCTGCGCACATACGATGCCGCCCGCTACGGGCTTGCACGCCGCCGTCTGGCCACCCGCGTGCGGCCCTTCCTGCTGCGGCGCAGGAAGGAGCAGGTCGCGCAGGACCTCCCGCCGCGCGTCGAGGAGGACATCCTCTGCACCCTTGAGGAGAAGCAGGCCACGCAGTACCAGGCGGAACTCAAGCACGCCCGCCAGATGCTCCTCAACATGCAGACCCAGGCCGACCTG
>CAYOBW010000393.1:0-5639 GCA_964402115.1 uncultured Victivallales bacterium
CCGCCAAAGCACCTTCTTCCTTCCCTTACGCACCGGACTTTGACGCAGACATGGCACGCAAGAGGATGCGTGCCCACTCTGGCGAGATCTCCTCGCCATTGTCGATGATCGGCAGCAATTCCTGTCGTTGTTCCGGCATCATGCCGATCCTTACTTCGTCCGTACACGGTACACGGCGCGTCGTTCCCGTGCCTGGAGCCCGATCTGGCGACGAGGTGTGACCAGCGGCGCCATCAGTTGTCGAAACTTCAAGGCTCCAGATTGGAACCTTGAACCCGCAACCTCATCCGCCGTGAGTTGGAACATGAAGTCGGCTGGAAAGCGATCGAGGTTGCGCGTCACGGCCCTGTTGCTGTTCTTCGTTGCCACCCCATAGAGCGCGGCCAAGTCACGGTCGAGAATCACCTTCTGGCTGCGCAGCAAGCGTCTCATCGCCGCTCTCCCGCGAAGACCACGGACCACGCCACCGCGCGGCTTTCCCGGCTGCGGATCACGAGCCGGAGCCACCCGTCCTCGCCCTGGGACACCGGCTCGATCGTCACGCCCGCCGCCGCGTCTGCCGCCGACACTTTCCAGGCCGTCGGCTGCCAGCCGCCGCCGTCCCGCAGCCCTGCCACGCGCAGCTCATACGCGTCGCCGCCCACGACCCGGCTGCTTCCCGACAGCACGCCGTCGGCCCAGCGCTCGTCCGTCACATCCACGATTCCCTGCGTCACGTGGCGCGAGGTCGAAACGAGTACGGGCCGCCCTTCCTGGCGGCGCACGGCGACCATCCGGCAGCTCTCGGCCGGCACCTCGAACGCCAGCGCCCCCCGGAAGGCGGGCAGCGGCGCCCTGGCCCAGAAGTCGAAGGCGTGATAGGTCGCCGCGCCATCCAGGCCGGCCTTCGCGGCGTCGTAGCGGATCGTGCGCGGCTCGCTGTCCCAGTTGTAAAGGCCCAGCACGTCGCGACGGACCGGCTGGCTGGCGTCGGTGAGCAGCCAGATCGAGGGCATGGTGGTGTCGAAGTAGTCCACCGGCCGCGCCTGCGCCGCGTGGCTGGGCATGCAGCGCTTCAGGATGTCGAGCCGCTCCGGCGGCAGGCCGGGCAGCCAGTCGCTGTTGAGGTTGAAGGCGCCCGCCACGGCGATCCACGAGGCGAGCAGCTGCGCGTGCCGCAGCTGCACCGCCGGACGGACGTAGGCCGGATCGGGGTCGTTCCACCACACGCGGCCGTGCAGAAAGTACAGGCGGTTCGCCCGGATGGGGCCGGTGATGATGCCCCCGCCCTCGAAGTGCATGACCTCCTTGCGGTAGTCCTGCCACTCGAAGCCGTTGTCCGGGCCGACGCGCATGGAGTCCACCAGGCCCATGACGCCGCCCAGAGAGCGCATGTTCTGGCTCGCGCAGCAGCCCGAGAAGTAGACGTCCGGCCCGGCCGCCTTGCGCAGCAGCTTCAGGCCGCTGCGCAGGGCCTCGATGTTGGTGACGTGCGGGTCGCGGAAGGGCGCGTTGTTGCCGATCTTGTCATCCTTGTAGCCGTCGTTGACGTAGATCTGCTCCGTGGCCGAGCCGGTCCAGAGGCCGTCCATCTTGAAGTAGTCGTAGCCCCAGCCCTTCAGCGTTTGCGCCAGTTCGACGAGGTGGGCCTGCACCGCCGGATGCGTCAGGTCCAGCGACGTGCCGCCCCATTCGGTCTCGTAGGGCTTGCCGTCCAGGCGCCGCATGAACCAGTCCTGCCGCTCCTTGTACTCGGGGTCCTGGTGGTTGCGGGCGAAGGGCAGCAGCCAGATGCCGGCGGTCAGGCCGTTGCGCCTGATCATCTCCGCCGTCGGGGCCATGCCGTGCGGGTACGGGCCGTCCGGCTTGTGCCGCGTGAACCCGCGGCGCGGCCCGTTGATGCGGCTGCCGTCCGGCTTGCTCGCGCCGTCCTGCCACTCGTCGTCGATCTGCACGAACCCGAAGCCGAGCGGCTTGAGCTCCCGCGCGGCGAATGCCGTCAGCGTGACAATGTCCTTCTCGTTGAGCGCGCCCGCCCCGTGCTGCTTGTCCGTCAGTCCGCCGACCTCCGAGTACCACGTGCAGAAGCCGGGCGACCGGGGGTGCAGGCGGATGTCGTACTGCTTCTTGATCGCATCCGCGAACAGCTCCTGTCCGACCCGCGCGTCGTCGAAGAGGCCGACGGCCAGCGTTTCGAGGGCCGCGGTCTGGCCCGGCTCGATGAGCAGGCGGCCGTAGTCGATCTGCGCCTTGAAGGAGACCCGGCCGTCCTGCACCGCGGAGAACAGCACACCGTCGCCGCGGTCATGCGTGACCCAGCCGGCGACTACCCCGCGCCGCGTTGCGGGGTCCGCGCAGGTGAGGAACACGTAGCTGCCCGGGTTCTGATCCGGCGCGAGCAGCCCGGCTGTCCCCATCGTCCGCAGTTCGGCGGCGGGCTTGCCCAACTCCAGGCTGAAAGTGGCCGGCACGCACTTCGCCACCGTGAGCGCGTTGGTGCCGGCGTTGCGCTGCGTCCCGCGGATCAGGACGAAAGGCAGCCCCGGGTACAGCTCGAGCGAAGCCACCCTGCCATCCCCCCGCTGGACCTCGATCCGGCGGCCGGCACCGAAGACGGGATCGTTCACGGCCGCCTCCGCCGCCGTACCAGCCGTGCCACCCAGCGTGCCGCCGGTGACGAAGGTCCGTCCCGACGCCTTCTCCGCGAAGGCAAAGGCGCCCGTCGCGGCATCGTACTGCGCCGACAGCGTGGCGTTCTCGATCCGCAGGGGCGCGGCGCCGAGGGCCAGCGGCGCGAGGGTGGCCATAAGTGCGAACAACGTCTTCATGGGTAATGGTCTCCTTTGCCGGCGTGCGGTTGCCGGCTAGATCGTCCAGGCCGCGCGCCGCGCGCGCTCCAGCAGCCGGTTGGCTTGTTCGTCGTCCGTGAACCGCTCGGCGACCGGATCCCACCGCAGCGACCGGCCCAGCAGGTAAGCGAGGTTGCCCAGGTGGCACACCGTCGCGGACCGGTGACCGATCTCGACGTCGGCCACGCAGCGGGCGCGCGTGCGGATGCACTCCAGCCAATTGCCGTGATGGTTGTTGCTGTTGTAGAGGCGTTTGTCGGCGGCGCCCAGCGGCTCGCGCACCAGTTCGGCCGGGTCCGAGCTGAGCCCGTCGCGGCCAACGTAGAGCTTGCCGCCCGTGCCGGTGAAGGTCAGGCCCAGGCAGTTGCCGCCAACGTGGTTGACGATGGTGCCGTTGGCATAGCGGAAGCTGACGCGCGCCCGCCCCTGGCTCGCGTCCGGGGCCAGCACCTCGACCGGCCCCGAGCCGTCCATGTCCAGCCCCCACTGGGCGATGTCGAAATGGTGCGCGCCCATGTCGGCAAAACCGCCGCCACAGTACTCGCTGTAAGGTCGCCAGCTCTTGTCGGCCAGCTTGCCGTTGTACGGCCGCCACGGGGCCTGGCCGACCCACATGTCCCAGTCGAAGTCGGCGGGCGCAGCCTCGGCGGGCAGGTCGCAGGGCTTGGGCGGATCGCCGGTGGAGACGTCGACCGAAACGACCCTGCCGACGCGCCCGTTGCGCACCAGCTCGCACGCGTGGCGGAACGGCCCGAAGACGCTGGAGCGCTGCTGGCTGCCGGTCTGGAAGACGCGCCCGTAGCGGCGGACGGCGGCCACGACCTCGCGCCCTTCGCGAATGGTCAGCGACAGCGGCTTCTCGCAGTAGATGTCCTTGCCGGCCCGCGCGGCGGCGCAGGCGATGAGGACGTGCCAGTGGTCGGGGGTCGCGATGACGACCGCGTCCAGGTCGGGCTGCGCCAGCATGTCGCGGAAGTCGCCGTGGGCGGCGCAGTCCCGGTACTGGCCCTGGCCGAAGCGGCTGGCGTAGTGGCGGTTGATCCGGTCCTGCACCTGCCGGACGCGCTGGCCGTTGACGTCGCAGACCGCCACATACTGCGCGTCCTGCCGGCCGAGCAGCGCGTCCAGGTGCGAGCCGCCGATCCAGCCGAGGCCCACCTGCCCGACGTTGATCCGGTTGCTGGGCGCGACCGCGCCGTCGCGGCCCAGGGCCGAGGCCGGGACGATGGCGGGAAACGCCGCGAGAGCGGCCGCCTGCTTCAGGAAACAGCGCCTGCGACAAGCTGTCATGGTTCACCTCTGGCGATCAGCCGCCTCGATGCCGGCCCGGCCGCTGTCGGCCTGCGCAGCTTCCGTGAGATCCCGTGTCGCATTTCCAATCCCCTTCGTGCCCGACGGCGTACGGCCGTGAGCAGGGCGCTGCGAGGGTTTCCGCTTATCGGCGTCAGCTGACGCCCCGGATTTCTTTCCTGGGTGGATCGCGGAAGAAGAGCAGGCAGACGACCATGACGCCCAGCGACAGGAAAGCGGGCGTGAGCCAGATCTTCGTCCAGTCGTGCCCGACCACCGCGCCGGCCGCGTCCGTGAGCGTGTACAGGCCGAGCACCTTGCCCGCGAGCATGGTGCCGACGAAGGCCCCGACGCCCCACAGGATGAACGCGATGAAGCCCTGGCACGCGCCGCGGATGCGTTCGTTCGATTCGTCGTCCACGTACAGCTGGCCGGCAATGAACAGGAAGTCGTAGCAGACGCCATGCAGCAGGATGGCGCCGAAGATGAGCGAGGCGGCCATCGCGGACGGGGTGACGCTGCCGGCGAGGAGGAAGTAGCGCGCCGCCCAGGCCAGGATGCCCATGACGATCGTCTTCTTGTAGCCGATGCGCTTCAGGATCAGCGGCAGCAAAGACAGAGTGATCACGTCCGCCACCTGGGCGAGGGTCATCTTGCCGGCGATGTGTTCCCACTTCAGCTCGGTGAGGTAGATGCCCATCATCACGAAGTAGAAGTACAGCGGGATGCAGATCAGGAACATGCAGAGGATGAAGACGGCAAACGCGGGTTTCTTGAGCAGCGCCAGCGCGTCCAGGCCCAGCACTTCGCCGAGGCGGATGCCGGCGCCGGTCTTCCGGGGCGGTGTGTGCGGCAGGGTCAGCGCGAACAGCCCGCAGACGATCGAGGCGCCGCCGGCCAGGTACCACTGGAGGGCGGACTGCTCGCCCTTCAACGCGCTCAACACCAGCCCGCCGGCGATCCAGCCGACGGAAGCGAACCGCTTCACGCGCGGGAAGTCGGCCTTGGCGTCCGCCAGGTTGTGGAAGGCCAGCGAGTTGCCCAGCGCCAGCGTCGGGGCGTAAAGCGCGCAGTAGAGGATCAGCGTGGCGTAGAACGAGCCGAACGTGGTGAACCGCGGCAGGAGGCACATCACCACGCCGCCGAGGATGCCCAGCGCGGCGAGCATCTTCTCCGAGGCGAAGTAGCGGTCGGCGATCAAGCCGACGATGAACGGCGAGATCATCGACCCGATGGCAAACGCGCCATAGGCGGCGCCGATCTCCTGCCCGCCGAACTTCAGCGTATTGGCGAGGTAGGTGCCCATGCTCACATACCAGGCGCCCCAGATGAAGTACTGGAGGAAGTTGAAGGCCGAGAGTTTGATCTTGAGGCTGTTTTGCATGGCGCCTGAACTCCCTGTGTTGACGACTTCTGCTAGTGGAATCACGCGTCGGGATCAAGCACAAAAGGCGCAGGGTTTCCCCTCCCGCCCCGTAGCTGCCGCCGTGAGGCGGCGGACGGGCATCGTCAAGCGGCCGG
>CAYOBW010000394.1:0-2129 GCA_964402115.1 uncultured Victivallales bacterium
GGACGGGCGCATCCAGTTCACCGTCGGAGGACGTTCCATCGACCTGCGCGTCTCGTCGCTGCCCACGCAGTTCGGCGAGAGCGTGGTGCTGCGCGTGCTCGACCGTTCGACCGTGTCGCTGGACCTCGAGAACCTCGGCATCCCCGATGACGTGTACGAGGCCATCACCATCGACATCACGAAGCCCAACGGCATCGTGATCGTGACGGGGCCGACCGGTTCGGGCAAGACCACCACGCTGTACTCGTGCCTGCGCCGGATCAACACGATCGATTCGAAGCTGCTGACCGCCGAGGAGCCCGTCGAATACGACATCGAGGGCATTATCCAGGTGCCGATCAGCGTGGCCGCCGGGAACACGTTCCCGGTCGTGCTGCGCGCCTTCCTGCGCCAGGATCCGGACGTCATGATGATCGGTGAAATCCGCGACCTGGAAACGGCCCAGATCGCGATCCAGGCCTCGCTCACGGGCCACCTTGTGTTCAGCACGCTGCACACGAACGACGCGGCGGGCGCCATTACGCGTCTGATCGACATGGACGTGGCGCCCTACCTGATCTCCTCCACGCTGGAAGCCGTGCTCGGGCAGCGGCTGGTGCGCGTCATCTGCGAGCACTGCCGCGTGGCGTACGAGCCGGACGACGTGGTGCTGGAGAGCCTGCGTCTCACCCGCACCGTGCTGGGCGACCGCCCCTTCTACTACGGCGCCGGCTGCAAGCATTGCAACGAGACCGGCTACCACGGCCGGAAGGGCATCTACGAGTACCTGCGCCTGGCGGAGCCGATCCGGCAGATGATCACGGAGCGCAAGCCGACCCTGCTGATCCGCGAACGGGCCATCGAGCTCGGCATGCGGACGATGCGGGAGGATGGTGTGCGCAACGTGCTCGACGGTTACACGACCTCGGACGAGGTGCTCAAGTACACGTGAACGCCCCCCGGCGGGCGTCGCGGCGGACGACGGAGACTATACCATGGAGAAGATCATCATTGTCGGTACCGGTCCGGCGGGCCTCACGGCCGCCATCTACACGGCGCGCGCCACGCTCAACCCGCTCGTGCTCGAGGGGCTGCAGCCGGGCGGGCAGCTGACCACGACGACGGAAGTGGAGAACTTCCCGGGATTCCCGGAGGGCATGGACGGCACCGAGCTCGTCACCCGCATGCGCGCCCAGGCCGAGCGGTTCGGCGCCCGGTTCCTGGCGCTGGACGTGACCGGCGCGGACCTGGGCGGCCACCCGCTGAAACTGACGCTGTCCGACGGCCAGGCGCTCGAGGGGCAGTGCGTGATCGTGGCCACCGGCGCCAGCGCGCGCTACATGGGCCTGGAATCCGAGCGCAAGCTGATCGGCCGCGGCGTGTCGGGGTGCGCCACCTGCGACGGCGCCTTCTACCGCAACCAGCGCGTCGCGGTCGTGGGCGGCGGCGACACGGCCATGGAGGACGCGCTGTTCCTGACGCGCTTCTGCGAGCATGTCACCGTCATTCACCGCCGCGATCAGTTCCGCGCCTCGAAGATCATGGGCGAGCGCGTGCTGGCGAACCCGAAGATCACGGTGGCGTGGAACACGGTCGTCGACGAGGTGCTGGGCGTCGAGGCCGGCAAGGTGACGGGCGCCCGCCTGCGCAATGTCGCGACAGGGGCAGTCTCGGACCTGCCGATCGGAGGCCTCTTCGTCGCCGTCGGCCATGTGCCGAACACGGCGCCGTTCCAGGGACAGCTCGAGCTGGACGACAAGGGTTTCATCGTCGCGCGCAGCACGCGGACGAACGTGGCCGGCGTTTTCGCCGCCGGGGACGTCCAGGATCCGACGTACAAGCAGGCGGTCACGGCGGCCGGCACGGGCTGCGCGGCCGCGCTGGAGGCGGAGCGCTACCTCGAATCGCTGGGCCAATGAGCGAACCCGTCGAAACACGCCCGTCCGCGGCGGTCTTTCGGCGGCTGCTGACGTATGCCCGCCCCTACCTGGCGAGGCTGGTCGTGGGCCTCGCCGCCGGCATGCTGGCCAGCGGTTCGCTGCTTGGTATCCTCGCGAATCTCGAGAACGCGCTCAAGCCGCTGGAAGCCTCCCTCGCGCCGGCTGGCGCCGCTGCCGGGGGGCTTCGTGACGGCGGCCGGCCTCGACGGC
>CAYOBW010000394.1:2139-5628 GCA_964402115.1 uncultured Victivallales bacterium
TGGCGCCGCTGCCGTCAGCGCGCCGGCGGAGCCCGTCGCGCCGGGCGGCGCCGCCGGCTGGCTGGCGCGCGCCCAGTCCTGGCTCGTTGCGGCCGGGCTGCCGACCACGACCTCCGACGGCCGCATTACCGCCCAGTTCGTGCTGCTTGCGTTACTGCTCCTGCCGGCTTGCGTGATCGTGCGCGGGGTCGGCATTTACCTGAACCGCTACTACACGCAGTGGGCCTGCTCGCGAGCCGTGATGGACCTGCGCGACGATTTCTTCGCCCGGCTCCAGGCCCAGTCCCTGCGGTTCTTCGGCAAGCAGGACATCGGCGGCATGATCGGCCGCGTGACCAACGACGCCAACCTCGTGGAGAACATCCTGTCCTCCACGATCTCCGACATGACCCGCGCGCCGTTCGACATCGTCGTGTCGGTGGTCTTCATCCTCTGGTTCTCCTGGCAACACCACCTGGTGGGGCTCGTGCTGGGCGTCATCCTCTGCTTCCCCCTCTGCGTGGTGCCCATCGTCATCTACGGCCGGCAGGTGCGGCAGCACACGCGCAAGGCCCTCGACCGCATCGCGACCGTTGTCTCGCGCATGCACGAGGTCTTCACCGGCATCCGCGTGGTCAAGGCGTTCAACATGGAGGCGCAGGAGCATGCGCGCTTCCGCGAGATGAACACCTCTTACTTCCGCTCGACGATCCGGGCCCTGCGGGCGGAGCTGCTCATGACGCCGCTGATGGAGGCCGTCACCACCGTGCTGGCCCTCGTCTTCCTCGTGGTCTGCTGCGTGAAGGGCGTGCGTTTCACCCAGATCATCCCCGTCGGTGTGGCCGCCGTCGTCGTCTTCAAGCCCGTCAAACAGCTGGTGCGCATCCACGCCAACCTGCAGCGCGTGGCGGCCGCCCTGCAGCGCCTGTTCGACTACATGGACGTGGATACGTCCCTGCCCGAGGCGGCGCGGCCCATCGTCGTGGACGAGTTCCGCACGGCCATCGCGTTCGAGCACGTGAGCTTCCGCTACGAAGCCGACGGTCCGCTGACGCTGGCGGAGGTGGACCTCCGCATCCCCCGCGGCAGCGTCGTGGCGCTCGTCGGCGAGACGGGCTCCGGCAAGACCACGCTGGCCAATCTCGTGGCGCGTTTCTACGATCCGACCGAGGGCTGCGTGCGGCTGGACGGCATAGACGTGCGGGATTGCGAGGTGGCCTCCCTGCGGCGGCTGATCGGCATCGTTACGCAGGACACCATCCTCTTCAACGACACCATCGCCAGCAACATCGCCTACGGCACGCCGCAGGCCACGCGCGCGGAGATCGAAGCCGCCGCGCGCAAGGCCAACGCCCACGCGTTCATCACGGCCCACCCCGAGGGCTACGAGCGGGTCGTGGGCGAGAAGGGGTTCGTGCTGAGCGGCGGCGAGAAGCAGCGCCTGGCCATTGCCCGTGCCATTCTCAAGAATCCGCCCATCCTGATCCTGGACGAGGCGACGAGCGCGCTCGATACCGTGACCGAGCGGCTCGTGCAGGAGGCCATCGCGCGGGTCATGGAAGACCGCACCGTGCTGGCCATCGCCCACCGCCTCAGCACCGTGCGGCACGCCAGCCTGATCTGCCTCCTCGAACGGGGAGGGCGGATCGTCGAGCGGGGCACGCACGACGAACTGTACCGCGCCGGCGGCCGCTACCGGCGCCTGTGCGACATGCAGCTGCTTTCCAGTTGAGTGCCGGGAGGACCGCCATGCAAGCCTATCGCAAGGAACTGTGGTTCGAGACCGCGCAGCGCCGCGAGTACGTGAACATCACGCCGCAGGTGAACGTCTGCCTGCGCGAAAGCGGCATCCGCGAGGGGCTGTGCCTCGTGAACGCCATGCATATCACGGCGAGCGTGTTCATCAACGACGACGAGGGCGGCCTGCATGCCGACTTCGAGCGCTGGCTGGAGCGCCTGGCGCCCGAAAAGCCCCACGGCCAATACGCCCACAACGGCTTCGAGGATAACGCCGATGCGCACCTCAAGCGCCAGGTCATGGGCCGCGAGGTGGTCGTGGCCGTCACCGCCGGCGCGCTGGACCTCGGGCCGTGGGAGCAGATCTTCTACGGCGAGTTCGACGGCAAGCGGCGCAAGCGCGTGCTCGTAAAGATCATCGGGGAATGAGAACCGACGCATTCTTCTTCGAACTGCCCCCCGACCGCATCGCCCAGCAACCCCCGGCCGAGCGCGGCGCCTCGCGCCTGCTTGTGCTCGACCGGCGCACCGGCAGCCTTGCCGATACGACGGTCGGCGCGCTGGGCGGTTACCTGCGGCCCGGGGATCTGCTCGTGGTCAACGACACGCGCGTCATTCCCGCCCGGCTGTTCGCCGCCTGGGACGACACGGGCGGGCAGCTCGAATTGCTGCTGCTCGAGGAGACGGCGCCCGGGGCCTGGGAGGCGTTTCACCGGAGCCGCCGGCGCCTCGTCCCGGGCCTCGCCTTCACCTCCCGCGGCGGCACGCTGCGCGGCGTGGTGGAGGGGCTGGGCGAGGACGGGCGCGCGCGGGTGCGGTTTGCCGCGGCCGACGTGCTGCCGCGGCTCGAGACGGAGGGCGTGCCCCCCGTGCCGCCCTACATCCGGCGCCGGCGCGAGGATGCCGCCGCCGCGGCCGCCGACCGCGAGCGCTACCAGACGGTCTATGCGCACGCGCCGGGCGCCGTCGCCGCGCCGACCGCCGGGCTGCATTTCACGCCCGCGCTGCTGGCGGCGCTGGAGCGGCAGGGCGTGGGGCGTGCGGCCGTGACGCTGCACGTGGGGCCGGGCACCTTCAAACCCGTCAAGACCGAGTTCGTGGCCGATCACACCATGGAGGCGGAGCGGTACGTGGTCCCGGCCGAAACCGCCGCGCGCGTGGCGGCCGTGCGCGCCGCCGGCGGCCGGATCGTGGCCGTGGGCAGCACCACGGTCCGCACGCTCGAAACCGTGGCGGCCGAGCACGGGGAGGTGGTGGCGGCCGAGGGGCGCAGCGCCCTGTTCATCCGCCCGCCGTACCGCTTCCGCGTCGTGGACGCCATCCTCACGAACTTCCACCTGCCCGGCTCGACGCTGCTCATGATGATGAGCGCCTTCGTCGGCGCCGCCGCTCCTGGCGGTCCGCCCCTCGCCGGCCGCGACCGCCTGCTCGCCGCCTACGCGGAAGCCATCCGCCTCGGCTACCGCTTCTACAGCTACGGCGACGCCATGTTCATCCACGGGTGACGCTGTCTCGAATCTCGAATCTCGAATGTCCAAGGACGAAGGGTAACGCCTCAGAAGGGGCTTTCATAGCGCATAACGGCCGGGGACGGCCGTCTCCATCGCGTGGGCAGGCGACGAGGCGTGGAGACGGCGGTCCCCGCCGTTAGCGCCCCCCTGCGTCACTGAGGCGTTGTGGAAACGGAAGTGGGGGGCGAGCGTCCTCGCGAGCCGCTGACGCATAAGAAGAACCCATTGGGCAGTATGCAGACGAGTACTCCCGCAGAACGGG
>CAYOBW010000395.1:0-5594 GCA_964402115.1 uncultured Victivallales bacterium
CGACGCCACACCGCCACGGCAATCCAAGCCGCGTTGGCGAGGCCGATGATCAGCCGCCACTGGCCACTGTTCACCTACTGCTTCGCCGCCAGGTCGCCGAGGTAGTTCCCGTACGTGAGCAGCAGCACCGCGCCGACCAGGACGGTCATGGCGAAGCGCAGGGTCCAGTGCGTGCCCTGCCGGCAGGCTTTCCATTCGCGCAGGGCGATGCCGACCACGTTGCTGAAGAGCACGAGCATGATCATGTGAATCGCCCAGCTCGTGAACTTGTACTCGCCCATCCGCACGTGCCCGAGATTGTAGAAGAAGAACTGGCAGTACCAGAAGAGGCCCGTCAGCGCGGCCATGGCGAAGTTCACCGGCAGGCTGGCCTTCTCCGCCCCGGCGGGCAGCTCGACCAGCTCGCCCATGCTCTTGTGCCGGATGCCAAGGTACAGGCAGTAGAGCGCCGTGGTCAGGAACGCGCCCGTGTTCGAAAAGATGTACACCACGTTCCCCTGCCACATCCCGGCGCCATGTTTCACCGCCGTATCAGCAATGGGCTGGCCGGCCTCCAGCGCGAAGCCGTAGACCGCGGAAAGCACGCCCGCCAGCAGCGAGAGCAACAGCCCCTTGAGCAGGTTGAACTCCTGCGACGCCGACTGCCCCTGCAAGTCGCTCTCCTTCGCGCGCCCGGCCACGCCGCAGAGCGCGATGCCGACGGTGCCGACGATCACGCCCGTCAGCACCCAGCTGCCGCCCGGCTTCGTCAGATTCGTAACGAGCGTCCCCTTCACCAGCGGCGGCAGCAGCGTGCCAAGCACGCTGGAGAGACCGACGGCAATCGCATACGTGAGCGAGAACCCGATGTACCGGATCGCGATGCCGAAGGCCGTGCCCCCAATCCCGTAGGCCGCGCCCAGCGCAAACGATTTCACCATGGCCGCCCGCGGCGCCTCGGCCAGCACGGCCCCCAGCTCGGGAATCGTACAGAGCGCGCCGACGATCGGCAGGATGAACCAGCAGAACGCCGCCTGCACCAGCCAGTAGGTCTGCCAGGACCAGCGTTTGACCTGTTTCTGCGGCGTGTAGCAGGTTGCGGCGAAGATGGCGCCCACGGCATGCAGCGCGACACCCAGGAAGGGGTTGGAGGCAACGGCGGGGTTGGTCATGATGGAGTTCCTTTCACGTCTTCAGTCTTCTGTCTACTCCCCCCGCTTCCCCCCCGCAAACAGCTGGAACTCGTGCAGGGTCGGGCCGTTGCTGGCGTCGAGGATGTTCAGGCGCACGACTTGGGCCGTGACGGGGGCGAAGCCGGCCTCGAATTTCTCGCCCGCGGTCTTGCCCGTGTAGACCGTCTTCCACCCCTCCCCCTCCTTCACCTGGATCTCGAACGCCTTGATGCGAGCCTCGTACTCCCGAATGGCAACGCGGTCGAACGCGAGAGCCTGGCCGAGATTGACTTCGAGCCAGGCTTGCTTCGTGGCGGCATCGGTGGCCCAGCGCGTGTCCTCGTCGCCATCCACGGCCTTGTCGGCGCCGTACTTCTTGTCCTTCTGGAACACGTTCGAGGCGGTGGCCTTCTTGCCGGCGGTGAGCGAGTCGCCCTGGCTGCCGGCGGCGATGGGGGCGATTTCGATGGCGGGCTTGTCGAGTTCGAGAACGACGATGGTGTCAATCGCCTGACGGTGCTCTCTGGCCACGGCGATCTCGACTCCGGCGTCGGACTGCTTGACCGTCGCCTGGCCGCCGGTGAGCAGGGAACTCTTGATAATCCTGGCCGGCAGCGGCGGCAGCGTGAGGGTCTCCTCGGGCCAGGCGAGGATGTGGAGGTAGACGGTGCTGCCTTTGCGCGTGGACACCGCGGCCTTGCCGGGCTTGTAGGGACCGCCGCGCGTGGCGTAGATGCTTTCGCCGTAGCGCGCGAGCCAGTCGCCCACCTCCTTCAGGCGTCCCGCCTGCTCCGGCGCGATCTCCCCCAGCGGCGTCGGGCCGACGTTCAGCAACACGTTGCCGTCGCCGCCAGCGCCGCGGATGAGCATGAGCAGGCACGGCGCCAGGTCCTTGACGCCGTCTTTGTCGCCGCCCCAGGCCCAGTGGTTGTGGGCCGAGACCGTCATGCAGGACTCCCACGGGCGGTCCATGTTGAACCCGCCGATCCGCTGCTCGGGCGTGTCGTAGTCGCCGCCGGCCCCGGTGCGGTTGTTGATAAGGATGTCGGGCTGGAGCGTGCGGACCAACTCGATCGTGTGCAGGCCGCGCGGGCCGAACTCCCGCGGCACATCGTTCCAGATCGTGAGCAGCGGGCCGTAGTTCACGATCAGCTCCCGGATCTGGTTCTGGAGGTACTTCTCGTAGGCATCCATGTCCGACGTCGCGCGCTTCACCTTGCCGCCGGGGCTGGTTGTCGGCCAGCCGGGATGATACCAGTCGGTCACCGAGTAGTACGTGCCGAAGGCGATGCCCTGCTTCTTGCAGGCCGCGGCCAGTTCCTTGACCACGTCCCGCTTGAAGGGCGCGTTCATGATGTTGTAGTCGGTGAACTTGGTATCCCACAGGCAGAAGCCGTCGTGGTGTTTCGTCGTGAGCACCATGTACTTCATGCCGGCCGCCTTGGCGACGCTGACCCAGTCGTCGGCGTTGAACTTGACGGGGTTGAACTCCTTGTAGAGGCTGTCGTACTTCGCGATGGGCGTCTGCGCGCCGCGCGACCAGCCGATCTCATAACCGGTGAGGCTGACTGGCCCCCAGTGGATGAACATCCCGAACCGCAGGTCCTGCCAGCGCCGCATGGCGGCGGGATCGGGCTTGAACCACGGGGCGTTGGTCGCGGTATCGGCCGCGGGACAGGCAGCCGCCACAAGCAGGGCGGCCAGCATCAGGTAGCAGTGACGCATCTTGGACCTTCCTTTCACTTCTTCTCCGCGGTCACGGACTTCGTCTCCCCGTTCACACGCACCGTCAAGGCGCGCGGCGCGTCGGACGCGATGCGGTATGAGGTGATTCTGCCAGCCTCCCACGCAAAGTCCACGGTGAAGTTGCCCCGGGCGCGCAACCCCTTCACCGCCCCCTTCGGCCAGGCCGCAGGCAGCGCGGGCAGCAGCGTGACGAGGTAGGGTGCGGCGTTCAGGGTTCGGCGTGCAGCGGTCGCCCCTCCTGAACCCTGCACACTGGAGCCAGGGACCTCCCCTGGAATCTCCGCGTGGCTCTGCAGCAGCATCTCAGCCATGCCGGCACAGCCGCCGAAGTTGCCATCGATCTGGAAGGGCGGGCACGAATCGAGCAGGCTCGGCAGCGTGGACTTCGACAGCAGCTCCTGCAGCATCTTGTGCGCGTGATCGCCGTCCTCGAGCCGCGCCCAGAAGCTGATCTTCCAAGCCATACTCCAGCCGGTTCCGCCGTCGCCGCGCAACTCCAGCGACCGCCGCGCTGCAGCCGCGAGCGCCGGCGTGCCCCGCGGGCTGATCTGGATGCCGGGGTGCAGCCCATACAGGTGCGAGCAGTGCCGGTGGCGGGGGTCGCTCTCCTCAAACTCCTCCTGCCACTCGAGCAGCTGGCCCTTGGACCCGACCTGGTACGGCCGCAACCGGCCCAGCGCGGCGGCCAGGGTGGCGCGAAACCCGGCGTCCACATCCAGAGCGGCCGCCGCTCTCAGTGTGTCGGCGAAGAGCCCGCGGATAATCGCCATGTCCATCGCCGTACCCGTGCTGACGCTGGCGCGCTGTTTCTTCCCGGCGGCGTCGCTGTAGACGAAGCTGTTCTCCGGCGAGGTGCTGACGGGCGTGGCAAGCTGCCCGCGGGCGTCCGGCACCAGCCAATCGAGATAGAACTCACAGGCGCCCTTCATCAGCGGATACGCCTCCTTTGCGAGGAAGTCGCGGTCGCCGGTGAACGCGTAGTGCTCGAAGACGTTTTGCAGGAGCCATGCCCCGCCCATGGGCCAGTAGGAGCAGACAGCGGAGTTGTCCACGGGCTGCGCATCGCGCCAGAGCGTGGTGTTGTGGTGCGCGACCCAGCCGCGGCACCGGTACATCTCGCGGGCCACGCGCGCGCCGTCCACCGCCAGTTCGCGCACCATCCGCAGCAGCGGCTCGGCGCACTCCGAGAGATTGCCGACCTCGACGGGCCAGTAGTTCATCTCGGTGTTGATGTTGATCGTGTACTGGCAGGCCCACGGCGGGATGACGTCCTTGTTCCACAGCCCCTGCAGGTTCAACGGCTGGCCGCCGGGGCGCGACCCGGCGATCGTCAGGTAGCGACCGAACTGGAAGTAGAGTGTCGCCAGCCCGGGGTCGGGCTGCTTGAGCCGCTGGTTCGTCGGCAGGTCGTCGCGGCCGGGCCCGAGGTCCAGCGTGACGCGGTCGAACAGGCCTCGGTAGTCACGGGTGTGGGTCGTCAGCAGTTCGGCGAAACCGCGCTGGCCCACGGCGTCGAGCGCGCCGGCCGCCTTCCGCGAGGGATCCACGCCACCGTAGCCGGACGCGGCAGCCAGCACCAGCACCGCCTCGTCGGCGCCGCTCACCCGGTTGCCGGCAAGCGTGCCACCCTGCACGTGCACGGCCAACCGCGCATCGAAGCGCAGGCCGCGACCGTCGTAGAGCACCTGGCCGGCACCCGGCTTGCGCTTGCCCTCCGCATCCCAGAGGGCCGGGTACTTCCACGTGTCGCCCTTCTTCTCGACCCAGTCCAGTGTACGGCGCAGCACGAAGCCCGGAAGCTGGCCCTGCAGGGCAAGACCGTTGGTAACCGCCGTCGGGTGCGCCGAACCGAGCCGCACGCGGAAGCCGAGGCTGCCGGGTTTGTCGGCGGCCAGGCGCATGACGATCACCCCATCGGGATGGCTGGCGAAAACCTCGCGCGTGAACGTCACGCCGCCGCTGCGATAGCGAATCCGGAGCACCGCATCAGCCAGGTTGAGCTCGCGCCGGTAGTCCTCGACGACGCCCTTGTGATCCATGTCGACGTACAGGTCACCCAGAGGCTGGTAGCAGGCCCAGGAGCCGCCCAGCCACTTCTCGGTGACGAGCTTGTCGGCCTCCGCAAACTGGCGGCGGGCGATCAGGTTCGTGACGGTCGCGAAGTCCTTGCGAACGTCGAGCGGGAGGTTGCGGTAGCCCGGAAAGCCCGACACCAGCGTGTTCTCGTTGAGTTGAAGGTGCTCGTTCGTCACCCCGCCGAAGACCATGGCCCCGAGGCGCCCGTTGCCGATCGGCAGCGCCTCCTCCCACTTCGCCGCCGGCTGCGTGTACCAGAGCCGTAGGTCCGGCTCGGCCGCGGCACAGCGGACCAGGGCCATTAGTGAGAGCGCGCCGAGTGCAAGGCCTAACCCAGGCAGGTGCGTTCCTTCTGTCTGCATCGTCGTCTCCCCTTGAGGCGTGATCCAGCCGCCCATCTCAAGCCCCCATAGACCGCCCGAAGGCCCGCCCTACAGCGCACGGCGCGGGAAAAACGCTTGGACGGGAGACGGTGATAGCCGAGATTGCGCCTGCCATCGCGGGTAGCAGGATACGGCGGCAGCGCGTCCGATTCAACCCCATTCCCGGTACCTGTCAACACTCGTTAGGGCTATGCACTTGACTCATCTGCCACAATGGGTTGTGGGTTGGTCACCGTCG
>CAYOBW010000396.1:0-5583 GCA_964402115.1 uncultured Victivallales bacterium
GCCGCTTGCGCGAGGATCTGCGGCCGGGCTGCTCTGTTGACCGTCGGCGGTCCCGAGTGCTAGCCCCTCGCCATGACACTGGACTTGGAGGCCCTGGCGGCGGTCCTGGCGGAAGATCCCCGCGTCGTGTTGGCGACACTCTTTGGCTCGGCTCGCGACGGCGTGGTGCGGGCAGGTAGCGATGTGGATGTTGCGGTGCTGTTGTCTCCCCTGCCGTCCCCCACGGAGTTCTACGATTTCTACGTCGCCACGGCGAGCCGGCTGAAGACGGTCGCCGAACTCGATTTGGTTGACCTTGGCCGCGCCAACAGTGTGCTCGCGTTCGAAGCGCTATGCGGTCTGCGGTTGGTGGTTCGCGACGCGGAAGCGGTTGCCGCCTTCTCGTCCGCCGTTGCCCGCCAATACGAGGACGACATGCTGCATGCGCATGCTGCATGAGCGGGAGCAGGGGTGGGGGTAAGGGCGGGTGGTAGCGCCTCAGTGACGCAGGGGGGGGCGCTAACGGCGGGGACCGCCGTCTCCACGCCTCGTCGCCTGCCCACGCGCTGGAGACGGCCGTCCCCGGCCGTTATGTGCCATGTAAGCCCCCTGCGTCACTGACGCATTACTCAGGGGCCGTCATTCAGCTTGATCGTGTTCCGCAGCGGCGGCATGATGTCCGGCCATATGAAACACCTCCCTGCGCGTGCCGCTGTCGGTCTCCTGTGCCTCCTCTTCACCCTGTGCGCGCGGCCTGCCGCGGCGCAGCCGCCGGGCGAGCAGCCGCCCCAGGGAGCCCCGCTGCGGCTCAACAGCCTGTTCCAGCCGCATGCCGTGTTTCCGCGCGACGTGCCGCTGCCGGTTTGGGGCACGGCGGCGAACGGCCAGGCCATCACGGTTGAGTTCGCCGGTCAGCAGGCGCGGACGGTCGCGCAGGACGGCAAGTGGCGGGTCACGCTGAAGCCGCTCGCGGCCAGCGCCACCCCCCGTGCGCTGACGGTGGCGGGCGGCAGCACCTGCGTGGTGGAGGATGTGCTCGTCGGCGACGTCTGGCTGGCGAGCGGCCAATCCAACATGGAGCGGCAGCTCGGGCCGCGCCCGCCGCAGCAGGAGCTGGTGGGGTGGAAGGCCGATGCCGTCGCGGCCAACTTCCCGCTGATTCGCGAGTTCTACGTGCCGCACCGCACCGCCGCCCAGCCGGAACCCGACGCCCGCGGCTCCTGGCGGGTCTGCACGCCGGAGACGGCGGCCGACTTCTCCGCCGTCGGTTTCTACTTTGCGCGCGACCTGCAGCCGGCCGTGCGCGTGCCGGTCGGCGTCATCCACTCCTCGTGGGGCGGCACGGTCGCGGAAGCCTGGACCAGCGGCGAGGCGCTGAAGACGCTCCAGCCTGGCACCAACGCACCGCCGGCGAAGAACCAGAATGCCGCTTCGGTCCTCTACAACGCGATGATCGCCCCCCTCACGGACTTCCCGATCCGCGGCGTGCTCTGGTACCAGGGCGAGAGCAACAACGGCCGCGCGGGGCAGTACTGTGCGCTCCTGAAAGCCCTGATCGCCGACTGGCGCCAACAGTGGCGCGCGGAGCTGCCGTTCCTCGTGGTCCAGATCGCCCCGCACAAGGGCATGACGCCCGAGCTGCGGGAGGCGCAACTCCTGGCGGTCGAGGCTACGCCGCGCACGGCGCTGATCGTGCTCACGGACGTGGGCGATGCCAACGACATCCATCCCACCCGCAAGCAGCCCGTGGGCGCGCGGCTGGCCCTGGCCGCCCGGGCGCTTGCGTATGGCGAGCGCCTCGTGTACCGCGGGCCCCTCTTCCGCGGCGCGGCGCCGGAGGCGGACGGGCACGCGCTGTGCCTGGCCTTCGACCATGTTGGTGGCGGGCTGGTCGCACAGGGCGGCGGTCCGCTGCGCGGCTTCACGGTGGCCGGCGCGGACGGGAAGTTCGTCGCGGCCACGGCCGAGATCATGGGCGACAAGGTCGTGGTGGCCTGCGAGCAGGTTGCCAAGCCGGTGGCGGTGCGCTACGGCTGGGCCAACGTGCCCGACGTGAATCTCGCGAACAAGGAGGGCCTGCCCGCCGCCCCCTTCCGCTCGGACGTTCCCGCGGGGGGCACGCCGTGAGAGGTGTGTGGGGGCTCACGCGACCAGTTGACGCAACCGTGCGATCATGCTCTAAATGGTGCATGCATAACCATCCGTCTCAGACGTTTCCCCGGGTCCGGTGGGGTCGGGTTGCCGTCGCGGTCCTGGGGCTGGGCTGGGTGTCGCCCGGCCTGCGTGCCGCGCCGGATGCCGCTCCGCCCAGCATCGTGGTCATCCTCGCCGACGATCTCGGGTACGGCGACGTGCAGTGCAACAACCCGCAGCGCGGCCGGATTCCGACGCCGCACATCGACCGCCTGGCGGGGCAGGGGCTGCGGTTCACCGACGCACATTCCAGCAGCGGTGTCTGCTCGCCGTCGCGCTATGCCCTGCTGACCGGCCGGTACCATTGGCGCACGGGGCAGGCAGGCATTGTGGGGGTGTTCGGCAAGCCGATGATTGCGGCCAATCGTCTCACCGTCGCCGGGCTGCTCAAGCAGCGCGGCTACCGGACGGCCGCTATCGGCAAGTGGCACCTGGGATGGGATTGGCCGATTCCGGCGGACAAGGCGCAGCTCTTTCGCGCCAAAGGGGGGAACGACGAAGCGCCGGCGGACGGCCCCCAGCGCGCCGTCTGGCAGGAGGTCCTCTCCAGACCGATTCCCGGCGGCCCCACCACGCGCGGGTTCGACACCTACTTCGGCACCGATGTCCCGAACTGGCCGCCCTACTGCTTCATCGAGAATGACCGCACCGTGGGCATTCCCTCCGAGCCGTTGCCCGCCCCGCTCCGGAAGGGCCATCTGGCCAGCCTGCCCGGACCCGCGCTGCCGGGTTGGCGGCTGGAGGCGATCCTGCCGACGCTGGGTGACCGGGCGTGCGCGTTCATTGCGGACGCCGCGGGCAAACCCGAGCCGTTCTTCCTCTACATGCCGCTGACCGCGCCGCACACGCCGCTGGCCGTGACTGACGAGTGGAAAGGCAAGAGCGGCCTGATCCCGTACGCGGATTTCGTGATGGAGACCGATGCCGTGATCGGCCGGGTGCTGGATGCGCTGGACAAGAGCGGCGCCACGGCCAGGACTCTCGTCCTGCTCACCAGCGACAACGGCTGCGCCCCCTACATCGGGGCCGCCGAGATGGAGACCAAAGGGCATTTCCCGAGCGGACCCCTGCGCGGCTACAAGAGCGATGCCTGGGAGGGCGGTCACCGCGAGCCTTTCATCGTCCGCTGGCCGGGGGTCGTGAAACCCGGAGCCGTCTGCAGTCAGCTCGTGCACCACGCCGACCTGCTCGCCACGTGCGCGGATATCGTCGGCGCCAGGCTGCCGAACACCGCCGGCGAGGACAGCGTGAGCATCCTGCCGCTGTTGCGGGGCGAGAACCGCCCGGTTCGCGAGCACGCCGTGAGCCAGTCCAGCCAGGGGCTGCTGGCGCTGCGCAAGGGGCCGTGGAAGCTGCTTTTCGGCAAAGGCTCCGGCGGTTGGAGCAAGGGCAACGACGGCCAGCCGGGCCAGCTTTACAACCTCGATGCCGACCTCGCCGAGACCAACAACCTCTATGCGACGCAGCCGGAGCGGGTCGCCGAGCTTACGGCGCTGATGGAGCAGATCATCACCCAGGGCCGCAGCACGCCGGGCGCGCCTCAAGGCAACGACGTCCCGGTCAAGACCAAGTTCCTGCCGGGAACCGGCGCGTCGGCCGCAGCCGGAGCCCAGCAGGCCAAGGCCAATCAAGGGAAGCGCGCCCGCCGATAGCCTCGCCTTGACCGCTGGCGCCTCGCCGTGTGCGTGAGGAGCGCACACCGCCGGGCCGGCGGAAACGGGATTGCATCCTCGCGCGTTCTGGTTCATAAAACGCGGCCATGCATGCACGCTTGTTGACCGCCGTCTCCCTTGCCTTCTCGCTGCTGGCGACCGTGGCTCCCGCTGCCACCCCGCCGCCCAACATCGTCTTCTTCCTCGTGGACGACATGGGGTGGCAGGAGACCTCCGTGCCGTTTCACACGGAGGTCACGGCGCTGAACCGGCGCTACCGGACGCCGAACATGGAGCGGCTGGCGGCGGAGGGCGTGAAGTTCACGCAGGCCTACGCGTCCGCCGTCTGCTCGCCCACCCGGGTCAGCCTGCTCACGGGCATGAATGTCGCGCGGCACCGCGTGACGAACTGGACGCTGCGCAAGAATGCCTCGCCGGATCAGCCGAGCAAGCTCGTGCGCCCGCCGGCGTGGAATGTGAACGGCATTTGCACGAACGCCGGCGTCGAGCGAACCATGCAGGTCACGCCGCTGCCGGCGCTGCTGCGCACGGCGGGCTACCGCACCATCCACGTCGGCAAGGCGCACTTCGGCGCGAAGGATACGCCGGGGGAGAACCCGCTCAACCTCGGTTTCGACGTGAACATCGCCGGGCACTGCGCCGGCGGACCGGGAAGCTACTGGGGCGAGAAGAACTTCAGCGCCGCCTGGCGCAGCCAGAACCCGGCTGAATTGATCTGGAACGTGCCGGGGCTCGAAGCCTACCACGGGAAGAACGTGTACCTGACGGAGGCGCTGACGCTGGAGGCCGTCAAGGCGGTGGAGCGGGCCGTCGCCGACAAAACGCCCTTCTACCTTTACATGGCGCACTACGCCGTGCACGCCCCGTGGGAGAAGGACGACCGCTTCTACCAGAAGTATGTGGATGCCGGACTGAAGCCGTTCGAGGCGACGCTGGCGTCGATGATCGAGGGCATGGACAAGTCGCTGGGCGATCTCAGGGCGGCTTTCGACCGGCTGGGCATTGCGGACAACACGATTATCCTCTTCATGTCCGACAACGGTTCGCCGTCGCAGTGCCCGCCGAACCTGCCGTTGCGCGGCCACAAGGTGTCGCCCTACGAAGGCGGCTTCCGTGTACCCATGCTGG
The DNA here is from genome assembly GCA_964402115.1 of uncultured Victivallales bacterium. Lineage (GTDB taxonomy): Bacteria > Verrucomicrobiota > Kiritimatiellia > UBA8416 > CAYOBW01 > CAYOBW01. The sequence goes on from CAYOBW010000396.1 coordinate 4,974, forward strand.
CGAAGTGGCCCGGGACGGCGAAGCCGGGCACCGTCTGCCGCGACCCCGTGGTGATCGAGGACGTCTTCCCGACCATCCTGGAGCTGGCGGGCGTGGCCTGGTCCGGGAAGACCCTGCAGCTCGTGGACGGTGTCAGCTTCGTGCCGTTGCTGAAGGGCACGGGTGGGATGCCAGCGGACCGGCCGTTTGTCTGGCATTTTCCCAACAACTACGGCCAGACGCCTTTCAGTGCCATCCGCGTGGGGGCGTGGAAGCTGATCTACCACCACGCCGACCGCCGGCGCGAGCTGTTCAACCTGGACGCGGACATCTCCGAGAAGACCAACCTTGCCGCGCAGTCGCCGGAGCGCGTGCGGGAGCTGTCGGCGAAGTTGTCCGCGTTGCTGCAAGAACGGGGTGCCCAGATGCCGACCGACGCGCGCACGGGCAAGGTCATCCCATGGTCGGGTGAGGAGTAGAAGCAGGCGGAGCGTGCCGCGGACGATCGCACGGACGGCGCGGGAGCGCCGTCCCACGTGGGCCGGTCCTCCCGGGCCGGCCGGGAGCGAGCTGGGTGGCATGGGCGTGCGCGTGGTGGAGCCAGGCGCGGCGGACGCGTCGGAGTTGCCGC
>CAYOBW010000397.1:0-5581 GCA_964402115.1 uncultured Victivallales bacterium
GCCGGCTTCCACGAACTGGCGCAGCGCCGCGTCGGCGGCGGCGCCCGGGGCGCCGGCCTGCCAGACCACGAGCGACAGGTCGGCCCAGGCCGCGCGCGCGGCGCTGACCGGCGGGAGCACCTCGCAGGCCTGGTTGCGCGCGTCGGGCAGCGGGGCGCTGGCCAGCTGCAGGAAGCGCGCCACGGCCGGCTCGTCCGACACCACGATGGTGCGCGTGGCGACGGCGGGGCCGTAGACGAAGTAGGTCGCGTTGTCGCGGGTGTTGGCGTCGGCGGGCAGGTCGACGCGGCCCCAGCCGCCCGCGGCCTGCCCGGCCGGCAGGTCGAGCGCGCGCTGCAGGTAGAGGCTCTGGGCGGGCATGGCGACGTCGAACGGCTGGCGGACGCCGTCGAGCGTGAGCGCCGCGGGGAAGGCGTTGTCGGCGGTGGCGGTGCGCAGCAGCTCCAGCGCGAGCTGCAGCTGCGGCTTTCCGTCGCGCGTGCGCCGGTGCACCTGGCGCAGCGTCACGGACGTGTTGCGGTAGCCGCTGTCGGAGAGCGCCAGCAGGCGGATGCGCGGGGGCTGCGGCAGGGCGGCGGCGCGGGCGGCGAGGTCGCGCCACTCGTCGCTGTCGGGCCGCCAGTTCGTGCGCTGCAGGTCGGAGGCGATCCACAGCTCCGTGCGGCCCGTGCGGTTGCGCAGGAGGTAGTCGAGCGCCTCGCGGAACAGGGCGGGCAGGTCGGCGGCGGTGGACGTGGGGCCGGCCAGGGCGAGGCTGGGCAGGGCCGCGGGGGAGCCGATTTCGAAGGGCGTGCGCAGGGCGTTCTCGATCAGCACGAAGCGGCTCGCGCCGAACCCGTCGCGCGCGGCGGCGGCGAAGCGCTGCAGGGCGGCGGCGCGCTTGCTGACCTGGCGCCGCGGATCCACGTCCTCCATGCTCGCCGAGCGGTCGAGCAGCAGCACGACGGTGTCCGGCGGGCCGGCGAGCGTGAGCCCCAGCCAGCCGCCGAGCAGCGGGCGGCAGAGCGCGAAAGCGAAGAGCAGCACGGCGAGGGTGCGGGCGAGCAGGATCAGGTAGTGCCGCAGGCGGGCGTGGCGGGTGGAGCTGCGCGTGGCCTTGACGAGGAACAGCATGGCCGCCCACTTGACCGTGCGGAAGCGCAGCCGGTTGAGCAGGTGGATGAGGATGGGCAGCGCGGCGGCGGCCAGGCCCCACAGCATGAGCGGCTGCAGCAGGCTCACGCGCGGCCTCCCGTCGCGGCGGACTTGCGCTGCCGCTGCAGCAGGAACGACGCCAGCACGCTCTCGTAGTTCACGTCCGTCACGACGCGCTGGTAGTCCACGCCGAACTCGCGGCTGCCGCGCTGGAGCGCCTCCTGGTGCCGCTGCAGCTCGCGGCGGTAGGCGGCCTGGATCACCGCCGGATCGGAGACCAGGTCGAAGGGCGACTCGAGGTCCGCGAAGCGGATCGGGCGGTCGAAGTCGAAGTCCAGCTCCTGCCGGTCGAGCACCTGGAACGCGGCCACGTCGTGCTTGTGGAAGCGCATGTGCTGGAAGCAGTCCAGCAGCGGCTCCACCTCGGCGAAGAAGTCGGAGCAGATGATCACGAGCGCGCGCCGCCGCACCTTCTCGGCCAGGGTGTGGATGGTTTGCACGATGTTGGTCGGCCCCTGCGGCTGGATCGTGGCGAGGGTGTCGAAGATGTGCTTGAGGTGCGCGGGCGAGCGGCGCGGCGGGATGTCGTGGACGGCCTTGTCGGCGAAGCAGAGCAGGCCCACCGCGTCGCCCTGGTGCGCGAACAGGTAGGCGAGCGTGGCGAGGAGGCGGCGGGCGTAGTCGAACTTGCGGCCGTGGGCCGCGGCGAAGTTCATCGAGCCGCTGGTGTCCAGCACGAGGTAGCAGCGGAGGTTCGTGTCCGCCTCGAATTCCTTCATGTAGAAGCGGTCCGTGCGGGCGTAGACCCGCCAGTCCACGTGGCGGACGTCGTCGCCGGGCACGTACTTGCGGTACTCCGCGAACTCGACGCTGGCACCGCGCGTGGCGCTCTTGTGGATGCCGGTCACGCTGCCCGCCATGGGCAGGCGGGCGTTCAGCGTGCAGCGGGAGAGCCGCGCCAGCACGGCGGCGTCCAGGAACTCGCGATGGGCGTCAAGGGCCACCGCTTAATCCTCTTTGGCTTCGGCCAGCAGGCGGGTGATGATGTCCCGGCTGGTGACGCCCTCGGACTCCGCGTGGAAGTTGGTGAGGATGCGGTGGCTCAGCACGGGCTCGGCCACGGCGTCCACGTCCTCGCTCTGCACGAGGTAGCTGCCGCGCAGCACGGCGTGGGCCTTGGCGCCGAGCACGAGGTACTGCACGGCGCGCGGGCCGGCGCCCCACATGACCCAGTTGCGGATCCACTCGGGGGCGCCGTCCAGCTTCGGGCGCGAGCGGCGCACGAGGCGCACGACGTAATCGTACACGTGGTCCGGCACCGGCACGCGGCGCACGATGCGCTGGTAGGCGAGGATGCGCTCGCCGCTCAGCAGCGGGGCCAGCTGCACGCTCAGGCCGCCGGTGGTTTCGCGGGCGATGCGGAGCTCCTCGGCGGCGGTGGGGTAGTCCACGTGGATCAGGAACATGAACCGGTCGAGCTGCGCCTCGGGCAGGGGATACGTGCCCTCCTGCTCGATCGGGTTTTGCGTGGCGAGCACGAAGAAGGGCTGGTCGAGTTCGAAGAGGTGCGAGCCGGCGTTGACGCAGTTCTCCTGCATGGCCTGCAGCAGCGCGGCCTGGGTCTTCGGCGGGGTGCGGTTGATCTCGTCGGCCAGCACGATGTTGGCGAACACGGGCCCCTTGACGAATTCGAAGGCGCGGTGGCCGGGCTGGGCGGTCTCCTGGAGGATGTCCGTGCCGGTGATGTCCGAGGGCATCAGGTCGGGCGTGAACTGGATCCGGCTGAAGCGCAGCGACATCGTGTCGCTCAGGGAGTGGATCAGCAGCGTCTTGGCCAGCCCGGGCACCCCCATCAGCAGCGCATGGCCGCGGGAGAAGACGCAGATCAGCAGCTGGCGGATGACCGCGTCCTGGCCGATGATGACGCGGGCCAGTTCGGCGCGCAGCTGATCGTAGAGCTGGCGCAGGCCGTCGATGGCGGCCACATCGTCCTGGCTGGGCGTCGGCTGGGGCGTGGCGGGAGCGTGCTCGGGTGCGGTATCGGACATGTGCGTCTCTCCTGTTAGTGCCTGTGGCGCGGACCGCGCCGGTCTACGAGGTCTGAAGGGCCACGAAATCGGCCAGCAGCTTGAGGGCTTCCTCGAGCACGATGTCGTGGCGGGCTGGCGCGGTGGCTTTCGCGCCGCCCGCCTCCTCGTCGCCGTTCCCCGCGATCTCTTTCTGCATGTCGGCCAGCTTCTGGCGCGCGCGCTGCTGTTCGAGCCGGGGCGCGAAGCCGAGCGGCAGCTCCTCGACCTTGTTCATGACCTTCACGCTCGTCAGCACGTTCGTGTAGATGCCGAACTCCCGGCTGTGATTCCAGCGCGCCCGCGCTTTCTCGCCCAGGATGGCCACGGCGGGGTAGAGATCGCCCAGGCCCTGGTACCGCAGCGCGGGCACCATGCTCCAGGGCACGGCGTTATCCTTGTAGCTCTCGCCCAGCTCCTGGTCGTCGAAGAAGGAGGGAATCACGATGTCCGAGGAGACGCCGCGCAGCTGCGTGGAGCTGCCGTTGATGCGGTAGAACAGGGCGTTGGTGACCTTGATCGCGCCCATCTTGTCCTCGGGCCCGAGTTTGTGCACGGCCTGGACCGTGCCCTTGCCGTAGGTCTGGGAGTCGCCGATGACGATGGCCCGCCCGTAGTCCTGCAGGGCGGCCGCCAGGATCTCCGAGGCCGAGGCGCTGAGCCGGTTGACGAGCACGACCAGCGGGCCGGCATAGGCCACGGTCGGGTCCGGGTCGGGCAGGAGGCTGATGCGGTTCTCCTGGCGCACCTGGACCACGGGGCCGCTCTTGATGAAGAGCCCGGTCATGATGGCCACTTCGCGCAGCGAGCCGCCGCCGTTGTTGCGGAGGTCGAGCAGGACGCCCGCGACGTGCTGCGTGCTCAGCGTCTTGAGGATGACCTCCATGTCGCGCGCGCAGCTCCGGTACTCGTCCGGCTTGTCCTTGGCGGCTTTCAGGTCGGCGTAGAACGAGGGCAAGGTGATGACGCCGAGGGTGTTGGTCTTGCCGCCGCTGTCCGGCACGTTGCGCAGGGCGTGTTTGGCCGCCTGCTCCTCGAGCTTGATTTCGTCGCGGACGAGGTCAACCGCCTTCGTGGAGGCGCCGGTGGGATCGGACGCGGGCACGACGGTCAGCACGACGCGGGTGCCCTTCTCGCCGCGGATGAGGGCGATGGCCTTGTTCATCGGCCAGTGGAGGATGTCCACCGCCTCCCCGTCGCCCTGGGCGACGGCGATGATCTTGTCGTCCTCCTGCAGCCGGCTGGCGCGCTTGTCGCGGTCGGCCGGGCCGCCCGGCAGGATCTTCTCGATCTTCAGGGCGCCGTCCTCGGGCGAGAGCAGCGCGCCGATGCCGACCAGCGAGAGCTTCATGCTGATGTCGAAGTTCTCCTCGGTGCTGGGCGCCATGTAGGAGCAGTGGGGGTCGTAGGCCATGGCGAAGGCGGTGAGGAAGCGCTGGAACACGCTTTCGCTGTCCGAGTCGTCGAGCACGTTGAGCAGCTGGTGGAATTGCTTGGTGATCGTCTCCTCGGGGGTGGGCGGCGGCTTGGCCGCCTTGACCACGGCGTTCGTGGCGCCTCCCGCGGGGGCGTTGGTGCTCGCGAGCGGCGCCGTCGCCGCGGGGGGCGGGGGATTGGTGGAGTCTGTCTGGGCCGCGGCCGGCGGCGCGTTCGTGGCGGCCTTGGCCTTCTCCAGCTCCTTCTGCTCCTCGGCGATCTTGCGGCTGACTGCCATCTGCACGTACTGGTTGTGCAGGACCTGGTCCCAGAGGTTGTCCCACGCCGCGGGATCGGCCGCCCAGGGGGCGTCCTTGCGGTTCCAGCGGTAGGAGTCGGTGCGGTCCATGCTGAAGCCGCGCTTGACGCGTTCGTCCACGAAGGCCACGCGGTTGCGGACGCGCTCCACGAGCGTCGTGTAGACCTGGAAAGCGAAGGTGCAGTCCCCCGCCAGCATGGCGTCGTCCAGCTTCGTTTCCTGAAGCTTGAACGCCTCTATATCGCTTGCCAGGAAATAGATGCGCAGCGGGTCGATGGCTTCGATGTAGTTCTCGAAGGTGCGCTTGGAGATGGTGTCGTCCACCTTCGCGTTCGAGACGTGTTCGCGCATCAACGAGATGGCCAGCGTCCGGGCCGTGTCGGCAAAAAGCGGCTCGGGTTTGAGGGGGCCGCCCTTTCCCTCCGCCGCCGACAAGCCGATCATGATTCCGGCCGCGCCGGGCAGCCATCGCATCCATCCACGCATAAAAGCCATCCTTGGGTGTCGTGTTAGTGTCAACAACCCGAACGCTTAACATACCAGAGCGTCACACCCCCATACAAGCCGCAAAGCCGGGCAGGGCAAACGCATTATGGCTGATTCTTTTGGCAAGAATGCGAGAGAGGCGAGGGATGGGGAGCCGGCG
>CAYOBW010000398.1:0-5541 GCA_964402115.1 uncultured Victivallales bacterium
CCTGCCTCATCGACGGCAGATGAGGGTGCCAGTGCGCCGGCGGCCTACTCTACAGCCGCCCTACCTGTATGTGGGTGACAGGCCGACGTGGGCCGTGGATCCGAGTGGGGAGCAGGGCTTCGGTGATGTGCGCAAGGCGGAGGGCCGTGACCAAGCCCTCGCGAGGGGGGCCGCCGACAAGGACGCAAAGATCCGGCTCGAACCTGATCGCACATGGACCGACGACTCTGAGGGCAACGCCGCACCGATCGACCCCGAGCCGAGAGAGGCGTGGGCGAAGTGGATGTCAGTGCGCGGCGTCGCGCAGGGCGTGCGGCGCGCCGGGAGACGTGGCGGCTACCCGTTGGGGTTCTTGCCGATGTGGACGCGCCAGCCCAGCGACGTGAAGCGAGGGCTTGCCGTGGCTCTTCTTGGCCCGTTCGGTGCGGACCTCCGTGAGAGCGCTCGGAGGAACCACGTGCCTGAGTGGCTCTTGGCGCCGGTTGTGCTCGCCGAGGTCCTGGACGCTGATCAGTGGGACTGGGCAGAACAGAGCGAGTTCGGCCGGGCCGTTGCCACGTGGTGGAAGGGCCAACCTGTGAGCGTCGGCCCGGCGCAGATCCGCTCAGACAGGGCCCTCCGGGTGGGTGCCTTCGCCTTTGAGAGGCCGAGCCCTCCACTGGTTGACAACTCAGAGGCCGAGGCCCTGGAGGAGTGGCTCCGGTCTGAGGCTGTCTACCGGCGCATCCGCATGGAGCGTGGGCCAAACGCAGTTGCGGAGTGGCGGGTGCTGTTCTTGCGCACTTTGCGCGGCACCGAAAGGGGACGGGAGGTTATCCGGCGAGGCATAGAGCAGACCCGGGCGCGTCTCGTGGAGAGGCGGCTCCTACGGGCGCCTGTGGCGATCGAGGCTGCGGCGAGAGAGCTGTCGTTTATTGTGAGCGCGATCCTCCGCGACCCCGGAGCGGCCGGCAGGCGGACCGAACGGCTGCGCAAGGGACTGGATTGCCCGCGACTTCAGCGCAGGCGGCTTGTAGATGCGAACGTGCTGGTCGAGCTCGCCCCGTCCCGATGGCCGATGGCGCAGCGAAAGGAGTACGTTGTTCGTCTACTGCACATATACTACAATAGCCCCTTCTTGCTTGTTCGCGACGATCCAGAGGGCATCACGCTTGGGCAGAACATCGGCACGTTCTCGGGTGGTACCGCGCATGACCTTGCCACTCTGGGCCCCTTCCAGGGTGACAGGGCCGACGGCGCATCGCACGGTGCGGGGCCATGACGCGGCGGACCGGTGCTCGAGTGGCGGTGGCCGCCTCCGTCCTGCTCGGCGGGTGGCTCGCGTTGCGCGGCATGCAGCCGCGTCTGCTGTTGCTGGAGCTGGGGTGGACGGATCATGACGACTCCCGCCGTCGCGAGCAGATAACCGCCAAGCTGGTCACCTGTGGCCCGCGTGCCGTTCCGGCGATGATCGGAGCCCTGAGGCACAGCAACGTCGGCGCGTATAGCGTTCTTCCGATCATGGAGGCACTCCGCCGCATGGGTGAGCCGGCTCGCCGCGCACTCGGCGAGGCGGTCGATCGCGAACGTGAGCCCATAGCGCAGATTAACCTGATCGAGGTCATGCAGCTTGTGTTCCGGGATTGTAGCCGCGCTCACCTGTGGGCCGTCCGCGTGGTCCGTGGCGAATACGTGGCCCCGCCGGATGAGTTCTACCGTTACCTCTGGGCGCAATACGGCCCCGACGTGCCCCCTGTCGTCGGTCCCGATGGCAGGGTCAGTCCCACGTTCGCATCGTGGTACGCTCGGATGAGCCGGCGCGGCAAGCTGCCCTCCTGTCCCGAGATGGAGGCTGCCGCAAGATGAAGGGCCTGATGGTGGGTGGCCTGCTCTCGGCCAAGGTCGGCGGCAACCATCGGTTCTACGTGCCCGACATGCAGGGCCACGTGCGGCAGGTCACGGACGTGGACGGCGACGCCATCGCCGAGTACCAGTACGACGCCTGGGGCCTGATCCAGCTCACGGCCGCCACGGCCATGGCGTTCGCCGACTGGGGCTACACGTGGGACGGCAAGCCCGGACGCTACTACGTCCAGCAGCGCCACCTCCGCACGGACCTCGGCCTGTGGCTGAGCGTCGATCCGGTGGAGGGCGAGCCTGCGTATCTGTATGTGGGGGATAGGCCGACGTGGGCGGTGGATCCATCGGGCGGGCAGAAGCAGTGGTTATCATCGGGCGACTACGAGTACGAGCGAGCTCTTGGCGCGCGGGGCATCGGGAATCTCGATGCATGGCGAAAGGATGCGCCAGTGGAACCGCCCGCGCTTAGCACCCAGGGCCGCCAGCAGTATATGCGCTTCCTTGCGACACCCAATCTCCACGCCAACGCGGTGATGGAGACAGCGCGCCGGCTTGCCATGCTTTCCGACCATGTCCGCTGGCGGGATTCCCAGTTCTTGAGGATGCACCCCTCAACGCAGGAGGCGATTCGCCTTAAGGTTTACGAGTTTGAACATGGAGAAGCTATGGACTGGCGGCGCGTTGCCGCGTCGACCGCCACGTCGGCTGCAGGGGGCCTCGGCATGGTCGCCTTGGGCGGGGCTGCTGTTGCAGGGGGAGTAGTTTCGGCACCGGTAGCGGGGCTGACTGTCATCCTGGTGATGGCATGGCCCGCCGCCGAGGCGTGGGGCGACCGGCACGTCGAGGCGATAAACGCAGGTAGGCCGAGTGCGGGTTGGCAAGCGTACCCGCTTGCTGCAACTGACGTTGCTGGCATCGGCGACCTGGTCGAAGGAGCGACCGGTCGGAGCATGTTAACGGGCTCGCCAGTCGTCAGACGGGGCGAGCGGCTAGGCGCGGGACTCGGTGGGGCGATTGTCGTCTCCGCTGCACCTCGCGTCGTCCGTCTCGGTGGCCGGCTGGTGGAGGGCGCGACGGCACGCGGCCTGTGGGACCCTAGGGGCGCGCCGTCGATATCGCGGCCCTCAAGCCTGAACCCAGTCATACTGGGATCGTACACAACGCCGAGCGGCGTTGTGGTGACCAGCAACGCGCTCAGACACGCGCTGACACACCTCGTCGACGACCCGGCGCGGATGAGCAAGAGCGGGAAGACGGCGCGCCTTCACAGCGTTTTCGACCGCGGCCTCGTTGGTGACCGGCGGCTGGGTCGCAACATTGTATACCTGATTGACTACGCGTTTGATGCGAGCCTGACCGAGAAGGCAGCTGCGAGCGCGTTTGGGGAGCACCCGCCGGTCGGCGCGCTTGGCCCGGCACGCCAACTCCCCCGATCATCTAGTCGCGTCCGCCCGGCTCTGGGCTCGGCGATAGGTGGGCTTCAGCTCCAAGGCAAGGAGCGCGCGTGGTACGCGGTCGTAGAGACAGAGGGACGCGTCCCGATCGGTACCCAACGCGGCACCGTGGGGGCGGTCCCGTTCGTGTCTACCGAACCTGAGTACGGTGCGAAGATCGATGTCTACACTGTGATCGTCGACCCAGCGACCAGGAGGCTGATCACGATCTACGCAGGGTGGCCGGTCAAGAACTAAGGCGCATGAACGCACACGTAGTAACCGGGCTGAAGCTCCGGCGAGCCATACGCCGGCTCTTTGGATGGTCGAGTCCAGACAGACACTGGAACCTGGACCTCTGTGAGGTCTCAGAGCGGCTGTGTCCGTGCACGCAGCTTTCTGCCACTGATCTGTGGGCAACTGTGGCACGCCGTGTCCGCGCAACGACTGGCGCAGGCGACACAGACTACCTTGATTTCGATGGCAACGCAGTTGCCCTTGTGTTCGCCCTGCCAGACGCTGACGCCAGTTTTTGGGTGATCGCATGCACCTTCTGGCCGGTCGCAACGATCAGGGGATACTCAGGCTGTGGCCACATAGACGGGTCGATCGGGGCAAGGGTGCCCATGAAGCAGGAGGTGCAGGTGCGCGACGCCATTGCTGATACCGAGTTGGCATTACTCCACGCGCTCGCCCCTGCGTTCGGGCGTTACGGCTACCGCCTCGTGCCGTGGCAGCATCCTGACCTGCATCGGCACGTCTGGCACGGGCTAGTGCGTGGGCCAGAGGTATGGGACTACGTCTTCGAGCTTGGTCACGGTTGCTGATGGCACGCGGACGCGGTGTGCGCCATGGCTGACGATGAGGGCTTGGTCGAGGCGAGGCTTGCCCTTCTAGACGTGGTCGGAAAGGTCGCACTGGCCGCGCGCCTCGCCGCGGCGATCCGTGCAGACGATCCGGCCGAATGCAGCAGGTGGTTGGCGGCTGGGGCCGACCCCAATGCGTTTGGGAACCACATCTATGGCGTGCCTATGCTTGGGCTGGCAGTCTACGACTACGAGACGCACGACCTTGAGCCGCCCGGGCTTGACGCAACCGACGAGGAGGAAGCGGCCTGGTGGGGTCGCCGGCCGCCCCGCACTCTTGGGGCCGCTGGTAACACCAAAGTGATCGCGATCCTCCTGCAGCATGGCGCTGACCCGAACAGACCAGGCCGCGATACATTGCCGCCCTTGGCGGCGGCCGTTCGCTACGCAGGCGCAGCTGTCATAGAGGTGCTATCGGCCGGTGGCGCAGATGCGAACGCCAGCTATCGGGGCGAACCATTGTTGTACACTGCACTCCGCAGCCATGATACAGTAGGTGCGCTTGTGCGGGCGGGTGCAAATATCAACTGCAAGGTGTCCGGCGAGGTCCCTCTCCTGATGTACGCGATCGCGAGGGCGCTCCAGGGTTGGTTGCCGGAGGGTGCCGTTCACAGCGTCCTGGCTGCCGGCGCCGACCGGGCCGTGGCTGACCGGCAAGGTCGCAGGGCCGCCGACCTTCTCCCGAGGACACGGGCCGGTTGCTGGCTCCGAAGTCCGATGGACGGCGGGCGCAGGTTGCGCCTCTGGACGATGCTTCATGACGCGGTGCCAAGCTAGAGCCTCAGGCCGCGACGGCTGGCCGATCAGGAGGATGCGATCTGGACGCCGACAGGGCGCAGATCATGATGCGACGCGACAGGTCGGGCCCGCCAGCGGGCTGGTTGCCGACGGCCACGCGTCGTCGCGACGTGCCATAGTGGCGGCATCGCTGGACAACGGGCACGGCAAGACCGCCTGCTCCGGGGCGAACCTCACCTGCGAATCGACGAGATGCGCCCGCTGAGCGGGCGGTCCACGTCGTTCAGCCCTACCCCGGTGCCGCGGGCCCAATCGTCCTGGCCCACAGCCGGAAGTGCCAGCGCGAAGGGACTGTCAATTGCGGCGGGGCGTCGACAGTGGTCGGCCAATCTGGGCGAGAGGTTGCGCCCTCAGGGAGAAACGGTTTGCTTCGTTTAGAGAGCCCGAGGTGTGGTTGGAGTTTGGCAAGGTCCCGCTGCCCGCAAGGTGAGGGACGCAGTCCGGTTCGAACGAGCGCCCTGCGCGTGATGGTTGGGCGCGGAGCCGCAAGTCCTTCGGCTGCTCGGTGCGATTAGGCCCATCATGCCGACACCGCGTCTGGCGTGCGCCTACATCGTGTCGTTCGAGGTAGACGGTGAGTTTGTGGCCGAGTTGCGACAGGTTGC
>CAYOBW010000399.1:0-5526 GCA_964402115.1 uncultured Victivallales bacterium
TGTTCGTCGAGAGCGGTGTTGACGGATGGATCGGGATGAACACCTCCGTGCTGCGTACGGCCTTCGACAAGCTGGCTGGCTGCGCCGTAACCCGCGATTGCGCGCCCCCGAGGCGCCGTTCTCCTCTGCCGGAAGTCCTCAACCGCCAGGCAGACCGCAATCAGAGCGCAAGTGGATGCCGCATGTTGCTTGCAACCGTATTCGTGAAAGGCGGGACGGAAGCCCATCGTCCTCAGTGAGCGAAGCGAACGGTCCTCGTCCTCGAAGTCCGGCGGTGGAAGACTTGGTCCGCACGAGGTCGTTTCAGGAGCATCCCGTTCGCGACGGCTCGACGGTGTCTCGCCCTCCAAATCGGCCGGCAAGCACGGCTTGCGGAAACATCCGGAAGGCGGCGGACCGCCGCGCCGCTGTTGCCCTTTCCAGCCTGCCTTGCTATGGTCCGCAACACCCAAGGAGGGCTCGACATGGCGTACCGAAACCTGAGCATGGCCTTCTCGCTTCTCGCTGCCACCACGCTCCACGCCCAGCAAACGGCCCAGTCGCTGGCGGGCGACTGGCGCTTCCGCTGCGACGAACAAAAATCCGGGGTCGGGCAGAAGTGGTACGCGGCGCCGCTGGATGGCACGCAGACCATCCGTTGGCCCGGCACCATGGACGACGCGGGGCTGGGGCCGAAGAACACGAAGCCGCCGACGCTCGCGGGACCCTACCGGCTTTACGACTACGCCGGGCCCGCCTGGTACCAGCGCGAGATCGAGATCCCGGAGGCGTGGCGGGGGCAGCGGGTAACGCTGTTCCTGGAGCGCTGCCGGTGGGTCACGACCGCCTGGCTGGATGACCGGCTGATCGGCACACAGGACAGCCTGATCGCGCCCCACGTGCACGACATCGGCGTGGGCGTCGCCCCGGGCAAACACCGGCTGACTCTCTGCGTGGACAACACCGTCAAGCTCGACCTGGGCCGTTTCGTGTCGGCGCTGTTCGGCGGCACGTGGGGCAACATGAACGGTGTAATCGGCCGCATCGAATTGGCCGCCACGCCCCCGGTGTGGCTCGCCGATCTGCAAGTGTATCCAGACGCGGCGGGGCGGGCGGCCACCGTGCGCGCAAGGATCGGCAACGCGACGGGGCAGGCCGGCGCCGGACGTTTCCAGGTGACGGGTGTCCGGTGGCAGGACGGGAAACAGACGCCGGCGACACTGGCCGACATGGCGGCGCATTGGGACGCGCAGGGCGGGGCCGTCGAGGCCCGGATCGAGCTGGGGCCGGAGGCGCCGCTGTGGGACGAGTGCGAGCCCCGGCTGCACACCGTCGAGGCGCGCCTGAAACCCGAAGCGCCGGGCCTGGACCCACACGGATGCCGCGCCCGTTTCGGCCTCCGGGACTTCGGCGCGCGCGGCACGCAGCTCACGCTGAACGGCCGGCCCGTGTACCTGCGCGGGACGTTGGAGTGCTCGGTGTTTCCCCTGACCGGCTACCCGCCGATGGAGCCCGCGGCCTGGCAGCGGATCTACCGGATCATGAAGTCATACGGATTGAACCACATCCGTTTCCACTCGTGGTGCCCGCCGGACGCCGCCTTCGCGGCCGCGGACATGGAGGGTATTATCGTGCAGGCGGAGGGACCGATGGCCAACGTATCCGCCGGATCCGCCCCGCCGCGGGACGCGTTCATCGAGGCGGAGTACAAGCGGATCGTGGACGCCTACGGCAACCACCCGTCGTTCTGCCTCATGGCGCTGGGCAACGAATTCGGCGGCAAGGACGACGTGCTGACGCGCTGGGTGGGGATGCTGAAGGAGCGCGACCCGCGCCGCCTCTACACCTCGGCGTCGAACAACCGGCAAGTGACGGCCAACCGCGGATTCACGGTCACCCCGGCGGGGCGGGGGATCCCCGCGCCCTCCACGCAGCGCGATCTGCGCGACGTCGTGGCCGGCGATCCGCGCCCGATGATCGGGCACGAAATCGGGCAGTGGATGTACTTCCCGGATTTCAACGAGATCAGGAAGTACTCCGGGGTGATGGCGGCGAAGCACTTCGAGATGATCCGCGACGACCTGGAGAAGAAGAACCTGCTGGACCTGGCCCCGCAGTACGTGCAGGCCAGCGGCAAACTGGCGACGCTGCTCTACAAGGAGGAGATCGAGGTCCTGCTGCGCACGCCGGGCTACGGCGGATTCCAGCTGCTGGATCTGCACGATTACCCCACGCAGGGCACCGCGTTGATCGGGCCGCTGGATGCGTTCTGGGACTCCAAGGGCTTCATCTCGCCGGAGGCTTTCCGCCGTTTCTGCGGGCCGACCGTGCCCTTGCTCCGCCTGCCGAAGCGGACCTACGCGGTCGGCGAATCGGTCACCGGCAGCGTGGAGATCGCCCACTTCGGCCCGGCTGGCCTCAAGGGGGTGCAGCCGCGCTGGCAGGTCAGCGATGAGCAGGGGCGCGCGATCGCCTCCGGCAAGCTGCCGGCGCTGGAGCTGCCGACCGGGAAGCTCTCCCCCGTCGGCGTGATCGGCGCGCCGCTCGCGAAGGCGGTTGCGCCGTGCAAGCTGACCGTGACGGTCTCGCTTGAAGGCACTCCCTTTGCGAACGACTGGGAGATCTGGGTTTATCCGGATGAATCCGCGCCGCAGCCTCCCGCGGCTATCGCCGTGTGCCGCTCATGGCCAGAGGCCAGGGCGGCGCTGGCGGGGGGGCAGAGCGTCCTGCTGTTCCCGTCGAAGCGCGATTTGAGCAAGTCGTTCGCGGGCCGCCTGCTGCCGGTGTTCTGGAGCCCCGTCTGGTTCCCGTCGCAGAAGCCGAACACGATGGGGATCCTCTGCGACCCCGGACAGCCGGTCTTCGCGCAGTTTCCCACGGAGTCCCACGGCAACTGGCAGTGGTGGGACGTGCTGCAGGCCTCGCGCAGCGTCATCCTCGACGACACCCCCGCCGGCTTCCGCCCGCTGGTCCAGGTCATCGACAACTTCCAGCGGAACCACAAGCTGGCGAACCTGTTCGAGGCACGCGTGGGGCCGGGCCGGCTGCTGGTCTGCGCGATCGACCTGGAGCAGAAGCCCGGCGGAAGTCCGGCCCTGCGGCAGTTTGCGAAAAGCGTCTACGCCTACCTCGCGTCCGGGACGTTCGCGCCGCGCCAGTCGCTGGATGCCGCGACGCTCGACCGGGTGTTCGTTCCTCCGGCGGTGGACAGCGCGCTCGTCAAACTCGGTGCGAAGGTGTTGCGCGCCGATAGCGAGGCACCCGATTACCCCGCCGCGCAGGCGCTCGACGGCGACCGGGACACGATCTGGCACACGGCCTGGGATCCGGCGCCCGCCCCCCTGCCGCACGAGCTGGTGGTCGACCTTGGCCGCCCCGTCGAGTTGCGCGGCGTGACGTACCTGCCGCGGCAGGACATGGCCAACGGCCGGATCGGCCGGCTCGAAGTCTACTGCGGCGAGACGCCGGGCGCCTGGGGTCAACCCGTCGCCCGCGCCGACTTCAAGAGCGGCGAAGCCCTGCAGCGGGTGGACTTCAAGGCCGCGGTCCGGGCGCGCTACGTGAAGTTCGTGGCCGCCTCGGAAGTCAAGGGCCAGGCCTTCACCTCCGTCGCGGAATTCGACGTGCTTACCCCGTGAAGGAAGATGATGCTCATCGGGCGCCCTGCGGCCTACTACTCCACCCCGGTCACGAAGACCCACGACAACAAGCCGGTCGCGACGCCGGCCGTGCCGCGGTGGTTCAAGGGCTTCCCGGCGGACGGCTGGGTCCGGGTGACCTCGGGCGAAGCGATGGCTGGCCTCTTCAATCGTATATTATGGCGAATGACATGGGAGAAATGGAAGCGGGCTGCTTCCGTTTCTAGGGTGAGCCTTCACGGACCCGGCGCCGTGCGGGCTTTGGCGCGGCAGGCGGCCAGCAGCGCCTTGAGCCGGGCGGCGACTTCGGGGTGCTCGCGGATGACGTTCCGGGTCTGGGCTGGATCCGCGGCCAGATCGTAAAGCTGGGCGTCGGGCGCGCCGGGCCTGAGCCGGCCATCCTCGACATCGCTGTTCGCTTCGCCGGCGAATTTGAGGGCAGCGGGGCCGCCGAGCGTGTGATCGCCGGGCCGGGTCGCCGCGAATCCGCCGCCCCCCTGCGCGCCGATGTAAACCCAGTTCCCCTGCCGGATCGCGAGATGCTCCTGCTTGCTGGGCGCCAGCACAACGTGGTCGCGCAGCGGCTTGTCCGGCGTGCCGGTGAGGGCGGGCAGGACGTTGAAGCTGTCGGGGCCATCGGCCGCGGCAAGCGTCGCGCCGGTCAGCGCGGCCACCGTGGCGAGGGCGTCGACGTGGCAGATGAGCTGGCCGGAGACGGAGCCCGCCGGGATGCGGCCGGGCCAGCGCGCGATGAAGGGCACGCGATGGCCGCCCTCCCACGCATCGAATTTGAAGCCGAGCAGGTTGCCGTTGAGACGATGTCCGGCCTGCCACGCCTCCTGCCCGGTACGGTTGAGCATGCCGCCATTGTCGCTGGTGAAGACGACCAGCGTTTGCCCGTCCAGCCCGAGTTCATCCAGCGTGCGCAAGACCTCGCCCACCATCCAATCCAGCTCGTGGATGTAATCGCCGTAGCGCCCGCACGCGCTGGTGTCCTTGAAGCGCGCGGCCGGCGTGAACGGATGATGGATGTGCGGCGTGGAGAAGTAGAGGAAGAACGGCTTGTCCTTGTTCGCGCGCAGCCACGCGGTCGCCTTCTCCGCCAGCGTCGTGCCGAGCTCCTCGTCGCGGTACAGGGCGTGCGCGGCCTTCCCGCCCGAGATGGCGGGCGCGAGCATCTTCTCCGGGAACCGCTGCGTCGGCGGCACGCCGCCGTACACGAGCGGATCGGCCGGGTCCAGTCCGACCACGCGTCGGTCCTCCACCCACACGAACGGCGGATGGCTGCTCACGACGGGCAGCCCGAAGTAGTGATCGAAACCCAGCTCCAGCGGGCCGGGCTTGAGCTCGGCGTTCCAGTCCGGCCGCGGTGCGCTGCCGAAGCCGAGATGCCATTTGCCGAAGCAGGCCGTCGCGTAGCCCTGGCGTTTCAGCAGGCTGGCAACGGTCGTCCGCGAGGGCTCGATGACGAGTGGGCTGGCGTTCATGATCGGCCCCCACAGGTTCCTGCGGAACGGGTAGGCGCCCGTCAGCAGCGCGTAACGCGACGGCGTGCAGACGGCCGAAGCCGCATGCGCGTCCGTGAAGCGCCGACCCTCGCGGGCAAGCCGGTCCATGTGCGGCGTCTTCACCTTCGTCGCCCCGTAGCAGCCGACGTCGCCGTAGCCGAGGTCGTCCGCGAGGATGAAGACGATGTTGGGCTGCCTGGCGGGCGCCTCGGCGGCGTCCGTCAGTGCCAACGGCGCCGCCAGCAATAGCAGCGAGAGCGTAGATGTGCGTTTCATCTTCGGGACACAACCTCACTGGCCGCAGAGCCAAGGCCCCAATCGCCCGCGGCTCAACTGTGACCGGGAGTGTACGCGAGTCGGCACAGCCCCCGCAACCCTCCAGACGGGAGAGATCAGCTTTG
>CAYOBW010000400.1:0-5501 GCA_964402115.1 uncultured Victivallales bacterium
GTCTCCATCGCGTGGGCAGGCGACGAGGCGTGGAGACGGCGGTCCCCGCCGTTATGCCCCCGTGTCTTACTGCGGCGTTACGCCAGCACGCGGGACGGCGCAGGAGCGCCGTCCTCCGTGGGGCTCTCGCCGCAGATCATCGTCCGGCGATCTCGACCGCAACGTCCTGGCCGCGCGGCAGGTCGACCGTCTGCCGGCTGCCGGGGGCGCGCAGCTCGATCCGCTGCGCCACGTCGGACCGCAGCGTCGCGGCGATGCCTGCCGGCGACCACGTCAGCTTCCGGACTTCCACCTGGCCCCGGCAGCGAACGCCCTCGATGCTGCCGCGCGGCAGGCTCGCGGGGAGCGCGGGCAGCAGCTCGATCCAGCCGGGCTGCGCATCCACCAGCATGCGAATCAGGAATGCCGGAAAGCCGCCGCAGAGATCGGTGTTGAAGATCGCGCCGGGATTGTGCGTGGTCACGAGGTTCGGCTGCCAGTAGTTGCGCGCCAGCCAGTCGAGGACTTCTCCGCAATCGCGCGCGTTGCGCAGGCTGGTGGCGGACAGCCCCTCGAACACGATGCCGAAAGCCATCTCGCCCGGCGGCCGGTCGGCCGGTTTCCCGCTGTCGGAGAACTCCGCGCGCCGGACGTCCAGCCGCTTCTCCAGCGCGATTGCGAACGCGCGCCGCAACGGCGCGTTGGTTGCGATCTCATCCGGCAGGCCGTTGTAGAGCGCGTAAAGGTGCGAGCAGTGCCGGTGGGCGTCGTTGTCCGTCAGCAGCGGCGTGGCCCACTCCTTCACCGCGCCGTCGGCGTTGAGCGCGTAGTCGGGCAGTTTCGCCAGCAGCGCGCGCCAGCGCCCAGCCGCCTCGGCTTCGACGCCCAGCGTTTCGCACGCCGCGATGCCGTTGCGCAGCAGCTCGCGCGCGGCGGAGAGGTCCATCGTGGCGTTGATGCTCGCCTGCGACTTGCTGTTGCCGGGGTTGTTCTCCGGCGAATAGGAGGGGCTGAACACGAGTTTGCCGTCCGGTCCCGCGAACAGGAAATCCTCGTAGAAGAGCGCGGCCTCCTTCATGAACGGCAGCGCGCGCCGCGCGAGGAACTCGCGGTCGCCGGTGTAGAGGTAGTAGTCGTAGAAGAACTGCGCCGCCCACGCCGCGCCGGCGGTCCAGAAGGTCATCGGCCACGTGGCGTCGAAGTGGTTGTTCCAGCCGTGCGTGCTGGTCCGCGAGGGCACGTGGATGCCCCGGCAGCCGTAGAGCCGCCGCGCGTTGTCGCGGTACTGGGGCATCTGCGCTTCGAGATACCGGAAGTACGGCAGCAGGCACTCGGCCATGTTCGCCGACAGATCGGCGGCGAGGGCGCACTGCACGTTGCCGTTCATCGTGAAATCGCCCGACCACGGCGGGCCCCACGTGCCGCCCCAGATGCCCTGGAGATTCGGGAACAGCTCGCCGCTGCTCGAAATCACCGCGTATCGGGCCGCGTCGAACTGCTTCTCCAGCAGCGCTGGCAGCAGCGCGCCGGCTTGCGTCTTCGCGAGGAGTTCCTCCGAGGTCAACGCGCGGTCGGCCGCGCCGCCCAGGTCGAGGCGGCAGCGGTTGAACAGCGCGCCGTGCGCGGCCGCGTGGCGCGCGAGCAGCGCGTCGAAGTCCGGGGCCAGGCCGGCCAGCGCCTGCTTCGCGTCCGCCAGGCCGGGCGATACCCGCGCCAGCACGAGCACGTCCGTCGGCCGGCGTACCACGCGCGCCGTCACCGTGTAGCCCGGCAGGCTGCCCGGCCAGGACTTCCGGAACGTGCTGCGGTACGTCCGCCACTCGCCGTCGGCGGCAACGGACGCGTCCTTGATGCCGGCCTTGAACATCCGCTCCGGCCCCCAGCCGCCGACGTCCTTCGTGGGGCGCTGGGCGCAGGTGACCGCGGGCTCGCCGGGGCCCGCGACGGAGAGCACCACCACGTTGTCCGGCCGCGACACGAACAGCCGCCGGCAGAACGCGCCGCGGTCATCCGTCCAGCGCACGGTGACGACGCCCGTTTGGAAATCCACCAATCGTTGGTAGTCTCGCACCGTGCCTTGCGGCGGCAGCGTCACCTTCAGGTCGCAGGCCGGGATGAACGGGTCGGTCCAGCGTTTGCCGCCGTAGTGCTCCTTTTGCGAAAGCGCGACGACGTGGTCGGCGGCCTGCTGGTACGCGCCGTCGGCCAGCATCCGGCGGAGTTCCTTGAGCTGGCTCGCCGTGTCCACGGGCGGCAGCGGCTCGTTCAGCGGCAGGTACAGGCGCGCGTGGTTGAGTATGATCGTCTCGTCGAGCGGCTGTCCGAAAACCATGGCGCCCTGCGTGCCATTGCCGCTGACGAGGGCGTGTTCCCACTGCCGTGCCGGCGCTGCACTCACGAAGCCGCGGGCGGGCCCTCCGGTTTCGGCGCGCACGGCCGCCGCGGTCGCCAGCAGAACGGCAGCACGAGCGAGAAGCACGGCGGGCGGTCCGCCAATCCGGAATCGTTGCTCTTGACGCGCGGGCACGCGCCCGTCGCAATCGGCCTGCGTAATCGTCTTCATGGTGCGACGGTATACCAGAAGCGGCCCGCGTGCGGCAATCCCGCAGGACGCCCCCTAATCCTCGCCTGGGCCCGTCGTCGTTCCTCGCGCTGCCTGCGCACCCGCATCGCGCACGGCTCACGAGGACGTTCGCCCTCCCGCTGCGATTCCCTACAACCTGTTATGCCACCGCGAGGGAGGGCGAGGACTTCGGCGAGCTCAGTCGAGCCGCTCCCGCCGAGCCGCTTCCATAGGGCGCAAGAGGTACGTGCACTCGAACGAGCGAAGCGCCGAGGATTTGAGACGACCCGCAATGGCAGTTGAACCGCTGCTGCACGCTTACAGACGTAATCGCGAACGGGATACGAGAGCACGGCAAGACACACGCGTCATCCTGAGCGAAGCGAAGGATCTCAGCTTCTCGATGAACCCGAGATTCCTCGCTACGCTCGGAATGACAAGCTTTCACGCATTACGTCGTCGCCTCCCCCTTCTTCTTTGCATGCCGCCGAAATTGGCAGGCTTAGCGTTGGTCGCCATTCCACGGTTTCAGCCATTCCCCCAGGGTTCGGGCCATGGATGCCGGATCCGTCTTGGCCTTGGGGGTGCGGTCATAGTTCAGGAGGCCGTTGGTCTCGTTCTCCACGTCGGTCAGTTGGGTGATCACCAGGCCGCTGATGCCCTTGGGGATCTCCGGCAGATGGTTCTTCACCGAGCCCTCCGCGCCCACGCCCCAGCCCGCCTCGCCGACTACGGCGGCGCGCATCGGCTCGGGAGCCGGCGGCCCCTTGCCGCCATAGCAGTGGAAGTCCACGATGTCCCCCAGTCCCTGGTCCCAGGGATTGCGACCTTGCCACGCGCCGCCGCCGGCGCCGCTTTCGTGGTTGATGAGGCGGGTGGGGTCCTCGGCCCGCGCCGCATCGGTCACGCGCTTCACCAGCAGGCGGGTGGCGTCCGACGGCGTCTCCGGCTGTCCCTGGGCCATCTCCAGCCCCCAGCCTTCGTTGAACACGACCCACATGACGATGCTGGGGTGGTTGATACGGCCGCGGATCATGCGGCGCAGCTCCAGCTCGAACTGCTCCTGCCGGTCCGCGGTGGGCACGCCCTCGCGCGGCCGGGCGTTCGCCAGCTCATGGGCGCAGGGCATGTCCTGCCACACCAGCAGCCCCAGCCGGTCCGCCCAGTAATACCAGCGGTCGGGCTCGACCTTGATGTGCTTGCGGCTCATGTTGAAGCCGTGACGTCGGGTGGCCTCGACGTCGGAGCGGAGGGCCTCGTCGGTCGGCGCGGTGTAGATGCCGTCCGGCCAGTAGCCCTGGTCCAGAAGGCCGTTGTGAAAGACGAACTGGTTATTGAGCAGGATCCGGGTCAGCCCCTGGGCGTCGGGCCCCAGCGAAATCTTGCGCATGCCGAAGTAGCTGGTCATCGTGTCCACCACCGTGTCCCCCTGCCGGAGGGTGATGCGCAGGTCGTACAGGAAGGGCGCGTCCGGCCACCACAGCCGGGCCTTGGGGAGGGGGATGGCGATGGGGCTGTCGGCGCCCCCGGTTCCCCTGGCCACCTCCCGGCCGTCCTCCAGCACCGCTACCTGGACCTGCTGGTCGGCGGCTGCCGCGGCGGTGGTTGCGGTGACCACCACCCGGTCGCCATCCACGTCGGGCAGGATGCGCACGGCCTCGATGCCGGCGCATGGCACCGGTTCCACCCAGACCGTCTGCCAGATGCCGCTGGTCGGGGTGTAGAAGATGCCGGCCGGGTGGCGGCGCTGCTTGCCGCCCGGCTGTCCGCCCTCGGTGGGATCCCACACCGACACCACCAGCTCCTGGGGTTTGCCCTTCGCCAGGTGGTCGGTGATGTCATAGGAGAAGCCGTCATAGCCGCCGCGATGGGTGCCGCAGGCGACCCCGTTGATCAGCACGGTGGTCTCCCAGTCGACCGCGCCGAAATGCAGCCGGATGCGCTGCCCCGCCCACGCCGCCGGCAGGTCGAAGGTCCGGCGGTACCACAGCCGCTCCTCGGCGCCGACGCGCTTGCCCACGCCGGACAGCGCCGACTCGATGGCGAACGGCACGCGAATCGTGCCGGCAAAGGCGGCGGGCTTCTCAGCGTTCCGCGCGGTGATGGCGTACTCCCAGCGCCCGTTCAAGTTCAGCCAGCGTTCGCGGACCAGCTGGGGGCGGGGATACTCCGGCAGGATGGACGCGTCATTCGTGACGGACCGGCCCCACGTCGTGAACGGGACGCCCGTGTCCGGCGGCCACGGCTTATCCTCGGCAGTCAGCCACGGGACGGTCAGCAGCAGAACGGCTGCCCAAGCGCTGCGGGCGCTGGAATGGGTGGACGGGAAGGGCACGCGCCCGTTGAGATCGGCGTGACAAAGGGTCTTCATGGGGGGCGACGGTACCAGAAGCGGGCCGCGTGCGGCAAGACGGGGCGGGCTCAGGGCCAGGGCAAACCCATCTAATCCCTCGAACATCTGCCGATGAAGGAATGCGTCATCCCGAGCTTCCCTCCCCGTCATCCTGAGCGCAGCGAAGGATCTCCCGCCGCCAGACGGGGCGCCCGCCCGTACCATCGCACCCGCCTGCCGCGCGGCGGGTACGCCGAGATCCTTCGCTGCGCTCAGGATGACAAGTTGGCCTGACTTACTGTTCACGGGACTCCAAACGGGTTTCCCGCGTGCTGCCGCTGTTCGGCGTCCCGCCCTTCAGGTGCATGGCACGTGGATATGCCCTTTCAAGACGCAATCCACCCCGGCTGGCGGCCGCCTTTGAGGAACGGGGCGTCTACTGAACGCAGCCGGCGGCGTGACCGATTGCGTTCTTACTTGTTGAACCCCTTGTGGTTCATGAATTCCCAAATGCGATCCATCCAGGTATAGCTGCCTGTGTCCGGGGCGGCCTTCCTCTGGAAGCAGTGATTGCGTCCGACGAGCGTGTGGAGATCGGACTGGATCCCCATCCGGCGAAGCTGCTCC
>CAYOBW010000401.1:0-5438 GCA_964402115.1 uncultured Victivallales bacterium
CCTTATTGCGTTATTACGCGAAGCGGATACGCTTGTTCCTTATTGCGTTGAGCGTTGGACGTTGAGCGTTAAGCGTTAAGCGTTCAAACTTTTAACTCTCAACGTTTAACTCTCAATGAAAAAAGTTGCCAGGTAGTATATTCCCGGTACCCCCGGGTGGTTGGTTTGCTTATTGATTCATTCTCGCATTTCCGAATTCGCGCATTCTGTCTCCGGCTTCCTACTCACTTCCCCGGCGTCAGCGTAAATGTGCCCACCGTCACCCGCGCAGGACCTTTAAACTTCAATACGTTCTTGCCCGCTTTTAGCTCGATCTCGACCGGTGCCGTCTTGTCCCATAAGCCAATCGTATACGGCAAAGGCATTTCAACAGCAGCACCGCCATTCGCCGTAGCAAAAACGACCTGTTTGGGTTTGGGTGTCACGACGCTGGCAACAAGCTTGTATTTGCCGCCCTTGGGGGCATCGAACGTATACTCAAACGTGTCAGACTCCTTGCTGTAGCGCGAGAGGTGCAGAAGCGTGTCGCCCGCCTTGTTTTTGACAAAGACAATCAGATCCGTTTGCCCTCCCCTATACGCTGCCTTTGTGCTCTCGGTGGGACTGCTGCAGGCTGCCGAAGGAATGGTGATCACGCCCTTGTCGTCGACCGTGACCTTTCCTGTCGCCGCCGGTTCTTTCGCCGCGACGGACGCAGGGCTTGACGGCTTCGCACTCTTTGACTTCAGCCCGGCGATGATGCGTCTTTGCTCATGCAGCGCCAGCTCATTCCAGAAGATCGGCTTCTCGATCTCTCCCTTTTTCTTCGGCGCGGGACCTCTGCTCTTGCCGCTCCAGGTGATGAGACCCGGCTTCGGCTCCTCACCGACTAGTGCGCCGAGCCACTGCGGTCTCTTCACCCGCATGAAGGCGGTCGCATCTTCACGAGCCCGACTGCTGGCATGGAAATTGACATCCGCACGATAGGGTTTGGATCTGGCATCGTTCATGGCCGCATAAAAGCCACGACCTCCCGGACGCCAATCGTCGCCCGGTTTGGATTCGCCGCCCAGTCTGGTTGCCCACCCGTCAGGATGCCAGTGAGCGAGCGTCGCGTGTCCTGGTTCTTTCCGTGCAGTGGTAGGTATGCCAAACGCTTGCAACGTGAAGCGCCCGAAAAATGCGCGCCGACCACAAATCCCGCCATTGGCCAGGATATTCTGCATGAAGGCGAGTTCTGGACGGTCGTTTACCACGTCCCCACTGCCATACCTGATCTCTTTATCGACCACATCGACATAGATGGAGGTATCCCCATGATCCGGAATACAATCCGGCCGTAGGTTGCGGAGCATCTCACGTCCCCAGGCAAGGATCTCGTCTGGATCGCCCGCATTCACTGCCATGACCATGTTCCAGACGCTTAGATCCTTGAAGCCCTGGTCGAGTTCTCCATCCAGATACCACTTTTCGTAGCTCAGATATCTCTTCACCGGATTGATCGTGTTGTCGGAGCCATTACTGCCAGCAACCGCTTCGTCGCCTTCTTTGGAATCACCTCCGATGTTCGCCTGCTTTTTTATTGGCACCGCGTGCCCGAGGCTTACGGCCAATGCGAGCCTCTGGAAAACTCCATCCTTCGCCTTGGCACTGGCTTTCTGGATGTCGGTGTAGATCTTCATCGCCTCGCCGAATTTGCCGTCGGTCGGGCCGTCGGCAACCAGCATCTGAATCATCAAGTCTTTGTTTGAGAAGAGCTCTTGGATCAGTTTCTCATTCTCTGGGTGTTTCTCGGCAAACTCTGCCAAGCCGCGTGGGGTTGCGGTTGTGATGACGATATACTGCGCCAGTTTGCCATCCAGTGCGTCGCTGCCCAGGATTCCGCTCATTCCCAGTGCATCCATCGCTTTCCAGGTGGCGGCCACGGCCTTTTCATGAGCCTGCTTGGCTGCTTCCGCGGCTTTCATGGCTGCAGGCAGACCGGCTTCAGCTTCCTTGACGGCAATCCTCGCCTTTTCGATGCCGCTCGCGAGCCCATCAATCTCCTTCTGCCTGAGCGCGAGGAACTTCTCCGCAGATGCCAGCTCTTTCTCCTTCTCCGGATCATTTTCCCCCATTGCCTTAGCCCGCTGCAGTTCGTTCTTTGCGTCCTCAAGCGTCTTAGGACCGTATTTCAGACTCTCTTCCAGTTGCCTGAGCTTGTCCTCCGCAGCCTCCATTTTCGCAACAGCTCCATCCTTTTCGGCTGCATCCTTTTCAGGCCCCTCCTCGGCTTTGATGGCTGCCGTCCACACCGATACCTTGGCCTGATCGATTGCCGGCAGCTGCTTCTCTATTTCCGCCTTCAAAGCTTCCAGCAGTCCGGCGTATTTTGCTTCCAACGTTTGACCCGTTTGGGTCAGTTCAGCGACGGACTCCCGGGCCCTGTCGCCTGCTTCCGTCGGTTTACTCGTGGCAGCCGCCGTAGTTCCCGCAACGAGAACGAGGCTGCAGAGCATCGGCGTGAGTGTATAATGACGTTTCATTGTGTTTGCATGGGCAACCCTGGCAGGCCACTCCCGCGGGCTTCCCTGTGCAGCCCTACCGCACGATGAACAGCGTGCCCTGCCCGGTCACATTCACGATCTGCAGGCCCTGCAGCGAGCCCCAGGCGGCGTTCGTCGGGCGGACGATAACGGTGACGTAGTCGTTGACGGAGGGCACCGTGAGCGTGGCATCCACGTAGTTCTCGCCCACCACCCACGTGCTCGACCCGGTCACCGCGATGGACTTCTGCACGGCGCCCGGAGCGCCGGCGTAGTTGATGTTCACGCCCAGGGAGACGTCATACGTCCGCCCCGGCGCATCGGGCTCGCGCACGAGGGCCAGCACCTTGTAGTCGCCGTAGGGCAGCCCGTTGACGCGGACCGCCAGGCTGTTGTTGCCGTCGCTGAAGATCCAGTCGCGCATGAGGAAGCCGGCATACACGCCGGACCCGCCGTCCGTCCGGGCGCAGCTCGTGGCCTGCCCCCAGTCCACGTTGCCGGTGCCGACGCCGTCCGTGGTCTTGCCGACGTCGAACGTCACGCCGGGCGCCGGGGCGCCGTTCGCCCAGAACAGCGAACCCGCGCCAAGATCGACGCCCGCGCCGTTCCAGTACTTCTCCCCGCTCTTGAATTCGCTCATCAGGTGGCCCGGACTGGCGGCGCCGAGATAGTTCCCACGCTGCTGCGACATGTCGAACTGGATGGCGTCGCACGCCCCCTCCGGCGCCAGCGTCCCCGGGATCGTCACGTCGTCGAGCGCCACCCACCCCCAACTACCGTCCGAGGAGTCAACCAGGTCCACCGTGTAGGTTTCGGTCGCGCTCACGTACGACGCCAGCTGGGCCGCCGTCCAGCGGTACTGGATCGGATCGGCGCCGCTCGACCCGCGCCGCATATCCAGCAGGTAGACGCCGTCGCTGGCACGGCGCAGATAGGCGCGCATGGTGCCGTTGATGCTATGCGTCAAGTCGACATGGCTGAATTCGTTGGCCGCGAAGGTCGCCGGCCCCGTGCCGCCGGCCAGCCACAGCGCGAGGTCGCCGCTGCCGTCGAGCTTGAAAGCGGGCGACCGGACCAGCAGCGTGGCGTGGCGGTTGTCGTTGGCGCTACTGGCATACGGTTCGCCCCGCAGCCCGTAGCCGCCGTGCGTCGTCAGCAGCCCCGAGCCGGCTATGTACTGCTGCATGTACACCGTCGGGATCGAGTCCGTTCCCGGCAGCACGCTGCGCGACACGAGCACGTTGCGCCAGCCCTGCAGGGTGCCGTCCTCGAAGTCATACGCCAGGCCCGAGGTGCTCGATGCCGCCGGCACAGCGGTCGCCGCCACGCCCCTGGCCAGCGCGAGGATCTGGTTCGGTGCGAGGGCCTTGTCGAAGATGGCGACGTCATCGAGCCTGACCCGCGCGAAGGACGTTATGGCAGGCCCCCCCTGCTCGCGCGCCCCGAGGACGACCCGCTCGTAGCAGTCGTCCCGGATGCCGCCCGTGGCCGCCTGCGACATGTTCAGGGCGCCATCGACGTAAACGCGCTTCCGGCGGCCGTCATACGTGCAGGCGATATGATGCCAGTTCCCGTCGCTCATGGCCGATGGACCCGCATCCTGGTCCTCGTTCGACAGCCCGCGCGTCGTGAAGGCGGGGTGATCCGCCGTGGTGCCGTACTTCCGCGCCTGCCAGCCCCACGTGCTCTCTCCGTGCTTCGTCACGAAAGGTCCCCACGTTCCCGGCCAGCCTTTGACCCACGCCGACACGGTCAGATTCTGGGCCATGATAAACGGGTCCACCCGCGTCCCGTTGTACGCCACGCTATCGATGATGACATAGTGATCGCCGGCCGTCAGGTCGATGGACTTGCCGCCGGCCAGCGCCGCCGGAACGTCGGTGGAGTAGGAGCCGCCGTTCAGCGTGCCGTAGTATCCGTGACCGCTCTGGTCCGTGCAGGTGCTGTCGTTGAAGTTCCAGCAGGCGACAACCGGCGCAACGCTCGCCGCGTTGGTCGGACTGCCGCCGCCCGCCAGGTAGCGCACCTGGTTCAGCGCCAGGACTTCGTCGAAGATGGCGATGTTGTCGAGCTTGACCTGGGCATACGAGCCGATGGCCCCGGCGCCCCCGTTCTCCCGTGCCCCGAAGACGACCCGCTCGGAGGACGGCGTGATCTTGCCGGTCACCCGAAGCGACCGGTCCAGCACGCCGTCCACGTAGATGCGCTCGTTCCAGCCGTTGTAGGTGCAGGCGATGTGGTGCCACTGGCCGTTGGCGGCGCTCGTCGTCGTGCCGTCCGTGTCCTCGCTGCTCGTTCCCCGTGCGGTCCACCCGACCACACTGCCGGTGCCGTACCGCCGCACCTGCCAGCCGGTTGTCTCTCCACGCTTGGCGACAAAGGGCTCCCACTCGCCATTCGGCCACCCTTTGACCCAGACGGAGACCGTGATGTTGGATCCCAGGTTGAAAGGGTCGTTGACGGCGCCGTAGGCGATGCTGTCGATGATCGCGTACCGGCCGTCGGCGCCGGTCAGATCGAGGGACTTGCCGCTCCCCAAGGCGGCCGGAACATCGGTGGAGTAACTGCCGCCGACGAGCGTGCCGTCGTAGCCGTGACTCGACGAGTCCACGCAGGTCGCGTCGTCGAACGTCCAGTACCCGACGAGCCCTGCCCGGGCTGCCACCGCCCACATGACCACCACACCCGCCCAAACACCGATGAACCTGCGCATTGCCGACCCCCCCCTGTTTCAAGTTCCACACAACCTCTTGGCGAGGCCAAGGACCATTCGCACGCGGCCCACAAGGCCAATCCACTTCCATATGATGACATAAACCGACCGAAATGGGACATGGAATTCCAGCAGTTCTCATTATGGCCGAAGACCGCCTGAAGGCGGGACTCCGAACGGCGTAAACGCGCTGGAAACCGGTTTGGAGTCCCGGCTTTAGC
>CAYOBW010000402.1:0-5421 GCA_964402115.1 uncultured Victivallales bacterium
CGGGGCGGCCGCGGGCGGCGCCACGGGCGGCTGGCTGCGGCTGGCCAGGCGGCCGCGGCTCAGGGCGGCGGCGCCCAGCAGGCAGACCAGGCCGGGCAGCAGGAACAGGGCGTAGCGCTCGACGTACCGGCGGCGCAGGGTCTCTTCGATGTCCTGGGCCTGCACCTTGCGCAGGTGGTCGCGGTAGAGTGTGCCGAGCGTCGTGTTCGCCGTGCTGGCCGTCTCGAGCGGGATGTAGGCGCCGCCCGGAGTGGCGCGGGCGATCGCGTGCAGGGTCTCGTTGTTGAGCTTGGAGACGACCTCCTCGCCCTTGTAACGGGTGAAGCCGGTTTCGCCCTCGGCCCCCGGGATGCGCGCGCCGCGGCTGCTGCCCAGCCCGACCGCGAAAATGGGAATCTTGCGCTCGCCCGCCTGTTTCGCCGCGTCGAGCGCCTTGCCGCTCAGGTCTTCGCCGTCCGAAATCAGGACGATGGCCTTGTGCGACCCCTCCGTGGCATCGAACGCATCCAGCGCCTTCAGCACGGCGTCGCCGATGTCCGTTTCGCCGGCCGGGGCGGCGTCGGGGTCGGCGCCCTCGAGCATCTCGCGCAGGTAGGCGTAGTCGGTGGTCAGCGGGCAGGTCAGCACGCCCTTGCGCCGGAACAGGAGCAACCCGGCGCGGTCGCCCCGCAGCTCGCGGATCAGGTCGAGCAGGTCGGCCTTGGCCCGGCGCAGGCGGTTGGGGTGGACATCGTTGGCCAGCATGGAGCGCGAGACGTCGAGCGCGATGATGACGTCGCGGCCGCGGGTGTAGACGCGCTCCTCCGTCACTCCCCACTGGGGCCGCGCGGCGGCGATCAGCAGCAGGAGGACGCCCAGCGTCACCAGCACGGACTGCCAGACGAAGCGGCCCTGCCAGGCGGCGGGCTCGAGCTTCCGCTGCATGGCCGGCGAGACGAAGAGGGCCAGCCGCGCCCGCCGCCGGCGCTCGGCGGCGAACCAGACCGCCCCGATGGCCGGCACCAGCCAGAGGAAGTAAAGCAGCCACGGATGTGCGAACTGTATGCCCATGCTTGTTGCTACCCTAAATCAACCGTTTCGTTGTCACCATGCCGAGCCCCGTCGACAGCAGCACCAGCCCGAGGGCCGGCACGAGCAGCCAGGGGAACCACTCGCGATACTGGTTGTACACCTCGCGCTTGATCTCGGTTTGCTCCAGCTTGTTGATATCTTCCAGCGCGCGCTCCAGCCCCCCGGCGTCGCGCACCTGGAAGTACTGGCCGCCGGTGGTGTCGGCGATCGAGCGCAGCAGCCGCTCGTCCAGCGAGAACTGCGCCGGCTGGAACCGCGGCCGGCCGAAGTTGTCCTTCACGAGCACGTGCGTGACCGCGCCCGGGGTGCCCACGCCAATGGTGTAGACCTTCACGCCGAGCTTCTTCGCGGCCTGCATGGCCTCGGCCGGCTGGATGATGCCGGCGTTGGACTCGCCGTCCGACAGCAGCACGACGAGCTTGGACTTCACTTCCACCTTCTGCAGCCGCGCGAGCCCCGTGGCCAGGCCGTCGCCGATGGCCGTGGCCAGCTCCACGTCGTTCACGCCCTGCCGGTCGGGAATCTCGACGCCCTTGAGCACGTGCAGCAGCGCCTCGTGATCGGTGGTCAGCGGGCAGCGCGTGGCGGCATAGCCGCCGAACGTCACCAGCCCGACGAGGTCGTCGGGGCGCTGCCGGACGAAGTCGGCGAAGGTCTCCTTCACCACGTCCAGCCGTGTTTTGTAATTGGCGCCCGAGAGCGACCCCTCCGTCAGGTCCAGCGCCTGCATCGAGCCGGACATGTCGACGACCATCTCGATCGCCAGCGCGCGGGTTTTGTTGACCGTCGTGGAGAGCACCGTCTGCGGCCGGGCCAGGGCCAGCACGCCCAGCGCCAGCCCGGCGATGAACAGCGCCGGCAGCACGGCGGCGAGCAGCATGCGCCACGTGTGGCGGGCGGGCGGCAGGCGGCTGGTGACGGAGCACAGCAGGGCCTGGCGCACGCGCCGGCGGTACACGCAGGCCGCGGCCGCGGCGACGGGGAGCAGCAGCAGCAGGGCAAGCGGATGGGCAAGCGTGAACATGGCTGGCTACCGCGCCGGCGGCGCGCCCCCTTCCTCCTGCGCGGCGGCTGCCGCGGCGGCACTGTCCGTCTCCACGTACGCGCGGGCCGTGGCCACCGACTGGTCCACGGCGGCGTTGCCCGGCACGTAGGCGGCGAACTTGACCAGGTCCGCGGCCTCCAGGAAGCTGCGCAGCGTGCGGACGACCTCCGGCGCGAAGCGGCGGTCTTCGGCCACGGCGCGCAGGAACTCCTCGGTGGTCTGTTCGGGCGCCCGGATGGCGTGCACCCGCTCGATGTAGCGGCGCACGACCATGGTCAGCTCCACGTAGAAATCCTGCGGGTGGCCGTGCTCGATGAGCTTCTTCGCGAGCAGATCCGCGAGCTCGCGCAGGGCGCGTTCGCGCGGGGAGAGCCGGCGCAGGGCCTGCTCGCGGCGGACGCGGGTGAAGAGGCGGAAGAGGCCGTACGCGCCGGCGAGCAGCGCGGCGGCGAGCGCCACCCAGAGCAGCACGGTGCGGGCGGTGGGCGGGATCCAGCGCGGCTTCAGCGTCACGGCGATGTCGTCGGGAGTCTTGCCGGTCAGCGGCGGGGTGACGGCGAACACGATGGGCCGCGTGGGGAACCAGGAATCGACGGATGGCGCCTGGCGCCGGTCGGTGTAGCGCACCGCCAGCGGGGCCAGGCGGTACTCGTTGGCGAGGACGGGGGTGAGGCGCACCTGCTGGATGCGCGTGGTCTTGCCGTCCTGCGTAACCGGCTCGCGCGGGATGGCGCCGCCCAGCGTGAAGCCCTGCGCGCGGTCTTCGAGCGGCGGCAGGGTGGCTTCCACGCCGGCCGGCGTGGTCAGGCGCAGCGTCAGGATCGTGTCGCGGCGCAAGTCCACCTTGGCTGGCGTGGCGGTCAGCACGAACTCGACGGGGCCCCATGACAGGTCCTCGGTCAGCGTCGCCGGCTCCACGGCCGCGGCTTCCGCCCGCTCCCGCTGGCGGCAGCCGGCCGCAAGCGTCAGAAGCGCCGCCAGCAAGGTGGCGCTGCCCGTCACCCACCCCGGCCTGCGGCCACCCCTCCACGGGAGGGGCGTCGACGCCAGGGAGTCCGCAGCAGGCAGCTCCCCTCCGGCGGAGGGGTCCGCGCAGCGGGGGGTGGGTGCGGCCTGCATGTCCCTGCCCCCGCGCCCTGCGTCATGTGCTGGTTGTGCGGTCGTCATCACGATGCTTTCATCCTCACCCGCGCCGCGCGCGGTGCTGGCGCTTCTGGAACAGCCGGCGAACGTCGTTCGTGAAGGGCTTGTCCGTCGTCACCGGCAGGCTGTCCACCTTGTACTTGCGCAACGTCTCATCGAGCGTCTGCCGGTCCGCCGCCGCGCGCGCCCGGAAGGCTTCGCGCACGCGGCGCGACCCGGTGTCGAGCAGGATCAGGTCGCCGGTCTCCGGATCCTGCACCTCGATCAGCCCGACGTCCGGCAGCTCGCTTTCGCGCGGGTCGGACACCGGGCAGCAGATGATGTCGTGCCTGCGCGCGGTGACCTTGAGCTCGCGGACGTAGGTCGTGTCCATGAAGTCGGAGATCAGGAACACGACCGCCTTGCGCTTCTGCACGTTGTTCAGGAAGCGGAGGGCCGCGGCGATGTTCGTGCCATGGCGGGTCTCCTCGGCGGCCAGCACCTCGCGCACCAGCCGCATCACCGCCGTGCGGCCCTTGCGGGGCGGGAGCGACTTCACGATGCGGTCGCTGAAGAGGATCATGCCCACCTTGTCCTGGTTCTTGATCGCCGAGAGGGCCAGCAGACAGGTCAGTTCGGCCGCGACCTCCGCCTTCGACCGCGTGCCGGAGCCGAAACACTGCGAGCCGGAGATGTCCACGAGGAAGATGATGGTCTGTTCGCGCTCCTCGGCGAAGCGCTTGATGAACGGGTGGCCCATGCGGGCGGTGACGTTCCAGTCGATCGCGCGGATATCGTCGCCGGCGGCGTACTCGCGGACCTCGTCGAACTCGATGCCCTGGCCCTTGAACGCGGAGTGGTAGGCGCCGCTCAAGTAGTCGTCCACGAGCCGGTTGGTGATCACGCGGATCTTGCCAACCTCCTTCATCAACTCGCGGGTATCGATCGCCATGGCGTCGTTCCTTGCCTTGCGGACCGGAAGCGGTTTGCGCGGGCCTACGGCACCGGCAGCGTGTCGAGAATCTTGGAAATGACCGCCTCGCTGGTGACGTTTTCCGCCTCGGCCTCGTAGGTCACGATGATGCGGTGCCGGAGCACGTCGTGGGCGATTTCCTTGACGTCCTGCGGCGTGGCATAGGCCCGGCCGTGCAGCAGGGCGTTCGCGCGGGCCGCCAGGTTCAGGTAGAGCGTCGCGCGCGGCGAGGCGCCGTACTCGATCTGGTGCTGGATCTCGAGCTTGAAGCGGGCCGGTTCGCGGGTGGCGAAGACGATATCGAGAATGTACTCGCCGACCTTCTCGTCGAGGTAGATCTGGTCCAGCACGTCGGCGAGCGTTTCGATCTGCGCCCGGCTCAGGACGGGGTTGATCTTGATCTCCTGGCGGCGCGTGAAGCGGTTCATGATGCGGCGCTCGTCGTCGCGCGAGGGGTGTACGATCTTGCACTTCAGCATGAAGCGGTCAACCTGCGCCTCGGGCAGGGGGTAGGTGCCTTCCTGCTCGATGGGGTTCTGCGTGGCCATGACGAGGAAGGGATGGGGCAGGGGGTAGGTGTGGTCGCCGATGGTGACCTGGCGCTCCTGCATGGCCTCGAGCAGCGCCGACTGCACCTTGGCCGGGGCGCGGTTGATTTCGTCCGCCAGCAGCAGGTTGGTGAAGACGGGGCCGTGCTTGGGCGTGAAGGTGCCGTCCTTGGGGCTATAGATCAGCGTGCCGACGACATCCGCGGGGAGCAGGTCGGGGGTGAACGAGATGCGGTGGAAGCCCAGGCCCAGGGCTTCGGCCATGGTTTTGACCGCCGTCGTCTTGGCCAGGCCGGGCACGCCTTCCAGCAGGATGTGTCCGCCCGTGATGAGCGCGATCAGCATGCGGTCGAGGAGCTTTTCCTGGCCCACGAGGACCTTGTTGACCTCGGCCCGCAGACTCTCGATGGCGGCGGCTTGTTCTTTGATGAGATTCGTTGTCTTGGCAATGTCCGGATTCATGCTCGACCCTTTCGCGCCAGCGTCCTTGGTTGTTGCCCGGCAAGCGGTTGTCGCTTTGCCTGCCTGGGGCACCGTTCGGGACAAGATAACGACAACCGGCAGGCTTCGTCACGCGCATAAACGCGGGAGGGTCACATGCCGCGAACCTCCCGCAACCGCGGGGTGGGGCCAAAGCGATTCTGGCCCCGCGGGGCGGAACG
>CAYOBW010000403.1:0-5386 GCA_964402115.1 uncultured Victivallales bacterium
TCCCGTACCGCGAGGCCATGCTGAAATACGGC
This sequence comes from uncultured Victivallales bacterium, assembly GCA_964402115.1. Taxonomy (GTDB): domain Bacteria; phylum Verrucomicrobiota; class Kiritimatiellia; order UBA8416; family CAYOBW01; genus CAYOBW01. The sequence continues at coordinate 33 of CAYOBW010000403.1, forward strand.
AGCGACAAGCCCGACCTGCGCATTCCCATCGAGATGCGCGACGTGACGCCGCTCTTCCGCGGCTCGAACGTGACGGCCTTCCGCAACGCCGTCGAGAAGGGCGCGATCGTGCGCGCCATCCCCGTGACCGGAATCGCCGACCGCCCGCGCAACTTCTTCGACAAGCTCGAGGAATACGCCCGCGCGAACGGCGCGAAGGGCCTGGCCTACCTGATCTGGGACGCGGACAAGGTCAAAGGCCCCCTCGCCAAGTTCATGACGCAGGCCGAACTGGACGCGCTGGCCGCGCAGTGCGCCGTGGGGCGCGGGGACGTGGTCTTCCTGCTCTGCGACGTGCCCAAGCTGGTCAATAAGCTGTCGGGCGATATCCGCGTGAAGCTCGGTCGCGACCTCGGGCGGGTGGAGCAGAACGTCTACCGCTTCTGCTGGATCACCGACTTCCCGATGTTCGAGTTCGACGACGAGTCCGGGAAAGTCATCTTCTCCCACAACCCGTTCTCGATGCCCCAGGGCGGCATGGAGTCGCTGCTGACGCGCGATCCCCTGGACGTGCTGGCCTACCAGTACGACATCGTGTGCAACGGTGTGGAACTCTCCAGCGGCGCCATCCGCAACCACAGCCGCGAGGTCATGTACAAGGCCTTCGAGATTGCCGGGTACACGCGCGAGGAGACGGAAAGCCAGTTCTCCTGCCTGCTGAACGCCTTCCAGTACGGCGCCCCGCCGCACGGAGGCATTGCCCCGGGCATCGACCGCATGGTCATGCTGCTGGCGCACGAAGAGAACATCCGCGAAGTCATCGCCTTCCCGATGAACCAGAAGGCGCAGGACCTCATGATGGGCGCGCCGAGCGAAGTCTCCCTGAAGCAGCTGCGCGAACTGCACATCAAGGTCAACCTGCCGCCGCCGCGCGAGAAGCCGGTCACGGAAAGCGCGCCGGCTCCCGGCGCCGGCGTGTAGCCGCCCCGTGTAGCGCGGGCCGCTCCGAGGACCTGCGCTGGCGGCGAGCACGGGCATGAGTCGACCAGGTGTCGACCGCGTCGTCCACGTGCCGGCCCGCGGCCTCGGCGAGGCCGGGGCTACGGGGTGGGCAGGTCGGTCACCTGGACCACCCGCTCTTCGCGCGTGGTCAGGTTCTTGATGCGCAGCATGCCTGCCGTGACGTCGTCCGGGCCGATGTACACCGCCGACGTGAACCCGCCCTTGCCGGCCCGGCCGAAGAACCGCCCCGGTTTGCGATCCGGCGCCAGGGCGAGGTCCACGCTCTCGCCCTGCCGGCGGACGAGCGCGGCCAGCCGCATGGCTATGCCGCGCTGCGCCTCTTCCATGAAGCCGATGGCCAGGTCGGATGCCGGCGGCGGCACGGTCACGCCGGCCTCCTGGAGGAGCTCCGCCACCACGACATCGCCGAAGCCCAGGCCCACGCCAGTGGCCGGCGGGCCGCCGATCTGGGTCAGCAGTTTGTCGTACCTCCCGCCGCCGAAGATGGCGCGCAGCTGGCCGGCCACGTCGAAGGCCTCGAAGACAATGCCCGTGTAATACGCCAGGCCCCGGATGACGGCGATGTCGAAAACCAGCGCGCCGCCCAGGCCGTAGGTGTCCGCCAGCGCCAGGAACTGCCGCACGTTCTCCAGGGCGGGCGTCGCGCCGTCCAGGAGCCGCTCGGCGTCCGCCAGCTCGCGGATGCCGAGGAGGCTGAAGACGTCGGCGATCACCGGCTCCGCGAGCCCTTCGGCCACGAGCAACTGGCGGATCTCGTCGTCCGAAATCTTGCCCTTCTTGTCGAGCGCGAGGAACGTCGGCGCATGGTGCGCTTCCGGAATGCCCAGCTTGCGCAGCAGGTCCGCCAGCAACGCCCGGCTGCTGAAGCGCACCCGCACGCGCTCGCGGCCCAGCCCCAGTTGCCCGAGCGCGTCCAGCGCCGTGGCCAGCACCTCCACCTCGGCGCTCACCGACTCCTCGCCGATGATGTCCAGGTTCCACTGGTAGTGCTCGCGCTTGCGCCCGCGCGTCATGCGCTCGTAGCGGAAGCACTGCGCGATGGTGAACCACTTGAGGGGGAAGCTGAGCTGGCCGTAGCGCGCCACGACCATGCGGGCCAGCGTGGGCGTCATCTCCGGCCGCAGGGCCAGCTCGCGGCCGCTCTTGTCCGTGAAGGCGTAGATCTGCTGCGAAATCTCCTCACCCGCCTTGCGCCGCAGCAGGTCCAGGCTCTCCACGACGCACGCGTCGTAAGGCTGGAACCCGAAACGCCGGGCCGACTGCCGCCACGTGTCGAACAGCAGGTTGCGCAGCGCCATGTCCTCGGGGTAGAAGTCGCGCATGCCGCGCGGCGCACCGAACGTGGCTGGTTCCGTTGTCATTGGCGTTCCTGTGGCAAACGTGAATGCGTGGTGACGTTCACGCGTTTGGCGGCGGACCGTCCGCCGGATCGTTACGCCTGGTGCGGGCCCCGTCTTGCAGGGCGTGCGGGTGCCACGTCTTAGCGGTCAGGCGCAGCTCAAGCCTTGGCCGGGAACAGGACGTCGGCCTTCATTTTCTTGCCAGCCTTGAACTTGACCACGCGACGCTGGGGAATCTGGACGGTGTCCAGCGGCTTGCGCGGATTGCGGCCCACGCGGGACTTGCGCGTCGCGACTTCAAACACGCCGAAATCGCGGAACTCCACGTGATCGCCCTTAACCAGCGCTTCCGTGACGTAGTCGAGCGTTTTCTGAACCACGGTGTGTACGTCTTCCTGAACGAGCCCGGTGTCTTTGGAAATCCGCACAACCAATTCCCGTTTTGTCATGGCATCCTCCACTCCTGGTCCAGGGCTGCAAGCCCGACGCTGACTACCTCGTCCCTCACAAAACAACCGTCATTTCTGTTCGTCGCGGCGCAGGCTCGCGCACATTTGAACCACCGCCAGCCCGCGTACGTAGAACACTATCCGGTCGAAACGGCGCTATTTCATATCATGCTAACGACTTATGCAAGAAAAAACCTGTCAATCGGCTTCCAGTTCCCCGCCAAGCGCCGCCGTGGGCGTGACCGTCACCACGCTGTTCAGCGGCACATCCGTCCGTCGGAGGGTGGCGCGCAGGTACTCGCCGGTCCATCCCTGCGCCCAGCCTTCCGCCGTGTGGCGCTCGACAAGGAGCTGCACGGGCGTACCGACGCAGCGCGCGGCGAAGGCAGCCTGCTTGAGACTCGCGTCGGCGCGCAGGGCGCGCGTGCGGGCCCTGCGCACGTGCATCGGCACCTGGTCGGGCCGCGCGGCCGCGGGCGTTCCCTGGCGCGGGCTGTAGGTGAAGACGTGCAGGTGGCTGAAGGGCAGCTCCTCCACGAGGCGGCGGGTGTTGGCCGCGGCTGCCTCGGTCTCCCCGGGGAAGCCGGCGATGATGTCGGTGCCGATTCCGAGCGGGCGGATGCGGGCGCTCGCGTAGGCTACCACCTCGCGGTAGCGGTCGGTGGTGTAGCGCCGGCCCATGGCGCGCAGCACCTCGTCGTCGCCGCTCTGCAGCGGCAGGTGCAGGTAGCGCGCGAGGACGGGCTGCTCCGCCATCAAGTCGATCAGCTCGCACTCGACCGTCGAGAGCTCGACGGAGCTGACGCGCAGGCGCGCCAGCCCCGGCACCGTGGCCACGGCGGCGGCGAGCTCGGGCAGGCGGCGCGGCCCGTCCCGATAGCAGCCGACGTTGGCGCCGGTGAGCGTCACTTCCCGGTAGCCGGCATCCACCAGGCGGCGCACCTCGTCCAGGATCTCCGCGCAGGGACGGCTGGCGGGCGTGGGCCGCGCCTGCGGGACCAGGCAGTAGCTGCAGCGGAAATCGCAGCCGTCCTGCACTTTCACCAGCGCGCGCACCGTCTCGAAATGCGGCACGGCCGCGCGCGGCGGGGCAGGGGCGTCGGGCGGCGGGAGGCCTGCCGCCGCGAAGTGCGCGTTCACCAGGCGGGGCAGCTCCTGCTTGTCCGCCTGGCCCACCACCAGGTCGGCGCCGGACCGCTGCCGCAGCGCCGCAGGCTGCACTTCCGCGGCGCACCCCGTCAGCACCGTGACGGCGTGGGGCGCCGCCCGCCTGGCGGTGCGCACGAGCCGCACGCTGTCGCGCTCGGCCTCCGCGGTGATGGCGCACGAGTGCACGACGACGACGTCAGCCGGCCCGCCGTACGGCACCACCGTGTAGCCCGCGCCTGCGAAGGCGGCCGCGAGCTGCGCCGTCTCGGCCTGGTTCAGCCGGCAGCCGACGGTCTTGAACGCAACCCGTCTCATCCCAGGACGGCGCCGGTGCTGGCGTTGTTCACCAGCAGGGCGTAGCGTTTGAGGTACCCCGTCTGCACGCGCGGCATGAACGGGGGCAGGGCATCGCGCCGCCGGTCCAGTTCCGCCGCGTCCACCTGCACCTCCAGCTGGTGCGCGGGAATGTCGATGTGGATCGGATCGCCGTCGCGCAGCAGCGCGATCGGGCCGCCCTCGGCCGCCTCGGGCGAGATGTGGCCGATGCAAGCGCCGCGCGTGCCGCCCGAGAAGCGCCCGTCCGTGATCAGCGCCACCTGCTCGCCCAGCCCCTGGCCCATGATGTACGACGTGGGCGCCAGCATCTCCTGCATGCCCGGGCCGCCGCGCGGCCCCTCGTAGCGGATCACCACCACGTGGCCCGGCAGCACCCGCCCGGCCAGGATGCCCGCGCAGGCGTCCTCCTGCGATTCGAAGATGATCGCGCGCCCGTCGAAGCGCAGCATGCCGGGGGACACGCCGGCCTTCTTGACCACCGCGCCGTCCGGCGCCAGGTTGCCGCGCAGAATGGTCAGGCCGCCGTCGGCCGAGTAGGCCTGGGCCAGCGGCCGGATGACGGCGGTATCCCGGATCTTCGCGCGGGCCACGTTCTGGCGCAGCGTCTTGCCGGTGACCGTCGGCACGTTGCCGTTGATCAGGCCCGGGATCGTCATGATCTCGCGCAGGATGGCGCTGATGCCGCCGGCGCGGTCCACGTCCTCGATGTGGTAGGCCGAGGAGGGCGACACCTTGCAGATGTTCGGGCAGCGGCTCGAGATCGCGTTGATGCGCTCCAGGTCGTACGCGACGCCCGCCTCCCGGGCGATGGCGAGCGCGTGCAGGACGGTGTTCGTGCTGCCGCCCATGGCCATGTCCAGCGCGAAGGCGTTGTCCAGCGACGCCAGCGTGACGATCTCGCGCGGGCGCGGCCCGCCCGCCAGCGCCATCGCGACCGCCCGCTGCGCCGCGGCCTTGTAGAGCCGCCGCCGCCGCCGGTCCACGGCCAGCACGGTGCCGTTGCCCGGCAGGGCAATGCCGATCGCCTCGCACAGGCAGTTCATCGAGTTGGCCGTGAACATGCCGGAGCACGAGCCGC
>CAYOBW010000404.1:0-5331 GCA_964402115.1 uncultured Victivallales bacterium
GCGTAAAGCGACGCGGCGGCGGCGCGCGACCAGCCGTACACACCGCGGCTGCCGTCCACGGTGAGCCAGTGGCGGACGGACTTTTCCAGCAGTTCGCGGTTGGCGGCGACGTCCAAGTCCATGGTTTGCAGCGGATGCACCATCAGCATGTGCGACCAGTGGCGGTGCGACTGGGTGAACGCCATGTCCGCGCCGATGCGCAGGCCGGTCTCGTCCACGGGATACGGCGTAAGCTTTTCGAGCGTCTCCCGCCAGCGCGGCAGCAGGGGATCGTCGAGACGGTAGCGCGCATTCAGGTCGATGAGCGTCTGGCAGCCCCAGCGCAGGAGCGCGAGGTTGTAGTTGTTGTCCGCGGCGTTGCCATACTCGGGCGAGTGCAGCACGGGCAGGTGCAGCTTGCCGTCCGCGCCGGGCTTCAGGAGGTGCAGGTACACGTTGATGCTGCCGCGCAGCAGCGGGTAGAAGGCGTGGGCGGCCTGGTTCGTGACCAGGGCGTGGTCCATGGCGTACCGGTAGTGCTGCCAGTAGTTGTGCAGCGCCCAGGTGAAGTCGCCGGGGTTGATGTAATGGTCCGGCGCGCACGACCCGTCGCCGCGCAGGCCTTCGTAGTCGGTGGTGTGCGGCACGGTGGCGCCGTCTTCGATCTTCCAGAGGTCCCGCGCGTTGCGGACGAAGTTGGTCCGCTTCGTGTCGAGGAACCGCACGAACGACTCCCCGAGCGCGAGCTGGTTGGCCGCGTAGACCGGCAGGTACAGGGTCTGGATGTTGAGATTCCACCAGATCCGCGGCCAGCCGGTGTCGCGGTACCACGGGCCGAGCAAATCGACCGGCACGCGGTCGGGCCGCGACGCGCAAGCCAGCTTGTAGATCTGGATCCAGTAGAAGCTCTCCAGCCCCGGGTCGGGCACCGAGACAAAGCTCCGCGGGTAGAGCCCGTGCCACCAAAGCCGATGCGTCGCGAGCAGGCCGTCGAAGCCGGCCGCGGCGGCCTTGTTGACCGTAGCTACCGCTTCCTGCCGCGCCGTGTGCCCGGGGAAGGAATCGGCGATGCTGAGGTAGATCCGCCGCCCGCCGGGCAGCGGCGCTGGCTTCCACGCGGTGGCAAACTCGCCGCCGGCGAAGCGGGGCTGGACGCACACCGGCAGGCCGTCGTTCGTCTCCGTGACGGCTGGCGGGTTGGGCGGATCCTTGAACTGCCGCTGGTTGCGCTGATCCTGCCCGTGACCGGCCTGCCAGGCAAACTGCGCGCCGTTCTCCCCCTCGCTGGTGGCCAGGTCCAGGATCATGACCATGACATCGGCGTGGATCAGGGTCCGGAACTCGAGCGTGCCCCGGTCCGTCTTGACGGAGCCGCGCACCTCGGCGTTCCAAAGATCGAGGCGCAGCGTCCCGTCCTCGATCTTGCCCACGGTCGCGAGCACCAGCCCGCCAATGGGCAGGCGATTGTTGTCGCGCCGGTGCTCGGTGACATCCGCCCGGCCCATTTCCCACCGAATGAGCCGGTCGCCCTCGCGGTAGATCGTGGTCCCCAGCAGCCCGTTGCCAAGGAAAGCGCCGTCATCGAAGCGCGCGGGCAGGGTCTCCCAGATCGGGTCGCAGCGTTCGAGGAACGCCGCCCAATCCACCCGATCGGCGACCAGCGCGGACGACTCGTCTGGCAGAGGCGCGGCCATCACCGTGCCGACCGCAAGCGCCAGCAGCAGCGTTGCGAGCCTGATCGTTCTCATGTTCCCCATCACGCCGCGACTTCTACCGTGCGCGGTGCCGCCTGTCCATGTCAGATTGCAGCCGCCCAGCGGTTCGCATTATGGCCTAAGACCGCCTGAAGGCGGGACTCCGAACGGCGTAGACGCGCTGGAAACCCGTTTGGAGTCCCGGCTTTAAGCCGGTCTCAGACACCTTCCGGTGGCCATCATGAGAACCGCTGGCAGCCGCCCCATGTCCGAAACCGCCGGTTTGACCTCTCCCGGCGCCTCGCGTAGAGTCCCGCGAACCGATCGTTGCGGAGAATGTTGACCATGCCCTATGCCTTGACGGTGTTCCTCTCGGCGTGCCTGCTGTTCCAGATGCAGGTTCTGCTGGGGAAAGCGCTGCTGCCGTGGTTCGGCGGCACGCCCGCGGTCTGGACCACCTGCCAGATGGGCTTCCAGGTGCTGCTGCTGGGCGGCTACCTCTACGCGCACGGCCTCGTCACCCGCCTGACCGCACGCAGGCAGGCGCAGCTCCACGGCGGCCTGCTGCTCGCGGCGCTGGCGGTGCTGGCGCTGCAGGCCTGGCGCTGGGGCACGCCCCTGCTCCCGCCCGCCGCCTGGCAGCCCGCGGGCGACGCCCCGCACCCCATCGCGGCCGTGCTGGGGCTGCTCGCGCGGACCGTAGCGCTGCCGTTCCTGCTGCTGGCCGCCACGAGTCCGCTGCTGCAGCGCTGGCGCAGCGAGACGCCGGCCGGCGGCCAGCCCTACCGGCTCTACGCGCTCTCCAACGCCGGCTCGCTGCTGGGGTTGCTGTCCTATCCCTTTGCGGTCGAACCCTGGCTCCCGTTGCCCGCGCAGGCCTGGCTGTGGAGCGGGGCCTTCGCCCTCTTCGCGGCAGGCGCGTGGCGGTGCGGGCGGCCGCGCACGCGCTGCCAGGTCGAAGCCCCGCCCCCCACGACCGAACCCGCCCCCCCCCTCCCCCGCCCGCCCCTCCGCGCCGTCGCCGCCTGGTTGCTGCTGCCCGCCTGTTCGACGGCCCTGCTCCTCGGCGTGACCAACGCCCTCTGCCAGGACATCGCGGCGGTGCCCTTCCTGTGGGTGCTGCCCCTCGCGCTCTACCTGCTGACTTTCATCCTCGCCTTCGACGGCCCCCGCTGGTATCCGCGCGCGGTGCTGCCGGCCGTGGCCGCGCTCGTCACGGTGGCGGACCTCGTCGTACGGCAGCATGGCATGGTCCTGCCCATCGGCTGGCAGATCGGCTCCCTGACGCTGCTCCTCACGCTGCTCGGCCTCGTGTGCCACGGCGAGCTGGCCGCGGCGCGCCCCGCCCCTTCCCACCTCACGCTGTACTACCTGCTGATCGCGACAGGCGGCGCCCTCGGCGGCGTGCTCGTCGCCGTCGCGGCGCCGCTCTGGCTCAAGGGCTACTGGGAGCTGCCGCTGGCCGTGCTGGCGACCTGGCTGACGCTGGCCGGCGTGCTCGCCACGGACCGGCGCTCGGGCTTCCACGTCGGCCTTGGCGCGTTCGGCGCGGTGGCGCTCCTGCTCCTCTGCCACGCGCTCCTGCCGCGCGCCGCGCACGCGCTGGGCGCGCCGCCGGACTGGCTGACCGGCACGGGCGGCCTCGCGCGGCGAACGCTGCTCGCGGCCGCGCTGGCGGCGGGGCTGGCCGTGGCGCTGCGCCGCACGTCCCTCGCCCGGCTGCGGGCCTGGCCGCCGCTGGTCGTGGCCGGCGTATTCCTGGCCACGGAGGGCGCCCTGTTCCTGGACATACGCCAATCGGCCGCGGATACGCTGGCGACGGAGCGCAACTTCTTCGGTGTCGTGCGCGTGCAGGAGCGTTACCGGAACGACCCCGAACGGCACCATCTGCTGCTGCGGCACGGGCGGATCAACCACGGCATCCAGTTCGTGTCGCCCGAGCGGCGGCGCACCGCAACCGGGTATTACGGCCCGGGCACCGGCGTGTGGCTGGCCATGGAGTACCACCCGCGCCTCCTGCGCGCCGCGGCGGAGGGACGACCGCCCCCGTCGCTGCGCATCGGCGTCACGGGGCTCGGCGCGGGCGCCTTGGCGCCCTACGCCGCGGCCGGCGACACGCTGCGTTTCTACGAGATCAACCCGGCCGTCACGCGGCTCGCGCAGACGCGCTTCAGCTACCTGCGCGATTGCCAGGGGCAGGTCGAGGTGGTGCCGGGCGACGCGCGCCTGGCCATGGAGCGGGAATGGCGGGAGGGCGGCTCGCAGCAGTACGATGTGCTCGTGCTCGACGCGTTTTCGGGCGACTCGGTGCCCGTGCACCTGCTGACGCTCGAGGCCTTTGCGCTCTACGCCCGGCACCTGCGCGACGCCGACTCGCTGCTCGCGGTGAACATCTCGAACCGCTTCCTCGACTTCCGGCCGCTGCTGCTGGGCCTGGCCGAACGCCTGGGCTGGGAAGCGGTCTGGGCGCCCGCGGGCGGCGAGCCGCCGCTGCCGATTCCATCGAGCTGGATAGTCCTGACGCGCCGGCCGGAGTGGACGCGCCTACCCGACGTCGCCCGCCACGCGCGCCCCGTCGAGCGCCCCCTGCGCATCCTCTGGACCGACGCCCGGAGCGACCTCCTGCGCCTGCTCCTCGTGCGCCCGCCGGTCGTGAAGAGGAGGACGTGAGCGGGCCAGATCCCTACCGGTACCCCTCCTCGCCCGGCTTGTGGATCGTCGGGCCGCGGACGGTGATCGGCTCGGGGGCGCGCTCGGGGGGAATGTTCGGGCACGCATCCACCCAGCACCCGCCCTCGGGACGGGCCCAGCGCACGGCGTTGCGCAGGACGCGCTGCACGGAGGGCTGGTGGTAGGTCGGGTAGGTCTCGTGGCCGGGCTGGAAGTAGAAGATCTTGCCGTTGCCGCGCTTGAACGTGCAGCCGCTGCGAAACACCTCGCCGCCCTGGAACCAGGAGAGGAACACAACCTCGTCGGGATTGGGGATGGCGAACGGCTCGCCGTACATCTCCTCGTGCTCGAGCTCGAAGTACGGGGCCACGCCCTGCGCAATCGGGTGGCCTGGGTTGCAGACCCACACCCGCGCCCGCTCCCCCGCCTCGCGCCAGGTCAGGCTGCAGCCCGTCCCCATGAGCCGCTTGAAGATCTTCGAGAAGTGGGCGGAGTGCAGCACGATCAACCCCATCCCCTGCCACACCCGCTGCTGGATGCGCTCGACGACGGCGTCCGCGACGAGACCGTGCCCCTTGTGCCCCCACCACACCAGCACGTCCGTCGCCGCCAGCACCTCCGCCGTCAGCCCGTGCTCCGGCTCTTCCAGCGTGGCCGTGCGCGCGACGAGGTCCTCGTCCACGCGCAGCGCCTCCGCGATGCATGTGTGCATCCCGCGCGGGTAAACCGCCGCCACCACCGCGTTCTGCCGCTCGTGCAGATTCTCGCCCCACACCGTCACCTGAATGGCCATGCCCGCCTCCTTCCTCACGCGCCAACGGCTTGCCCGGACGCCACGCCCCGGCTCTCGAAGGCGTACCGTACCGTGAGCACGGGAGCGTCGCAAGTCCGGAACGCTGGCAGGGCAAACGCATCTTATCCCACTGAGATCTATCGGGTGTTGCCCCGGATAGGGCACCGCCCTGCCCTGAACCCGCCGAAAGGCCGC
>CAYOBW010000405.1:0-5285 GCA_964402115.1 uncultured Victivallales bacterium
GACGGCCGGCTCCACGTGCGTTGGAGACGGCGGTCTCCGCCGTTTCGGCGCGCAGGCAGCGACAAATCCGCGACGGTTACTAAGTGCGCGCGGAAGAGCTAGGACCGACCGAAAGCCACACTGCTGGCGCCCGCGGTTACGGGGCGCCCGTCACCGGCGGGCGGTGGGCCTTGCGATAGTGCCGGGCCGTCGTGCCCTCTTCGCGTGTCAGCGTGCGGGTCAGGATCTGGCTGCTGCCGTAGCCGCACTCCCTGGCGATGGACCCGATCGGCCGGGACGTGGCGGCGAGCAGCTCCTTGGCGTACGCCAGGCGAGCGCGCTTGAGGTAAGTGGCAATCGACATGCCCATGTGCTGGCGGAAGCGCGCGTAGAGGTTCGTGCGCGACATGCCGATTTCCGTGACGATGCGCTTGACGCACAGCTCAGGATCGGTCAGGTGCCGGGCGATGTAGGAAAGGGAGCGGGCGACGTCGAGGTGTTCCACCGCGTGCGTGTTGCTGCTCTCGCGCACGACCAGGTTCGAGCAGGCGATGCGCCGGATCCCAGGCTCAACGGCCTCGCCGCGCATCAGGCGGTCAAGCACGGCGGCGGCCTCGTAGGCCTGGCGTTCGTAGTCCATGACCACGCTCGAAAGCCGCACATCGGTCAGTTCGCTCTCGGCCGGGTGGTGGGTCCAGGTGACGATGGCGACCTCCTCGGGGATGGCGAGACCCAGGTCGCGGCAGGCGTCGTGCAGATCGACGGCATGGCCGACATCCGCGACGAACGCGGCCAGGGGACGGGGCAAACGACCCAGGATGCCGAGCAGGCGATCCCGCGACTGCGCGGATGTCTCGTCGTAGGCAATGCGGTGGTCCGGCAGCATGGCCTGGGGGGCGCGTCCCCCTCCCCAGCACACGATCTCGACGCTGGTGCCCGGCCCCTGGCGCGTCAACGCCTCCGCCAGGCCGCGGTAGAACGTGTTCTCCCCCGCCACCTCAGCCGCGTGCCCCAGAAAGAGGATCTGCCTGAAACCGTTCGCCAGGAAGTGTTCGGCCACCTGCCGGCCGGCCAGCACGAAGTCGGGCATGATCCGCGGAAGACGGACGCGCGGGAAGAAGATGCTCATTTCGACCCTGGGCACGCGCAGCGCCAGGACGCGGCGCGCATGCACGGGCTGGCCCTCGTGCAGCTGGCAAATGACCCCGTCAACGTCACCCGGCTTGATCCGATGCTCGTCGCCCGGTGGCACGAACCGGAGGCTCCAACCGTGTTCCCGAGCATACCGTGAAGCGCCCACGAGGTGGTCCAGTTCGTGCCACGCCAGCGCCAGGATGACGCGCGGCGCCCGCGGCACCCCGGACCGGGGCGGGGCAGGTGGTGGCGCCAACCGCCCGTTTCCCTGTTGCATGGTGCGCACCGTCTCCGGCCCCCTTCCCTGGCCCCTGTACAAAACGCCCTTATTTACGTTACATAATAATCTCTTCCGTACGCATCGGCAACAAGATATGCTAATGGTCATTGGCAGTCGACGCAGCAGGTACGGTGCGTGTGCGGGCCACGGTCGCAGGCAGACCGGGATGCTGACACTTTTCTAGTGACGCACTCGCACCGCCTGCACATTCACCGCGCAGGGTTTGGGCAGGTGTGGAAACGAGTCCAGGGTTCCGGTTCCACTGGACAGTTGCCGTGGGCATGCGACCCCGTGTGTCCAGGGTGGAACGACGCGGCTCGGGGTGACGGCGAGGGAGGAGGGCTGGCAATGCAACAGGTCCGGCGTGTCGGGGCAGGATCGGCTGGAAGTGGGATTTCCCACTTTCGGGGGCGGTCCACCGGCTGTGGGTGGCTACGTGCCCTTGCCGCCGGACTGCTGGCGACGGGCATCGGCATGGCCGGCGCTGCCCGTGGCGCCCTGACCCACTGGAAAGACCCGCGCCCCGCGGCGGTCGCCGATCACAAGACCCTTCTCGAGGCGGGCAGTTTCACGTATAACACCGACGACAAGTGGCAGAGCGGGGCGGCCCCGCTCAACGCTTCGAACGAAATCGTCAGCATCGAGGAGCGGACCTCGATCGACACGACGACGACCATCGACGGCACCGTCACCGTCGGCGAGTTCTACGCGCGCAGCGCGAACGTGGTTATCTATGTCCGCAAGGGCGCCGGCGGGGGGAAGCTCGTCTTCGACAACGGCGCGAACCCCGCCAACTTCTACCTGCACAGTGCCATCACCCGCTTCACCGCGTTGCGCTGCGGCTTCGACGTCGACCTGGAGCTGAAGTCGGATTTGAACGTCTTCACCGGGACGGCCCGGCAGAGCGATGCGGCCGTGGGCGTGCTTGGGGGCACGATCAGCGGCCCCGGCAAGCTCACGCTGAACCTGGCCAACAACGACGGGTCCAACGTGCGGCTGTTCAAATTCGGCGTGAACGGCACGAACACGTACAGCGGCGGCACGCTGGTACGGCACGTGCTGAACACCGCTTACGGAGCCGGCCACGGCGTGCAGGCGCTCGTGCAACTGGCCGTGAAGTCCGCCGGCGCCTTCGGCACGGGCGACGTCACGCTCGACGCCACCGGGTGCACGGCGTCGAACTACGGCGGGCTCGGCACCGGCCGGGGCCTGTGGGTGCGCCTCGATGCGCCCGACGTCTTCGCGCGCCTGTCGACGCTTTATGTCGTGACGGCGTCCCGCCTGGCGCTGGACCTGAACGGCACCACGCAGGCCGTGACCCGGCTGGTCGTGGACGGCGCCCCGGTCACGGACGGCCTCTACACCGGCGGCGCCTTCGGCTGGCTTTTCGGCAAGGGCCTCCTGACGGTGGGGGCGTCGGTGCCGCCGGCCGTGCTGACGGTCGTCCCCGGCAGCGGCGCACTGCCGGCCGGCGACACGGTGACCGTGACCGCCGAGGCGGGCGGCGACGCCGGCGCCGTCACGGCCCGCGCGATCGCCAACGGCCCCAACGGGGCATGGACAGTCACCGGCCTGGCGTTGCACGACACCGTACCCGCGGGGACCAACCGGGTGGCGTTCGCCACGCTGGGCGGGTTGGACAACCTGCTCAACGGCGCGCCGGTGGAAGGCGTCCTGGCGCTTACGCTGGATGGAAAAATCCTGCACGGCGCCACGGTCAACGGGCTGGCGGCGCCGCAAACCCTGACCTACGCCCTGCAGGGCAGCGTGACCGGCCGGACGGCGCCCGGCGACACGCCCCAGACCGCCAGCGTCCCCGCCGGCGGCGACCTCGGCGGACTGTCGACCACCGACGCCCCGGGCGCGGGCACGCTCGCTGCGTTCGACACGACCGTCACCTTCGCCGCAGGCACGAATCGGGGCCCGGCCAGGACCGTGTCCGTAACCTACCCGGGCGCGCAGGCGGGCGCTGCGGATGTGGGCAGCGACGTGGTGAGCGTCGCGGGCGTGGATGGCGAGACCTTCGTCCTGCAGCTGAACTACGACCCCGCCAGCCTCCCTGGTGGCGAGGGTGACGCCCGCCTGGTCTGGCGGCAGAACGGGGTCTGGGTGGACGCCGTCTGGGGCAACGCGGGCACGAACGCCCCGCAGTTCATGGGCGCTGCCGCCTGGGCGGGCGAGACTACGCCGGGGCGCCATGGCGTCGACACGGCCAACGACCGGGTGTGGGCCGTGCTCAACCACGCCGGCGTCATGGCGGCCGCGCAGCCCACGGCCTGGCCGATTGCCCCCGTGATGACCTACCCGACGGCGGCGGACATCGGCACCGACAGCGCGCTGCTCGGCGCCACGCTGGCCGTCGACGGCGGCGCGGCCGTCACACACTACGGCACCGTCTGGGGCGCATCGCCCGCGCCGACCGAGCACCCGCAGGCCGAGGCCGGCGCGTGGCAGGGCGTCTTCACGCAGACGCAGACGGGGTTGCCGGTCGCCGCGCACCTGTACGCCCGCGGCTGGGCGTCCAACGCCGTGGGGACAGCCTACTCGCCCGACATCGAGTTCTACACCGAACCGTGGCAAGCCTCGAACGTGGTCTTCTCCGCCGTGACCAGCTCGGCCATGGTCGTGAGCTGGACCCCGGGCAACGGCGAGGGGCGGCTGGTCGTGCTGCGCGCGGGCGGCCCGGTCAGCGTCGCGCCGGCGGACGGGCTGGCCTATGCGGCCAGTCCCCTCTTCGGCGCCGGCGCTTACCTCGGCGACGGCAACGTCGTCGTCCATGCCGGGGCGGGCGATACGGTGGCGGTCACGGGGCTGTCGCGGGCGACGACCTACGGCGTGGCCGTGTACGAATACGCGGGCGCCGGCGCGCTGGTCAACTACCGGCAGGCCGCTCCGGCGCTGGGAACCGCGACGACGGCCGCGTTTGCCAGGAGTTACGAGTACGATGGCACGACCGCGGGCAACGCCAGCGTCGCGGCGAACTGGGACGACCCGCTCAACTACACCGCGGACAACGGCTTCCCCGACGGCGCGGGCGACGCGTTGCTCTCCACCGCGGCGGCCGCGTCGTACTACCAGCTCAACGGCAACCGGACGCTGGGCGCGTTCCGCAAGACGTACACCTCCGCGCGCAACATCGCGATCGTCCCGGGCAGCGTGCCCAACGCGAAGCTGACGTGGCAGACGCTGCCCGGCGGCGGCAACGCCCAGTTCTACGTCCGCGGCGCCGCCGGCCTGTGGGGGGCCGACCTGCGCTGCCTCTCCCTGGTGGACATGGTGCTGGCGACCAATCTCGTGTGGGACGGCTCGACGCAGCGCGGGGTGGACCTCAGCGAGACCCTGGGCACGGGCAACGGCCACATCCGCGGCGACATCAGCGGGCCGGGCCGCCTGATCCTCAAGTGGAACTGCGCCCGCAGCGACCTGTACCTCGGCGTGCCCATGCACCTCGAGCTCTGGGGCGGCGCCGGCCCCAACACCCACGGGGGCGGCACCGAGTTCCGGAAGAACGACCTCGGCACGCGGGCGGGGTTCCGCCTCAATAAGGAGCACGCGACCGGCGCCGGCCACACGCTGGTGGGGCAAGACGCCGAGATCTACGTCGCCGCCGTGGCAGCGGCGGGCGGGGCGATCCACGACGCGACCTCCGTCTACCTCGAGACCGACGGGACAGCGCGGGGCAGGATCGAGCTTGAGGACGGCGTAGCCGAGAAGGTGCAGGATCTCTACCTGTACGACATCGGCCGGGGCGCCTGGGCGCGGCAGGAGCGCGGCACGTACGGCTCCACGGCCAGCCGCGCCGCGCACATGGACGACCGGTGGTTTGGCGGAACGGGGGTGCTCGACGTGCTCGTCGGCGCCCCGCGGGGAACGTTGCTGATAGTGAGGTAGG
>CAYOBW010000406.1:0-5251 GCA_964402115.1 uncultured Victivallales bacterium
GGGCCGCACGATTTCCCCTGTTCGGCGTAAAACCATTTCATGCAGACCCCACCTTTCGCACCGTGCTGTTAGGGTGACTCGACGCGCGCACGATACCACAGGCCGCAACGGTCTGGCCAGTCGGGAGTGCGCCCCTCAAACTGCGGGAGTTGTCCGGTTCTGCCACCGCCTCCTGCAACTGGTACGCGTCAGCGGCTCGCGAGGACGCTCGCCCATGGTGTTTGGTCAAGCCGGAGGTGCGGAAACGGCATTGGGGGGCGAGCGTCCTCGCGAGCCGCTGACGCATGGAAAGAACAGATTGGGCAGTATGTAGACGAGTTCTCCTGCAGAACGAGTGCGCCCCCAGCTCTTCAAAAACCGCCAGCGCCGCGGCGCTGGGGTACGGCTGGGGGGCCGGCGGCAGGACGGCAGGGGGCGCCATGGGCTTGCGGAGGCGCCCCGCGGCAGGGCTGCGGGCGCGTGTGGGAGACGTTGCTGTCGGTGGTCCTTCCGAGCGTCCCGGCTGCCCCCGCCGCTCCGTTGCCGGGTTTGCAGACGTCCCGCCAGGGGCCGCGGGCAGCGTGGATTCAGCCTGCGCGCATGGCAGTGAGCAGGGCCCGGGCGGCGGCTCCCGGGTCGGGGGCTGCCGTGACGGCCGTGACGACCGCGAGCGTGGTTGCGCCGGCGGCGCGCAACTCCGGCACATGGTGGAGTTTGATCCCGCCCATGACCGTGAAAGGCACGCGCACATGCGGCGCGATGGCGCGCAGCCCCTCCACGCCGAGGAAGGCGCTGCTCCACGCCTTGGTGCCCGTGGGGAACAGCGGTCCGATGTTGACGTACGAGCAGCCCTCCGCCTGCGCTTGCTCGGCTTCCGCGGTGTTATGCGTGGAGGCGCCCAGGATCAGGTCGGGCGCCAGGCGCCTCGCGTGGGGCAGGGGCAGGTCATCCTGGCCGAGGTGTACGCCGTCCGCGCCGACAGCGAGCGCGACATCGAGGCGGTCGTTGACGATGAGCAGGGCCCCGTAACGCGCGGTGAGCCGGCGCACATCCTCGGCCAGCGCGCAGAGCGACCGCAGCGGGCGCTCCTTCTCACGCAGCTGGAAGAGGGTCACGCCGGCATCCAGCGCCGCCCGCACGATCTCCAGCGTGGAGCGGCCCGCGGAGAGCGCCTCGGACGTGACCAGGTAGAGCCCCGCTTCCCGGAAGCGCGCGAGACGTCGCGCGTGCAGCGTGGCGGCGGGGGGGGGCGGGGGCCGGCTGGCGACAGTCATGGCGTGCTCTCCGCGGGTGCGTGTCAGGCGCTCAGCCCCTCGACGGGGGTCTGCAGGGCCCGGTTGTGATGGATGTCGTCCAGCAGCAGCGCGCTCAGGCGCGCGTACACGGGTCCCGGCTTGCCGCCATGCACGCGCCGGCCATCGAACGTGCGCACAAACGTGACATTCGGCGTGGTCCCGACGATGAGCACCTCCTCCGCCGTGTGCACCTGCTGCGGCGTCAGGTCGGCAAAAGCGACGCGGGACACCAACGACCGCTCCACGGACTTGTCGGCGAGTTCCATGACGCGCATCATGGTCGTGCCGCAGAGCACGCCGTCGAGCTTCGGAAACAGCAGTTCGCGGTCGCGCGTGACGATGCCGATGTTCTCGGTGGCGCCCTCCGCGACGTGGCCGGCGGTATCCAGCGAGATCACGAAGTCCACCCCCGCGTCCACGGCCTCCTTCTTCATCAGGACATTCGGCAGGTAGTTGCAGCTCTTGATGCCGGCGAAGAACGGCGGCTTGGCCGGCAGCGCGCTGAGCATGACGCTGGCGCCTTCCGGGTGCTTCTCCATGAATGGCAGGTCGAGCTTGATGGCGGCGATGTACAGGCCCGGCTCCGCGCAGTCGTACGGATTGACGCCGAAGCTGCCCGGACCGCGCGAGATGAATAGCCGCACCAGCGCATCGCGCTGCCGTCCCGCCTGGACGGTGGCGACGGTCAGCGTGCCCAGCTCGGCCAGGGTCCAGGGTATGCGGATATGGATGGCGCGGGCCGACACGGTTAGCCGCTCGAGGTGCGCCCACATGTTGTACACCCGGCCGGCGTGGCACTTGAACGTCTCGAAGACGCCGTCGCCGCGGTGCACCATGTGGTCGTCGATCGGCACGCTCATCAGCAGCGGGTCCGTGACGATGCCGCCGAAGGTGCTGGCGTACATGGCGTAGTAGTTGGCGTGAAACGGCCGGCGGATGCGCTCCGCGAGCACGGCCGCGTCGTTGAGGGTGTAGTGCTGGATCATGCGACGTTCTCCCGCAGGCGCTGCGCCACATAGGCGGCCTGCTCTTCGGTGTGATAGGAACTGCGCACGAGCGGGCCGGCGATCGTCACGCCGAAGCCCAGCTCCTGGCCCATGCGCCGGTAAGCTTCGAACTGCGCGGGCTCCACGTACCGCGTGACGGGCAGGTGGCGCCGCGTCGGCTGCAGGTACTGGCCCACGTAGAGAATCTCGCACCCCGCCGCGTGCGCGTCGCGCATCGTGGCGGCGACTTCGGCATCCGTTTCGCCCACGCCCACCATGAGGCTGGTCTTGGCGAGCAGCCCCGCCGCGTGCGCCGCCCCCAGCACGTCAAGCGAGCGCCGGTAGCCCGCGCCCGGCCGTACGGTCGGGTAAAGGCGCGGCACGGTTTCGAGGTTGTGGCCGAACACGGCGGGGCGCGTGTCGAGCACCTGCCGCAGGGCGGCTGCGCTGCCGCCGAAATCGGGCACCAGCACCTCGACGAGAATGCCCGGCACCGCCTCCTGCACGCGCCGCACGGTGGCCGCCCAGATCCCGGCGCCGCCGTCCGGCAGGTCGTCGCGGGTGACGGACGTGATGACGAGGGCCTTCAGGCCCATGGCCCGTGCCGCCTCCGCCACCCGCGCGGGTTCCTCCGTATCGCACGGTCCCCCGGCGGACGGCTTGACGCCGCAGAAGGCGCAGCCGCGCGTGCATGACTCGCCCAGGATCAGCAGCGTGGCCCGGCCATGCTCCCAGCAGGCGCCCTGGTTGGGGCACATGGCCTCTTGGCACACGGTGTGCAGCCCGCCCTGGTTCACGATCTGTCGCATGGCGGCGAACCCCGGCCCCGTGCCGAGGCGCACCTTCAGCCAGTCGGGCTTGCGGGGTCGTGGCGCCCTGTCGGTGTCGGGCGTGTTCACAGCGCGGCGGGCTCCCAATCCGTGTAACCGAATACCTGCATGAAGCGCTCCCGGACGCGGCTTTGCGCGTCGGCCAGCGTGACGCCGGGGACGAAGCGGTTGAGCGACGTCACGCCCCGGTCGGCGATCCCGCACGGCACAATCCCGGCATAGTAGCCGAGCTCCACGGCGACGTTAAGCGCAAAGCCGTGCATGGTGACGTGCCGCGTGATGCGCACGCCCAGGGCGGCGATCTTCGCGTCGCCCACCCACACGCCCCGGTTCTGCCGGTCCAGCGTGGCGGCAATGCCGTAGTCGGCCAGCACGCGGACGATGGTCTGCTCCAGGCAGCCGACGTACCAGAGCACGCGGCGCTCCGCCCCGTCCAGTTTGAGGATCGGGTACACCACCAGCTGGCCCGGGCCGTGGTAGGTCACGTCGCCGCCCCGGCCGATCTCGAAAACCTCGATACCGCGTCGCTGTAACTCGTCAGGAGGCAGTAGGATGTGCGCGCGGTTCGCGGCGCGGCCCAGGGTGTAGACCGGCGTATGCTCCACGCACAGGAGTGTGTCGGGCCGCTCGTCGCGCTGGCGTGCGGCCACGAGCTGCTCCTGCAGGGCCAGCACGGGCCCATAGGCGCGCCGGCCAAGATCCGCGACTTGGAGGATACCATCCACGTCTCCATCATGGCAGAATGCGGCGGTCAGTCAAGCACCCGGCCTTTTCCGCTTCCGCTCTCCCGCGGGATTGTGGTATACCTATACACCCTTGCGCGGCGGTATAAGGCTTCGCGCGGGGCCGGAGCGGGTCGCTTCGACGTCCGGCAACCAGGGAGAACGCACAGATGAGCAAGTTGAAAGTTGACCATGTTTTCACTTCGGAGTCCGTCTCGGAGGGACATCCGGATAAAGTCTGCGACCAGATCTCGGACGCCATTCTCGACGCCTGCCTGAAGCAGGATCCCGAGGCCCACGTGGCGTGTGAAACGCTGGCGACGACCAACCTGGTCGTCAATGCCGGCGAAGTCACCTGCCGCGGGTGGGAGAAAATCAACCCCGAGAAGATCGTCCGCAACGTGGTGAAGGGCATCGGCTACGACCGCGAGGAGCTTGAGTTCTGCTGCCGCACGTTCGAGTACATCTGCCGCATTCATCCGCAGTCCCCCGACATCAACCGCGGCGTGAGCCGCGGCAAGGGCAAGCAGCGCTTCGCGCTGCAGGGCGCGGGCGACCAGGGCATGATGTTCGGCTATGCCTCGGACGCCACGCCGGAGTTGATGCCGGCGCCGATCGTCTTCAGCCACCGCCTCCTGGACGTGCTGCAGAAGATCCGCAAGCAGAAGAAGATCCCGTACCTGCGTCCGGATGCGAAGTCGCAGGTCTCCGTGAAGCATGTCAATGGCCGGCCCGAGCACATCACCTGCATCGTGATCTCGCACCAGACCGACGACGTGCCGCTCGAGCAGATCACCGGAGACCTGATCGCCGTGGCGAAGAAGGTGCTCGGCCCGACCGGCCTGCTGCGCGACACGACGCAGTACTTCATCAACCCCACCGGCAAGTTCGTCATCGGCGGCCCGCACGGCGACTGCGGGCTGACCGGGCGCAAGATCATCGTGGACACCTACGGCGGCGTGGGCAGTCACGGCGGCGGCGCGTTCTCCGGCAAGGATCCCAGCAAGGTGGACCGTTCGGCGGCCTACTTCGGCCGCTACGTGGCGAAGAACATCGTCGCCGCCGGCCTGGCCGAGAAGTGCGAAATCCAGGTGGCCTACGCCATCGGCGTGGCCAAGCCCCTCAGCATCAACGTGGACACGTACGGCACCGGCGTGCGCGAGGACGACGAGCTGCAGAAGGTTCTGGAGAAGGGCAAGCTCTTCGATTTCCGCCCGGCGGCCATCATCGAGAGCCTGGGCCTGAAGACGCCCAAGGGCTGGTCGTACCAGAAGACGGCGGCCTACGGCCACTTCGGTCGCAACATCTTCCCGTGGGAGCGGACCGATATGGTCAAGGCCCTGCGCGACCACTTCGCGCTGTAAGTTCCGGACCGCGCGATCGTTTGCGTGTGTTTGCCGTGCAGCCCGCGCTCGTCGAGCGCGGGCTGTTTCTTTATG
>CAYOBW010000407.1:0-5193 GCA_964402115.1 uncultured Victivallales bacterium
CCGTCGAGCTTGCGCATACCCTGGGCAGCCGCGGCGAGGCCGCAGCCGTGCCCGCGCTGGCGGCCCGGCTGGCCGATCCCGACGCCGCTGTCGTCGCCGCCGCGCTGGACGCGCTTGGCCGCATCGGCGGCAGTCCCGCCCTGAAGGCGCTGCAGGCCGCCGCCGTTCCGGACGCGTGCCGCGCGGCCCGGTCGCTGGCGCTGCTGCGCGCGGCCGACAGCCTGCGCGCCGCGGGCGATCTGCCGGCCGCCCGCCCCGTCTACGAGTCGCTCGCGGCGGCCGATCAGCCACGCGTGCTGCGCCTGGCGGCCTTTGCCGGCCGCGTCGCGTGCGCCGGCGCCGAGGGCAGCGCGCTGGTCGTGTCCGCCCTGACCGGCGCTGACGCGGCGCTGCGCGCGGCGGCGGTACAAGCGCTGTCCGGCAAGGACGGCGCCGTGGCGCTGGGGCACGTGGCGCGCCAGCTGGAAACGCTGCCGGAGGATGTGCAGGGGCAGGTGCTGACGCTGCTGCCGGCAAGCGGCCAGACCGCGGCCCTGCCCGGCGTGCTCCAGGCGCTGCGCAGCCCCAACGCGGACGTCCGCGCCGCGGCGCTGGCGGCGGCCGGTGCGCTCGGCGACGCTTCCACCGTCGACGCGCTGGTGACGGCGGGCGCCGCGCTGGCCGCGGCGGAACAGCCCCTGCTGGGCAACAGCTTGCGCAGCCTGCGCGGCGCGGGCGTGGACGCGGCCCTGGCCGGCGCGCTGCCCCGTGCGGCGCCGGAGCTGCAGGTGGTGCTCGTGCGGGTGCTGACCGCACGCAACGCGGTCGCGACGGCGCCGGCCTTGCTGCAGATCGCGGGCGGCGGCGAGCCGGCCGTCCGGCGCGAGTGCTTCAAGGCGCTCGGTGACCTCGGCACGGCGGCGACCTGTGACGCCCTGCTCGCGAAGCTGGCCGAGGCCCCCGCCGGCGACCAGGCGGCGATGCAGGCGGCCCTCGGGAGCATCTGCCGCCGGCTGCGGTCGGCGGCGCCCGTGGTGCAGGCCCTGAAGAAGGCGCCGGCTGCCCGCCAGCCGCCGCTGCTGGCTGTGCTGGGCCTGGCGGGCGGGACGGAAGCGCTGGAGGCCCTGCGCGCGGCGGCGCGCGACCCGGCCCCGGAGACGCAGCTCGCCGCGGTGCGCGCCCTCGCCGATTGGCCCGACGCCGCCCCGCTGGACGATCTCCTGGCGGTGGCCGGCAAGACGGCCGATGCGAAGACGAAGCTCCTGGCGCTGCGCGGCGTCGCGAACCTGGCGGTGCACGACACGAGTCGCCCGCCGGCCGCGCGCAAGGCGGCGCTGCAGGCCGTCATGGCCGGCACCGACGACGCGGCGATTCGCGGCGAGGCCCTGGCCGGCCTGGCCGTGCTGGATGTGTGGGCGAACCTCGCCCGCGGCGCGACGGCCACGAGTCCCGACGATGTCGAGTCCGACGGCCAGGCGGGGGGCGACGGCGCGGCCATTGACGGCAACCTCGGAACCTACTGGGACGAAACCGACAACCGGCCACTCTACCGCCTGCGCGTGGCGCTGAAGGCCCCGGCGACAGTCTGTGCCCTGCGCATCACCGGCTTCGTGCATCACGAGTACGCGCCGAAGGATTTCGAAGTGCTGTGCGACGACAAGGTGGCGCACCGCGTGGCCAACGCCGTCTACCAGGACAACGTGCTGGTCGTCGCGCTGCCGGCGCCCGTGGTTTGCCAGGCGGTGGAGCTGAAGATCACCGCCGCGCACGGTCCCAGCCCCGCCATCCGGGAGCTGGAGATTCTCGGGGAAACGAAACCGTAAACAGGAAAGGAACCGCACGCATGAAGATCGGGTGTTTCGCGCTGGTGGAACCGTTCACGCCCATGGAACGTCAGTTCGCGGCGATTCGCGAGCTGGGCATTGACTACGCCGACCTGACCGACAACCACGATGGCGCCTCGCTGGGCGTGGAGTTCGGCTTCGCCGCCTCGGTGAGCCTCGATAGCCACCCGGCGGCGATCCGCGACATGGCGCGCCGGCACAAGCTGAAGCTCAGCACCGTCTGCGCCCACGCCAACCTGCTCGACGCGGCCAGCCCCGAGGTGTACGGCACGTTCCAGGTCATCAAGGCCATCCGGCTGGCGCACCTGCTCGGCATCAAGGAGGTCATCACGACCGAGGGCGACCCGAAGACGGCCTTCGGGCACGGCCTCACGACGGCGGAGCGCATCTTCTCGATTCGCGAGAAGCTCGAGGCGCCCATCCGTTGGGCCGAGGAGCTGGGCGTACACCTGTTGCTGGAGACGCACGGGCCGGTCACCGACTCCGTGAAGCTGCTGGGGGACCTGCTCGAGAAGCTTGGCCACGAGGAGACCGTGGGGCTCTGCCTCGACACCGGCAACAGCTGGCTGGGCGGCGCCGAGCCGCTGGACTACGTCAGGACGTTCGGCAAGCGCATCCGGCACGTGCATTGGAAGGACATCCCGGCGGAGTGGGAGGCGCAGCGCGGCAAGCAGACCGGCTGCGGCATGTCCATCATCGCGCTCGGCGACGGCGTGGTGGGCGTGCCCGCCGTCGTGCAGGCGCTGCTGAAGAGCGGTTTCAAGGGCGCGACGACACTGGAAGTGGCGGGCGCGGAGAGCGTCCGGACCTCGGCCAGGCGGCTGCGACAGTGGAGCAAGGCATGAAAGTCGCCGGGCTGAGCCGTCGTTCGTTCCTGCAGGGCGTCGCCACGGTGGCCGGTGCGGCCGTGGCGGCGCCGACCATCGTGCCGTCCACGGTTTTCGGCCAGCAAGCTCCGAGCAATCGGGTGACGCTGGGCCATATTGGCGTGGGGGGGCAGGGGGGCGGATTGCTGACCGGATTCCTGGGCGTGGAGGGGGCGCAGTCCCTTGCGGCTTGCGACCCCATCCAATCCCGGCGCGAGGCAGCCGCCGCGCGGATGGGGGGGAATGGAAAGGCCTACAACGACTTCCGCGAGCTGTTGGCCCGCCCCGACATTGACGCCGTCGTCATTGCGACCCCGGACCACTGGCACGTGCCGCTGGCTCTTGCCGCCGTCAAAGCCGGCAAGGACGTGTACGTCGAGAAACCGCTGGGTGTCAGCGTCGAGCAGAACCTGGCGCTGCGGCAGGCCGTGCACCGCTTCGGCGCGGTCTTCCAGTACGGCACACAGCAGCGGTCGTTCAACACGCACTGCGCGTTCGCCTGCGAACTGGTGCGGAATGGGTATATCGGCGAGTTGAAGGCGATTAACGTCGTGGCTCCGAACGGGAGCACCGGCGGGAAGTCGGAGCCGCAGCCCGTGCCTGCGGGGCTGGACTATGACCTGTGGTTGGGGCCTGCGCCGGTCGCTCCCTACACCCATGACCGTGTCATGGGGCAGGGGCGGTGGTTCATCTACGACTACGCGCTGGGCTTCATCGCCGGTTGGGGGGCACACCCGCTGGATATCGCGCACTGGGGCTATCCGCATACGCCCGTGGAGATTGAGGGGACGGGTGTCATTCCGTGTGAAGGGCTTTTCGACACCATCGTGGACTGGGACCTTCGCGGCCGGTATGCAAGCGGCGTCGAATTCACGCTGCGAACCGGCGGCGACAAGACCACCTTCGTCGGCACGGAAGGCTGGGTGGCTGCCTCCCGCGGCGGGATTGCGGCCGAACCGGCTTCGCTGCTCAAGCTCAAACTCAAGCCGGCTGACGTGCGCCTGCTGCAGGACAACAACCATCACCGGAACTTCGTCCAGGCCGTTCGGACGCGCCGCCAGCCCGCCAGCGATATAGATTCGGCCGTGCAGTCCGACATCATGAGCCACCTCGGCGACATCGCCATCCGCACCGGGCGCCGCATCGCGTGGGATCCCGTGCGTGAAACCATCGTCGGCGACGACACCGCCGCCCGTCTGCTGCGCCGCCCCCTGCGCGCGCCGTGGACGATGTGAGGGAAGGAAGAGGGTCTGCGTCCGCAGCAGATCGAACCACAGCGCGTTGGGCAGCACATGTCTCAACCACGTGGTCTTGCCGGTCCCGCGCGGGCCGAAAAGGAGGAACGAATGGCAGGGTAGTTCGAGTCGTTATGATAACATAGTCAGCATAATGACGGCGAATCTGCTGGCGAGCCATGCAAATCTACTCCGCCTGACTTGACTCCAAACAGCCCCGTAGGTCGTGATCGCAATCCTGAACGGAACCATGCGGCGGCTAGTAGGGCAAACCGCTGCTGCTGCAGTCCGTCGAGGCGGTCAGTCCCGTGCGCGCCGTGGCTGGCCTGAGGAATCCGTTTCCCGCCCCTGCCGGACAAGCCGGCAGGGAGCGAGCGCTCAAAACGCGGCGCGGAGGCCGGCTTGCAGCGTCGTGGTGTCGAGCTCCATGGCGCGCACGCTGTTCTGCTCGTAGGGTTTGCCCGCCATGACGCCGCGTTGCAGGCCGGCCTCGTCGGCCTTCAGCGCCGTGCGGTGCGCGGCGGCGAAAAGGCTGAGCCGCTCCGTCAGGCGCCAGGCCGCCTCCAGCCAGAGGTGCTGCCCGCGGCCCGAGGCTTCCTGCTCGAAGGTGTGCCCCGCGTTCAGCCAGTTGCCGCGCCCCGTCGCCGAGAGCGCCACGGTGAGGGCCGCGCCCCCGGTGAGCGTGAAGCGCTGGCCAAGCTGCCACGCGATGTCCGTGCCGAGGCAGACACCGCCGAAGTCCGCACTGTAGTCGGACACCGGCCCGGCCACAACCGTCGGCCGCGCTCCGTAGTCGTAGAAGCCCGTGAGGTCGGCGTCCTCGTACGACAGCGACACGTACTCGTAGCCGACCCAGCCGGCCCAGTCCACCCGCCGCGCGGGCTGCCACTGCACCCCGCCGCGCAGATCCATCTGTTTCAGGCTCCCGTCCGTGCGGCAGATGCTGTAGTCCGACACCGCGCCGGACCCCGTCCAAGGCCGCCAGTCCCAATCCTCGCTGTCGCCGCTGAGCGTCGGCGCCCAGCCCGCGCGGCCGGCGGCGAAGGCGGCCAGCGCATGCTCGAGCGGCAGGGTGACGCGCCCGTCCACGCCCAGCCACAGCCCGTCCACGGGCCACTCCACGCGCGACCAGGTGCCCTCTTCGTCCGTGCCCAGCTCGAACGCCAGCTGGCCGTTCACGCGGCCGGCCGCCACGCCGGCGTCCCAGTTCAGGGCTGCCCCCGTCAGCGCGGACGCTCCCAGCCACCGCCCCGCGGACAGCGCGCCGAG
>CAYOBW010000408.1:0-5163 GCA_964402115.1 uncultured Victivallales bacterium
GCCAGCACCTCATCCGGCTCATCGCCGTTGCCGACGAATCGGCAGTCCCAAACGGACAGGTTCTTGAAGCCGGGATCCAACTCGCCCGCCAGGTACGCCTTCTCGTAATGCAGGTAGCGCTTCACCGGATCGACGCTGGTCGGGGCATCGGTCTGGGCCTCTGCGTTGCGTTGCCCCACCGGCACTGCCTGTTCGAGGCTCGTGCCGAGCGCAAACCGCTGCAGGATGCCATCCTTGGCCCGCGGGCTCGCCTTCTGGATGTCCGTGTAGATCTTCATGGCCTGACCATACTTGCCGCCGCTGGCGCCGTCCGCCATGACCATCTGTTTCAGCAGGTCGGCATCGGCCAGCAACTGCTCCACGAGGGATTCCTGCGCTTGCCCCTGTTGGGCGAACGCGGCCAAGCCCTGCGGCGTGGCCTGGGCGAGAACGACGAACTTCACCAACTGCGCGTCCAGTTTGTCGCTCTTCAGAAACTCCTCCAGGTTCGCCAGCACGGCCTTGGCTGGCGCCTGCGCCTGCGTCACCGCCAGCGCGAGGGCCTCCTTGGCGGCATCGTAAGCCTTTGCCGCACCCTCCTTGTCCTTGCTCTTGGCCTGGGCCTGCATCATTTTCCGTTCGGCCGACGTCGCCGCCGCCTCGGCCTGATAGGCCTTGAGCAGGGCGGCTTGCTGCGGCTCGTCGATTTTCGGCAGGGCGTGGGCGATGTCCTCCTGCAAGGCCTTGAGCGTGGCGGCGTACTTGGCCTCGAGTTTGCTGCCGGCCTCGCTGAGGGGCGCGGCCGTCGGCTCCTGCTGCTTCTGGGCCGCCATGGCGGAAGACAGGGCGAGGGTGGACGCCGCCAATAGGCGGGCGATGCGAAGTGTGTGGTGCTTGTTCATGCCCATGTCGTGACTCCTGCGGTTTCGTTTGCTGCTGGTTCTTGGATGCTCCTGCACACCCCCCGCAACGCGGCGCCTGACGGCTTGCGTTGCGGGGCGTTTTGTAAGGTAAGACGTCCCGCCGCTCACGGTGGGCATGCCTGACACTCCAACTTCTTTTCGCCGCCCGGCGGGCGCTCGCCCAGGCGGTGGGTCAGCGGACTATGAGTACGGTGCCTGCAGGCCGCAGCGGCGCTGCACCCTTCAACAAATCAAGCATGCCGCGCCCCAGCGCGTCTCCCACCAGCATGTAGGTCTCTGCGTTCCCGTTGTAGTGATAGCCGGCGGTCGTGGGCGACAGCGCAGCGTCCCGCCAGTGCCCGCGGGTGTCCATGGTCTTGACTGTTGTCTGTCTGCATCGTTCATTAGTCCTCATGCTGCAAGCCTCGCACCCTGCTTGACACTGAAGATTGTCGGTTCCGCGACGCTGGCGCTTCACGTGCCGGAGTTGCCGGCACACACGTTCAAGTCAGCACGGCATGCTTGAAATCCAGCGGCAGCCGGTTCAGGACCTTGGCGCTGCCGCTCGAGACCTGGATCATGTTCTCCAGTCGAATCCCGCCATAGCCGATGAAGTAGATGCCGGGCTCGATGGTGATGAGCGTGCCCTCCGCGAGCCGGCCGCGGTGGCGGCTGAGAATCGGCGACTCGTGAATGTCGAGCCCGACGCCGTGGCCGAGGCCGTGCCGGAACTCTTCGCCGTAGCCTTCCGCCGCGATGTATTGCCGTGCCGCCTGATCCACGGCCATGCCTACCCGGCCGGTGCACGCCGCCGCCACCCCGCGGCGGTACGCCTCCAGGACGATGGGGTAGACGGCCTCCAGCCGCGACGGCACGCGGCGCATGAACAGCGTGCGGGTCTGGTCGCTCCGGTATCCGCCGTCCACCTCCGCGCCCCAATCGATGAGTACGACGTCGCCCTCCCGGATCCGGCGGTTCGACGGGACGTGGTGCAGGGCCGCGCTGTGGGGTCCGGAGGCGACGATCTGGCCGCCCTCAAATGCCGGCCCCAGCGCGCCCAGTTCGCGCATGCGGAAGTCGAGCTCCAAGGCAACCTGCCGCTCGGTCTTTCCGATCAGCGCGCGTGCGCCGCCGGCGATCAGGTCGCGGAAGGCCCGCTCCGCGATGCGGACCGCCTTGCGCGTCAGCCGCAGCTCCTCGCCATCCTTCGCCATCCGGACCCGGCCGACGAAGTCCGGCAGCGGCCGCAGTGCGATGCCGCGCATCTTCGCGCGCAGCTCCTTGTACCGCTCCAGCGTCAGGGCGTTCTCCTGCACGCCCAGCTGGCGGACCTTGCGCTTGCGCAGTTCGACCGCCAGCGCCCCGGGCACATCGTCGCCGGGAATCTCGATCTGCAGCCCGGGGCATTCCACCGGCGCGCGGTCACGGAACATCTTGTGCGTGTACAGGGTCGCCCAGCCGCGGCCGATGAGCAGGTTCTCGCTGCCTTCCACCAGTCCGCTCAGGTAACGCACGTCGCTGGGCTTGGATATCAGCACGGCAGCGACCCGTTCGACGGGCTCAGGGCGAGCCCGTTCCGACGCGCGGGCGGCAAGGAACACGTCGCGGCGTCGGTCTGCAAAGCGTTGGGCGCGCTGCGCTATCCGCCCCTCTGACAACGTAGCCATTCTCGTCGATCCGCATTCCATGTTCGAACTCTACCCTGACGCTCGGTGGGTGGTAAACCTTTCCTCACGACAAATGCACCCGAATTTGCGACAAATAGGAGTTGAAAGCCGTACCGGTTCTCTGGTAATCGTAATGACTGAATGAGCAGCAGCAAGAACATCGCCGTCGTGATCGACGTTGACTGGCCCCTGAAGCATCATTACGAAGTCATTGGCGGTATTCAGCGGTACGCCCGGGAGCGCGGCGGCTGGGAGTTGGTCTCCGACCTTTTCCCTGAACGGGCCCTGGAACGGTACGACGCGGCCGTTGGGCGTATCACGCCGGAGCTGGCCAGGAAAGCGCTGGCGGCCGGCCTCCCGCTGGTCAACACCTGGTTCAGTTCGCCGGTGGCGGACAGAGTACCGACCGTGTGCCCCGACTATGTCGCCACGGCCCGCATGGCGGCCGACCACCTCATCGCGCGGGGGTTCCGTCACTTCGGATTTCTCGGATTCGCCCAAGAGTACGCACGGGCATTGCGAAACGCTTTCACGGCCTACCTTGGGGAACACGGCTATGGTTGTTCATCCATCCTGATTTCGGACGCGTACAACACGGGCGCCAAGCCCTGGGCTCGCTTCAGTGAGAGGCTGGAGAACTGGGTGGATACATGGTCGACGCCCATCGGGGTGTTCTGCAACGATTTGCTGGGACGTCAACTGGCTTCAGTCTGCCAATACAAGCGGGTGGCTATTCCTCGCGCGGCCGCGATCATCGGCCACTGGAACGAGCCAGACGTCTGCCTGCTCGCCGAACCGTCATTGACCAGCATCGACATGGGGTACGAACGGGTCGGATTTCGGGCGGCCGAACTGCTGGGCGACCTCCTGGACGGGAAGCCGCCGCCCAGGCAGATGATTCTGTCACCGCCCGACTTCCTGGTGCCCCGTCAATCCACCGATGCCTACGTGGTGGACGATCCCCTCATGGCGGAGGCTCTGCGTTTCATCGCGGAGCACAGCGACGAAGGGATCAAGGTGCGCGATGTGGCGCGCGGGGTGAACGTCACGCGCCGGACCCTGGAGCGGCGTTTCGCGCAAGAGGGCGGGCGCACGGTCGCGCA
Organism: uncultured Victivallales bacterium; assembly: GCA_964402115.1. Lineage (GTDB taxonomy): Bacteria > Verrucomicrobiota > Kiritimatiellia > UBA8416 > CAYOBW01 > CAYOBW01. The sequence continues at coordinate 3,652 of CAYOBW010000408.1, forward strand.
CGAAATCGTCTACTTCAGACTGGAACGGCTCAAGCGGCTGCTGGTGCAAACCGAGAAACCCATCAAGTACCTTGCCCGTGAAGTCGGGTTCAGCGATGCCAAGCAGATGCATGCGGTCTTCAGCCGGGTGGAAGGAACCCCTCCTTCCACCTACCGGAAACTGCATCGCGAGCAGGCGCGGAAGGTGCTGTGACGAACGTCCGCATGCCAGGCGTCTGCCTCGGGCTCTTGTGCCTGGGATGGACGGTCATCCCCATGCCGTCCAGGCTGCATTCGTAATCGAACGTCTCCCACTTCACCATGCACCCGATTCTCCCAGTCACCGCCGGTAGGACTCGGGTGGTCCCAGATACGTGTCCTTTGCCGGGCAAAAACCCAGAACGATCTTGTCCACCACGACGCCCGGATCCACCATCCACACCTTCAGCGTGTGTCGGCCCGGCGCTGCGATCTTTACGGTGGTGGTCAGGCGCCGGAGGTTCGCCAGGATGTCACCGCCTTTTCCTGTCAGCAGCGTCGGCACTTCTTCGTCGAGGCTGACCGCCAGACCCACACCGCGCTGTGGCGCAACGGGCTTGGTGGGCAGGCAATCGATGTCCAAGCGAGCCTCGCCGGCATGAAAGACGTAGATGTCATACTCCAGCGACGGGCTGTTTGTCGTCACGTCCGCCGGCTCGGTCCGGCTGGGCACGGTTGCGGGAAGCACGGCGATGGAATCGCCCGAGCGGCCGAGGCCCTTGATGACCTCCCAGGCAGCCCCGCCTCGGTCGTGTCGGCGGGTGAAATGCTCGGCTTCCATGCTGACATAGCCGTGGCTTTCGACGAAACCGGTGACCGCGTCGCGCGGCGGCGCGGCGGGTCTGAACACCGGTAGGGTGATCTGCTTGCTGCCGGCGTTGCTGGTCACTTCCAGGGTAGCCGTGAGGTTGGCGCCGGTGGGCACGCGGTCCCAATCGACGCTCACCCAGAGCCGCTGCTCGGTGACGAAGGCGCCGGATGCTGTATCGAGTCGGACCCACGGTTGCGGCGAAGTCGCCGACCAGCGGATCTCGCCCTTGCCGGTGTTGTAGAGATCCACGAAGCGCTGGCCCCGGGTGTAGACACTCAAGTCGGCCAGGGATTGCGGATCGCCGCCTTCCAGCGCCACGCCCAAGGCCGGCGGGCCGATGCCTGCGCAGTCGCTGAGCGGTGGCATTTCGAATTGGCGGAACTGGGCGCCCCACGGCCCCGGAGCCGGGGAGAGCATGTGATTCCACTTGTTGCTGACAGTCAGGAGTCCCGTGTTGTAGTGGTCGGTCAGTTCGATGATCCGGGCATGGGCGGCTCGCGCCCGGGCTGCATCCTCGCCGGCACAGGCGCGGCCCTCGTTTCCGTGCCGCGTGCTCTTGTCGGCGAAAACGACCTTGCGATTCATCAGGCCGGCACACTCGACCGGATAGAGCACCAGCTCGAAGAACGCGTCCTTGCGGGCCGTCGGCAGTTGCTCGTAAATCGCCTGGGCGCGGCGGGCGA
>CAYOBW010000409.1:0-5143 GCA_964402115.1 uncultured Victivallales bacterium
CGCGGGCATGTGTCACGGCCGGCCCGGGAGGACCGGCCTACGTGGGACGGCGCTCCCGCGCCGTCCGGTTGCTGCACGGTGTGGTCTACCGGCGGAGGACCGCCGGCTCTAGGGCGATCCTTTGTCGGCGGGGAAAGGGTGGCCTGCGGGGCCGCAGGCTGGAGACGGCGGTCCCCGCCGTTATGCCGCCCGCCGGTGTGACCATTTGCCTGCCACGGGCATCCCGCCGGACATGCCACCCCCACGTTGTTCGAGATAAGGGCTTGATCCCGCTACGGGCGGGGGGTAGTGTGCCGGGGCATGTTCACAGTCCAGTCTAGTCAAGGAGGTCACGCGATGGAACGTAGGCAGTTTCTCAAAACCACGGCCGCCTCGGGCGCCGGATTGCTCATCCTCAAAAGCGGTATGCTGGCTGGTCCTAATACGCCCAGCAAGAAGCTGAACGTTGCCCTGATCGGCACCTGGGGCCGCGGCGAGGCGCACTTCGGCACGATTGCCGATGAGAACGTCGTGGCGCTTTGCGATGTGGACGCCAACCACCTCGCCAGCGCGGCGAAGCGCTTCCCCGGCGCGCAGACCTACGCGGACTGGCGCAAGTGCCTCGACCAGAAGGGGCTGGATGCCGTGATCTGCTGCACGACGGACCACACCCACGCGTTCGTCGCCAACTGGGCGATGAACCGCGGCCTGCATGTCTATTGCGAGAAACCCCTCGCCAACACCGTCGAGGAAGCCCGCGTGGTGCGCGAGACCTACCTGAAAAAGAAGGACAAGCTCGCGACGCAGGTCGGCACCCAGCGGCATGCCCACCAGAACTTCAACCGCGTACGCGAACTCATTCGCGACGGCGCCATCGGTGAGCTTAAGCACGCCTACGCCTGGGGCAACCGCCAGTTGCGCCGCCCCGGCTACCTGCCGGCACAGGGCGAGCCGCCCCCTCACCTGAGCTACGACCTTTGGATCGGCCCCGCGCCGATGCATCCGTACAACCCGGGCTACTTCTCCGGCGGGCCTGGTGCGAACTGCCTGCAGTGGAACATGTTCTGGGACTTCGGCACCGGCCAGGTCGGTGACATGGGCAGCCACACCATGGACCTCGTCTGGAATGCCATCGACGCCGGCCGTCCGACGTCGGCGGAAGGCAAGGGAGAACCGGTCAACGCCGAGGTGTCGCCCGTGGAATTGGAAACCCATTTCGAGTTTCCGAAAAACGACTGGCGCCCCGAGATCGGCGTGAGCTGGTACCAGGGCGGCGCCATGCCGCGCACGCCGAAGGAGTACGTGGACCTGAAGAAGATCGGCCATGGCGCCATGTTCAAGGGCAGCAGCGGCTACGTGGTCTGCGACTTCGACTCGCGGCTCGTGATCCCGTTTGGCGACGCCGCCGACATGACCTACTACAAGCCGCGCGCGAAGGACGCCCTGATTCCACCCCTGGGCCACTTCCAGAAGGAGTGGACGAATGCGTGCAAGGGCGACCTGAAGACGACCTGCAACTTCGACTACGGCGGCACGATGATCGAGATGATGCTCCTCGGCCTCGTGGCCTATCGCGTTGGCAAGAAGATCGCCTACGACGGCGCCGCGGGCGCCGTGACGGACTGCCCGGAAGCCCAGGCGCTGCTCTCCCGCAAGTACCGGGATGGGTGGGTGCTGAACGGCTGATTACCGCTGCTCCCACGGGAAAACGGCGCGGCGCACTTGCGCCGCGTCGGCGCTGAGCGGAGCCCCGAAGACCGCCAGCCACGGTTGCGGCTCGCCGAGGCGCGTGTCGCGTTGCAGGGCCGCCTCCACCGCGTATCCCGCATCCGGGTGCTGGCCGCCGTTCTCGTCGAGCCAGAAGTAGGTCTCGAATTCGCTCGCGCGCACGGCCATGACGCCGTAGAGCAGGCCCGCCGCACGATCCTCCCACGCGGCGAAGGGCTGGTAGTAGTTCGGGACCTCGCGCGTGTGCGGACGGTCGCCGGCGGCGTCGCCGCCGATGGCCGACGGCACGTAGACGTAGGTGCGCACGCACCGCCAGGGGCGGGCGTCGGTGCTCTCCAGCCAGCGCAGGCTGACGTGACACGCTGGCGTGTCCGGCCAGATTACGACCTGCCAGGCGAGGCGGTAGCCGAACGCTTCGCCGTCGGTCGCGGCGGCGCGCTCGAACTCCATGTCCACCTGCACGTACCCATTGGTGGCGCTTGCATCCGCGCGGGTCACGCGGTCGGGCGCTGTCCAGGCGTTGCGCTCGCCCGCCTGCTGCTGCACGAGCGGCCCGCAGCGGCCCAGCTCCACGCCGTCGAGCCGCACGGCGTCCCACGCCTGTCCTCCGCCGCGGTGCTCCAGCCGCAGTCGCCCGTTGTCCACCGTCAGGCGTTGCCCATCGCGGCTGACCTGGATCGGGCGGGCCGACGCCGGCCGGACGCCGGACGCGCCGGCTGTCCACGGGAGCGCCGGCGCCGGGCGCGGCGGCGGCAGGGCGGCGCGGGCCGCGTGTACGTCGTGAACGCGCGCGTTCAGCTCGGTGAACATCGTCGTGAGCGTGGTGTATGGCTCGTCGCGCTCGTTGACCAGGCCGTAGTTGCTGTCTTCGGGGAAGGAGCTGCTGATGCCGCGCGAGGGTTCGTCCAGGTACATGAAATAGAAGCTGCCGACCATGAACGGCAAGGCGAAAAGCTCCTGCTGCATGAGGCGGCAGGCCGCGGCCTTCTGCGCCTGCGTGTCCACGCGCATGCCCGCGCCGTTGCGGCTGGGCAGGGGGCGTCCCTCGCTGTCCGTGGCGTCCAGAGCTGGGAAGCTCCACTCCGTCAGCATAAGCGGCTTGCGGGCCTGCGCCTGGATGTCGGTGAGCTGGCGCGCGACTTCCGGGGCGCGGGGGTCCTGAAGGTCCAGCCGCGGGTACAGGTTCAGGGAGACGATGTCGCAGTAGCGGCCGGCGACCGCCCAGGCGCCTTCCGGCGCGCTCCCGGCGAAGCGGCAGCCCAGCACGAGGTGGTTGGGATCATGCCGCCGGATGGCGGCGGTCGTGGCGGCGAAGTAGCGGTCCCACGCCTCGACCAGGAAATCGCGCCGGTCGGCGGCGGCCCGCTCGCTGTTGGCGGCGGGCAGCGCGGCCAGCGGCGCCAGCTCCTCCCAGGCGGTGAGGCGTGTGCCCCACGCGGCGTTGAAGGCCGCGACGTCGGCGTAGCGCTCGCGGAAGAAGGCCGCCAGGCGCGTCTTGCAGGGCGAGCCTGCCGGCTTGGCGACGGCCCAGTTGAAGAGCGGGCCGTGCGGCGCCTTGCCCCACCACTCCAGCTCGTTGTCGAGAAAGTAGCCGATGAGCCACGGATCGTTGCGCTGCGGCGCGCACTGCCGGCGGGCTTCGCGGTCGCAGTGGATCGCGAAGCGCGGGTCGAAGACGTCCGGAAAGCCGGTCCAGGTGCCCACCGGGACCAGCGGCGTGCGGCGCGCAAAGGAGACGCCCAGGGAAAGGAACAGGGGGTGCGGCAGACCACGGCGCCGGAGCTCGGGCGTGTGGCCGGTGCCGAGCGTGTTGAACCGCCAGGCGGTCAAGCGGCGCAGCGTCTCGACGCACCAGGCCTCGCGGGTGCCGTAGCGCGCGGCCGTCTGCCGGCCGTAGGGCGCGTAGCCGAGCGCCTCGCAGCCGTGGCCTTCGAAGCGGATGTGATCCGTGCCGACCATGTAGAAGCCCTCGCCGCCGGGGGTGACGAGCCACCAGCGGTCGCCGACCTGCGCCGTGTGGAAGAAGCCCGTGGCGGCGGCGCGGACCTGCGCGTCGCCGGCAACGGGGCAGGGGGGTGGGGGCGCGGGGACGGGGGGCGTGACGGGATCGTCCACGGTGGCGACGGCGTCGTCGAACACGGCGTGGAAGCCGCCGTTCACCAGCGCCGGACGTCCCCAGCGCACCGCCTTCTGCGCGTCGAAGCGGTAGGCGAGGTCCGTGCGCACGGTGCCGTCGGGGTCGCTGAGCGTGCCGCGGATGCCCTCCGCGGTGAGCACGAGCCTGAGGCGGTAGGGCCGGTTGTACTGCCAGTCGAATCCCCAGCCCGTATCGCGCGTCTGCGCCAGGGCGTGCGGGCCGTCGGATTGGGCCAGCCACTGGCCGTCGAGCGACTCGGCCAGCTCGACGATGTGCCGGCGCCCCGCGCTGTCGGGCGCCTCCACGACCGCGAGTTGCCAGAAGGCCTCCTCGCCCTGGTAGAGCGCCACGCCCGCGACCTTCCACTGGTCCCCGGTCTGCTCCCGCAGGGTCAGCGTCGCTTCGATGACGACCTGTCGCCCGGCAGGGCCGGTGCAGGCGAAGCCCTTGTCGACGAACAACCCGTGCAGCGCCTGCTCGCGGACCTCCCAGTCCACCGTGGTTGTCTCCCAAGCCGGCGCCGCTTCGCTGCCGGCCGGGTAGCGGGAAAAATCGTCGCGGGTTTCCCATAGCGCGGCCTGGAGCGCCAGCGGCAGGCAAAGCGCGGCGTGACAGAGGCTGCGAGTCATATGCATCGCGGTTCTCCCAGCGGGCTGGCGGCCGACTTCACTTCTTCGGGAAGTACTTGATGCCGGCGATGTCCCTGAAATGCACGTCCTGAGTCCAAAGCGTCACCCCATGCGCCCGGGCTGTCGCCAGATTGATGGCCTCGTTTCGTATTACGGTATGACGGTCGATCGCGTTCCGTCAATCGTCTTCCGGGCGCAGTTCGCACGGGCGCATCTGTGATTATGTTGCGCGCAACATAAACGCAGATGCGCCCAGTTCGCACGGTGGGCGCGCTTGACAATGCCCATGTGTCTGGGGATGCTAGCCCGACTCGACAGAGGGTTCAGGGACAAGAGGAGAACAGCGGCATGCGCAAAATGGCAGCAGGGGTGGTGCTGGGGGTGGTGCTGGGCGGGGCGGCGGCGTGGGCGTCGAACCCGGTTGGCACTCCCGCGACGCTGCGTGCCGCCGCGGCACATCTTGCGCGGACTTACGGCGCGGCCTACGCTTGCGACACGTCCCGCCTGGCGCGCGTGGCCGCGGCCGCGCCCGCGCCCGCCGACTTCCCCGAGCTGCAGCGCGCAGTGCTGCTGGCGCACCCCGTGCTGCGCCGTCACCCCCTCCTGTTCGTCGTCCGCAAGCAGTACCGCCCGGACCACCACAACACGGAGACGATGTTCCAGACCGGCG
>CAYOBW010000410.1:0-5138 GCA_964402115.1 uncultured Victivallales bacterium
GGGCGAAAGCCCGCTGCAGCTGCGCAACGAGCCCATGCGCCGGCGCATCCGCGAGCTGAAGAAGAAGCTGGCCCATATCCAGGATCGGCGTCAGCGGACGCGCGTGAGGCGGCCGTGGCCGCTGGTCTGCCTCGTGGGCTACACCAACGCGGGCAAGTCCACGCTGCTGAATGCCCTGAGCCATGCCGAGGCGTACGTGGATGACCGGCTGTTTGCCACGCTGGACACGAAGACGCGGCTGGTCCATCTGCCGAACGGGCGGCAGGTGCTGCTGTCGGACACCGTCGGGTTCATCCGCCACCTGCCGCACGGGTTGGTGGCCTCGTTCCGGTCCACGTTGGAGGAGGCGAGCGAGGCAGACCTGCTGCTCGTCGTTTCCGACGCCTCGCACCCCTGCGTCGAAGAACACACGGCCGTGGTCTGGGAGACGTTGCGGGAGGTGAAGGCGGATAGCGTGCCGTCGCTGATGCTGTTCAACAAGTGCGATCTGCCCGCCGCGCAAACGGCACTGCCCGCGCTGTACGCCGCCCACCCCGAGGCGCTGTGCATCTCCGCGGGCACGGGCCGCGGGCTTGACGAACTGCGCGCGGCGATCGCGGAAAGGTTACGCGATGTTATATTTGGTCGCAACGCCGATCGGGAATCTTGAGGATATCAGCGCGCGCGCGCTGCGCGTGCTGCGCGAGGCGGCGGTCATCGCCTGCGAGGATACGCGCCGCACCCGTCAACTGCTCACCCACTTCGGCATTCCCACCCCCGCGCGCCTGGTGTCGTACCGCCAGGGCAACGAGGAGCGCGAGGGCGAACGCCTCCTCGCCTGGCTCGCGGAGGGACTCTCCGTGGCGCTCTGCACCGACGGCGGCCTGCCGGCGATCAGCGATCCCGGCTACCGGATCGTGCGGCTGGCTGTCGCGCGCAACGTGCCGTTCGAGGTTCTGCCCGGCCCCTCGGCCGTGACCACCGCGCTGGTCTGCAGCGGCTTGCCGACGTCGAGTTTCACGTTCAAGGGGTATCCGCCGCGCAAGCCTGGCGCGTTGCGGCGCTTCCTGGAGCAGGAGCGCGAACTCCCGCACACGCTGGTGCTGTTCGAGTCGCCCTTCCGCGTGGGGCACACCCTGCGCGCCGCGCTCGAGGTGCTCGGGAACCGGGAGGCCGCGGTCTGTCTGGAGTTGACCAAGCGGTTCGAACGCGTGGCGCGGGGCTCGCTGGCTGAACTGGCCGCGCAGTTCGACCGCGGTCCGGTCAAGGGGGAGATTACCCTGGTCATTGCGGGGAATAACGCCAAGTTCTTGCACGAGCCAGAAGAGCCGCTGGAGGACGAACAGGGTTCCGAGGCTGCGACCCTGCCCGCGGAGGCCCGCGACGGCTTCTCCGTATCTCCCTGATGCCGGGGCAGGGGCTATAGGCGATTCCCTGATAAATGTTGTTGCGCCTAGGGGGGTGCTGCGTTATATACTTGGGTACGGTTAATCGTGAAGGCGTAACGCCGATGGTGGTGAGCCGGTATTTGCTGTGACAGAATACCAGCCCGTGCCCAGGCGTACGACCGGGTTACAACGTGCCAAATAAATAAAAGGAGAGAGTATGTCTGCGTTGAGCAAAGTCCTGCGGGAGGAAATTTCGGGCATTGCGGCTCGCCACGTGCAGTCGGTTTGCGGTGACGTGCGCAAGGTGCAGTCGGAACTGGTCGCCGCAGTCAAAGTGCTGCAGGAGACCGTCGAAGTGTTGAAGGCCGATATCCGCGTGTTGAAGCAGAGCACGCCGGCTCCGATTCCCAAGGGGCCGCTGGTGTCTGACGAGGAACTGCGGAAGTTCCACGTGACCGGCAAGCTGGTGAAACAGATGCGGCAGAAGCTGGATCTCTCCCAGCGTGAACTGGGCATCCTGCTGGGCGTGAGCTCGCAGGCGGTCTACCTGTGGGAGCGCACGGATGGCGCCCTGCTGCTCCGCCGCAAGGCGCTGAAGGCCGTTTACCTGGTGCGCGAGCTGACCATCGAGGAAGCGCGCCGCCGCGTGATCGAATTGGAAGCCCGGTTGCCGGTTGAGGAATAGGCGGGCGGCGGCGTTGTGCTGCCGGCGTCAAGAATCCGAGAGGCCGCCCGCGTGGGCGGCCTCTGTCTTTTTACGGCCGCCCGCCGCCGCGGGCGCCCCGCCGACCTCCCGCCCGCCACGCCAGGAAGAGCACGAACGGCGCGAGCAAGAGGGCCGATGGGGCCGGCGCCTTCTGCCCCTCGTCGAATTCCAGCGCGTGGTGTGCGCCCAGGGCCTGCCCCTCCTTGCGCGCGAGGATCTCCCACTGCGCGGCTTGCTCGACCACCATGTACGAGGTGACCGGCAGCAGCACGCCGGTCGCCCGGCTGCGCGCCACAAGTTCCGGCAAGTCCCTGTCCAGCGCCCCCGGGTCAACCACGGTCCGGGCATAGCGCTGCCAGAGGGCCAGCGCCTCCGTGTAGGTATCTCCGGCGGGTAGCGGCTGGCAGACGAGCGGCGTCGGGACGCGGGCGCCCTGGGCATCGGCCAGTCCCGCGCACGTGTCGGGCGAGCGGTCGAAGCGCAGCACCGCGCTGCCGGCGTCGGCGCGGACGAAGCGCCGCGCGAGACCGCCCGTGACGCCGCGGACGGCACGCGGCGCCGCCGGCGCCTGCACCTGCACGCGCGTGCCCGTGGCGAAGTCCGTTTCCCACAGCGTGCTGTCATGATTCAGTTCGTAGTACGCCGGTGCATCGGGCGCAAGGTCCACAAAGCCGGACAGGTCCTCGCCGGTCTCGGGCAGCGGCGCGCCCGGCGCGCGCAGCACGACGAACACCGGTACGCAGCCCGCGTCCCCCTCGGCAGCTTGCATCAGGAGGGCGTGCTTGATGGCCCTCCGCGGATCGAAGCCGCCCGTGAACGACGGTTTGCCGGACGGTGCGGCAGCGAGGCGTGCGGCAACCTCGGCCAGCGGCTCGGGCGTTGCTTGTCCGCGATCGTCGGAGCGGTAGTTGACGAACGTCACGCGGCCGCGCTTGACGTCCGGGAAGCGCGTGGCGGCCTGGCGGAGGCGCCCGGCATAGGCCGCCGCGTGCGGCGCGGCGGCGAGCGAGGCGTCGCACATGAAGTGAAGGTAGCGTTCGCGGGTGAACGCCGGAAGGGCGGCGAGAGCCTGTGGCGTCAGCACCAGCGTCGCGCTGCCGTCCGGACTGTCGTAACGCCACGCGGGCGTGGCCTCCGCCGGTGCGCCGGCCGGTGGCTCGAGCTGCAGCGTCCGGTCGCCGATCTTCACGGTCGGGGCGAGGGTGGCGGGGTAGCGCAGGCTCAGCCCTACAGTGCGGGTCTGGGCGGGTTCGAACGGGAAGACGCTCAACCGCAGGCCGGTTGCAGAGCGGTAGACCAGGAGTCCAGGGTCCCGGCGCGTGACATCGCGGATCATGTGGTAAACCCAGAGGGCGGCCTTCTTCTCGAAGATCCGCCCCGGCACATTCGTTCCGGCCACATCGAGCCAGAAACCGGTGACAAACACCCCCGTGGGTATCTCGCAGTCCGTCCGGAACTCGGCCCCCGCGCCGGCGTTGTTGCGCAAGGTGAGGGTGACATCCGTCCTGGCGATCCCATTACTGGCCGCGCTGCGCATGGCAACGTCGGCGAGCGCGACGTCGCGCGGCGGAGGTGTGACGCGCCCGTTGCGCGCGGCCCAATCGCCCGAGCGCGAGCGTCCGCCGAAGAAATCGAGCGGGAACGCTTCCCGGCGGAGGTCGAGGGTCTCGCCATACAGGGCCGCGTACAGCGCCTGGATTTTCTGGTCCGGCAGCACCATGCCGTTGAAGACGAGGGCATTGTAGGCGTCGGAGAGGAAGGGCAGGTAGAGGCCGTTCTTGAGCTCGCCCTGGCGCTCGAGCGCGCGACGCGCGGCGGACAGGGAGAACGGCGGCGGCTCGTTGGCGCGGTAGTCGCGGCTGTACACGTAGTCCAGCGCCTGGCCGAGCGCGGTCTTGTCATACAGCGCACGCACGACAAAGGCGCCCGGCAGGAGCGCGACGCAGACCAGGCCGAGGGCCAGCGCGCCGGAGACGCCCAGCTGCGCGGCGACCAGCCGGGCTTCCTCGTAGAGGCGGCGCGTGTGCGTGACGAAGAGCAGCGTGGGCGCAAGAATGAGGAAGCCCGCCCCGAAAGCCAGCATGGCGAGCAGCGACAGCGGGGTGAAAGGCAGGAAGACAAAGAAGAAGTAGAGCGTGAACGGGTAGCACGCCGCCCGCAAAGCCCAGGTCCTGACGAGCCCGGAGCCGCCGGGCCGGGTGGGCAGCAGGAGGACCAGGCCGTTGACGATCGTGAACGCGTAGATCGGCACCGACTGGAAGTCGTACGGGAAGGGGATCGCGCGGTTGAGCAGCAGCCCGCCCAGCGGCGCCGCCAGCCCGGCCGCGGCGGCCAGGACCAGCTGCCCGAGCCGGTTGCCTTGTGTGGCGCCGTAGACCCAGAGCAGCACGCGCAGAAAAGCCAGCAGCACAAGGGCCGTGGCGGCGATGGCGCCGACGAGGAGCACGCCTTCCTCGAGGTGGTGGTGGCGGCCCCCGAAGCCGAAGAACCAGCGGCTGAGCTGCGCCATGAGGAATATTCCCGCCGGTACCCCGACGAGGGTGAACACGCTCGCGGCGATGTCCCAGCCGCGCGGCAGGCGCGTCTCGAAGCAGGCGATCACGAGCCCCGCGTGAAACGCCGCCGGCATGCACAGGGCGAACTGGTAGAAGAGGATCTCGCTCTCCGGCAGCATCCATAGCGTGACGGAGGCTGGCAGCAGGCCGTTGAGGTGCATGGTGACAAAGGCCAGGAACCCGATGTGCAGCGCCAGCAGGGGCAGGGCCGTGGGTACTGTCAGCCGACGCCGGAGCACGGCTAGCGTCGCGGCCAGCCCGGCGCCGCCCGCGAGCAGCAGGAGCTCGAACGCGAACAACAGCAGGCAGGTGCGCGCCTGCTCGGCGCTCACATCGCCTTTCACGAGCTGCCACGCGCGCAGGTTCAGGGCCACGAGCACGGCCTGCGGGAGGAGCAGCGTCCAGAGCAGGAGCAGGGGCTTGCGCAGGATGGGCGGCAGGAGCGGGGTGGGGGTGGGGGCGTCGGTCTGGGGCGTCATATCAAACCTCCGGGGTTGGGCGTGAGGGTCG
>CAYOBW010000411.1:0-5112 GCA_964402115.1 uncultured Victivallales bacterium
CCGCGCACCCTGCAGACTCCGCCGCGTTGGCAACGGCTGGCAGCCGGCGGGGGGGGCTTCCGCTCGGCGGCTCAAGCTGTCACCACACGGTCGTCGCGCATCGCACCATAAGCATATTATGGCGAATAACATGGGAGAAATGGAAGCGGGCTACTTCCGTTTCCAGGATAATGGCGGGGACCGCCGTCTCCACGCCTCGTCTCCTGCCCGCGGTACTTGCGCAAGCAGCCCGTGCCAACCCATGCACGGTCACGGCTGGAACGGTGCCAGTTCGCGACGGATCGAGTCGTAGAGTTCACGCGTCCAGGCCGGGGCGGGCGGCCGGTCCTGCGGCAGGTCGCGCACCCGGAAATCCACGGGGCTCAGAATGAGCAAGATGTTCTCGACGCCTGTCTCCGCGGCGAGGACGAACAACTCCTCGGCAGCTTCGTCGCCCATGGCCAGGCAACCGATCGAACACGTCTTGCCGTGAATCATGATGTCCGATCCCAAATCGGTCCGTCCGTCCTGTTGGCCCCGCTCGCGGTCCGCGGCATTCGGGTAGTTCACGCGCAACGCGAGATGGTAGAGGCTGTTCGGATTCAGGGACTCCACGCGGTAGAGCCCCTCGGGAACCTGCCGGTCTCCCTCCTTCAACTTCGGCCCCAGGGCGCCGCTCAGGCCAAGAATCGGGTAGTCCTTGAGGAGTTTCCAGGCGCCGGCCGGCCCTGCCACCCACGCCTGCAACCTGCGCTCGGCCTTGAGGCCGACCAGCGTCAGGCTCCGGGGTGGATACGCCACCCCTATCGCCCGGAAACTCGGGCTCAGCCGCGTCCGCGCCGCGGCCCCGAACTGGGCCACACGGTCAGCCACCGTCTTCCTGCCATTCATTGCTTGAATCCCCGCCGCGGCCAACCGCCGCACGTACGCCCGAAACGGGACGGCACAGGCACAGAGTACGAGCGCCGCCAGCAGGACACGCATTCCGCGAATGCGCTGCCGCCCGCGATCCCGTTGAAACAACACGTTCGGTTTCATCCCTGGTTTCTTTCCGGGGGTCAGGGCGCCCGCTTCCGGGCCGGTTTGACCTGCTCGATGCGCAGGTTGTCCAGGTAGAACGCGGTGTCGGCGGCGCCCACGCTGACGAAGCCCAGCCAGTACAGTTCGGTGACCTTGATGCTCTGTTTGCCGCCACTGGCACGCTCGCCGCTGATGCGGATGGAAGCCCCCGCCTCCTCGCCGCTGACGACCGCGTTCGCGGGCAGCTCGCCGGCGGCCGTGCGTTCGCAGTTGTCGTCCGTCTCCCGCGGCGCGGGCGGCGGAGGGGGCGGCGGCAGGGGCCGAACCGGGCAGCGCGCGTGGCGCACTTCAGCGGCCCACGCGGAGTCGCCATACAGGCCTGCGCGGTCGACGTCGAGGGACTTGATGCCGAGCGTCAGTGCCGGCGAGCGCTTCGTGAGCCGAAAATCGTGGCGCGCCGGATCCCGGAAAAGCGGGTCGGCCACCAGCGACTGCCGGTCCAGGCCAAGGGCCTGCCACTCGGCGAAGCTGCGCCGGTAGAAACGCAGCCCGGCGGCCCCGCCCTCCGCCTCGCCGGATGCGAGCCAGTAGAGGTTCCCGTCCCAGTCGCCGGGCGATTCCCCCGCCGCCAGGCGCTCCTTGAGCGACGCCTCCCCGTGGGGGATGAGGAGCGCGCCCTGCGTGAGGTAAACGATGTTGCCGCGGAAGGAGCTGGGGCGCTTTTCGGAATAGGGCCACAGCGCCTGGCTCGCCGACAGGGCGAAAACGTTGTTGCGGATCACGTGTGCGTGGCCCCCGTTGTTGAACATCAGGCCGCCGTTGCGCGTGTTGTACACGAGATTGCTCTCGACACGGTAACCGCCGCTCTGGGCGTCGAGGTAGATGCCCCACGCCAGCTCGGGCGCGTGGTAGGGCCAGATGTCGTGAAACACGTTGTTGCGGATGACGCTGCCCGGCGAAACGCCGAGCGTGTAGATGAGGCCGGCGTCGCTGAGCACGCCGCGTGCGAGGTCGTGGACGTGGTTCCACTCGACGACGTTGTGGTGCGTGCGGTTGGCTTCGAGTCCCCAGTTCCAGCCGAGGCTCAGGCCGGAGTAGAACAGGTCGTGGATATCGTTGTGCGAAATCGTGTTGTGGCTGCTCTGCGCGACCCAGATGCCGACCGCCCCGGCGTACACGCGACCGCCGTCGAAGATGTGGTTGTTGTCGACGAGCAGGCGGCTCGACTCGGCTTCGTCCGTGGCGGCCATGCGGTCCTCGCCGACGCGGATGCCGCCCGCGCCCAGGTCGAAGAACCGGTTCTGCTGGATGCGGTCATCCTTGCAGCCGCGACGGAACCAGACGCCGTACGTGCCGACGTGCGCGATCTCGCAGCGCTCGAGTGCGCAGCTCCGCGCGCCGTCCGCCGTCACCGCGGCGGGCACCTCGACCGCGGCCTGTGTGCTGCTGTTACCCTTGGGATCCAGCACCCAGTCGGCATGGTGCAGCGCGAGCCCGCGCAGCACGACGTGTTCGACGAACCGCCCCTGGTCCGCATCGCCCGCGAGGCGCACCAGCTCGGGCAGCCGCGGCGCCACGAGTTCCGCCGTCCCGAGCTTCTCGCCGGGCAGCGGCCAGTAGCTCAGCACGCCGGTCGTCCGGTTCAGATACCACTCGCCCGGGCAGTCCAGCAGCTCGCGGGCGTTCTCGACGTAGTAGCGCTGCCGCTCTTCCCAGTAGCCCAGCCCCCACCACTCCTTCAGGGGCGCGGCGAACGTGACGATGTTGGAAACGGCATCCACCGTCCGCAGGGGATGGATCGAGGTCTCCCACGAGTGCATCAGGACGAGGTTCACGTCGGCGAGCAAGCCCCAGGGCTGCAGGTCGCCCGGGGCGAAACGGAAACGCTCGCGCGCGTGCGGCTTCCCGCCCTGGCCGTTCGACGGCCCGGGGAAGAAGCCGGCGGTGCGGAAGTAGCCGTCGTTCGGCGCCCGCGCGCGTGCCCGCCGCTGGCCATTGACGAACAGCTGCCGGAAGTACCAGCGGCCGGCCAGCACGTCCGGGATGGTCGTTTCCCAGAGCGGCCCGTTCGGCCGGAAGCCCGTCAGCGTCTGCCCGCCGCTGAGCACGACGTTCTCGCCCGGAAACGCCTCGTACACCACGGGCGCGGCGGCCGTGCCGGAGTCCTGCGGCTCGACCACGAACGGCCCGGACAGGCGATACACGCCGCCCCGCACCCGCACGACAAACGGCCCGGGCTGCCCCGCCGTACGCGCCCGCCGCAGGGCGTCCCGCGCGCCGGCCAGCGTGGCCAGCGGCCCGTCCGTCCCGTCCCGCGCCGGCGCCCGCGGACGGCCCGACCACGCATCGTCGCCGCCCGGCGCGACGTGGATCACGACAGGCTTGTCGGGCGGCTCGGCCCGCGCCACGGCCAGCGCGATCAGCCACAAGGCGACAAGGAAGCAGCCTCCGCGCCGTGCGCGGCGGAACAATGGTAGAGTCCTCGACGTCTGCACGGTCAACAACCCTTTCGTTGTCAATGTCGCCAACACGGGGCGTCCTTTCCAGTCCGCATCGACGCCAGCAGCAAGGTATTGCGTTTCTCGGCGACGATCAATGGGGTTCCGCGCAAGGGTTTGGTCACGGCATGCTGCGAATATGGCGCGCCCGACACTGCCGCGTTGTCTGTTTCAATCCGCGCCCGCGCGCGAATCAACAAGAGCGGCACTGGCGTGCCGCGACTACTTGCGGTTCGGCCACGGGAACGCGGTGCTGCTCCACTGAAGCGCGGCAGGCGGCACGACGGTCTCCAAGTAGGCTTCATGCAACCACTCGTCCCCTCTGCGCACCCGCCAGTACAAAGCCTACTTCACCGCTGCAAAATGCCTACTTCGGACAATCATCCACAAGCCCAGTAGTCAGAAGTCCTTGCGCCATAAGCACATTATCGTTGACCGCCGCTGCCGGGCGTCGTAGCTTTTCAGACAACTAACCGGCGTATCCGCGTTGGCGCGAAGTAGGCTCAATAACGGCGCCCGGGGGTACAAGAAGGCATCGTCATGATTGATGAGCATACTGATCGGCTCGGGGCGCCTCTCGTACGCGGTTGGGCCGCTTGCGCCAAGGGATGGGCCGCGCTTGTCTTGTGGTGTGTCCTTGGCGCCTCGGCCGACGCCGGCACCGCCCTGGAATTTGACTTTGCTTCATCGGACCACGGATTTGTCGCCGGCTTCGCGGACTACCCGACCAATGCCAGCGCCGGTCTGTATCAACTGACCAACAACTGGGTGGGGCGGCCGAGTGCACCGGCTGGCGCACCGGCGCTGTTCATCTCGGGAAACAACCACAGCGACGACCTTTGGATGTACTGGAAGAAACACGTGATCGGGCTGAAGCCGAACACGGAGTACGCGCTGACCATGGAGATCGAGTTCGCCTCGAAGTACGCCACAGGGCTTGTGGGCATCGGGGGCGCGCCCGGAGACGGTGTCTACTTGAAGACGGGCGCGTCGGCCCTCGAACCGCTTGCGGTAGTGTCCGACGAAGCCTGGTTCAGGATGAATATCGACAAGGGAAACCAGGCTGTCGGAGGCTTGGACATGCCCCTGCGCGGCACCATCGCGAAGCCGGATGACGGCAACTCTCTGTATGTTCTGATCTCTCGACACCATCATGGTCTACCGCAGACCGTCACGACGGCAGCGGACGGATCGCTTTGGCTCGTTTTTGGCACGGATTCAGGATTCGAGGGAACGACATCGCTCTACTACACGCGACTAACCGTGTGGCTCAATCCCCGCGATGAGCCTTGCGTATGGTGCTACGGACAAGACGACGGACTTCGGCTGGTATGGAACGAGGGAGCGTTGCAGACAACTACGAACCTGATGGACGCGATGGGGTGGATGTCTGTTTGGCCCGACCACCGGCCCTACATCGCGCTATTCGGAACAGACCCTGTGCGATTCTGGAAGGTGCAGAAGTGATTCCGGCGAACCACCGGCACCATACGTCGCTTCGCGCCGCTGGTGCGCCGGAACGTTAACCCGGAAGACACGGATGCAACCGCAGATAGTCTACGCGCAAGGAAGAACAGGATGAACTGATGCAGAATCACTCTGAAATTGCTGAATT
>CAYOBW010000412.1:0-5056 GCA_964402115.1 uncultured Victivallales bacterium
TGGGGCGTGCGTTGGACACCGGGCGGGAGAAATGCAAGAGAACCCCAACACGCCGGCGCAACCTAGCTCGCGTCCCGCTCGCAGGTTGACCGGCAACGTTGGCAGCGGACAATACGGACAGCATGAGGGTGACTTGATCGGGGTCGGGGTCGGTATCGGGGTCGGTATCGAATCCCCCTTCGATGCGTTCAGGGAAGCAAGCCGGAGAGGAAGGTCGACCCCGATACCGACCCCAACCCCGACGGGGAAGGGGCGGACGCAAGGGAGCGCCAACATCGCCGCGCAGAGTGCCTCGCAGGCTCGGCACCGTGACGGCGGGCATGGGCCCGGCGCGTGGCAGGGCGGAATGCTTGTCGGAGTTCCGTGTCCAACACGGAATGTCCAAGGGTGAAGTTCACCTCCCCCCTTGTTCATTGGACATTCCGTGCTGGACATTGCCGGGTGAATCTCGCCGTGAATGAGGCATGGAACGGGGTGCCGGTTCCGCAAGGCAGGCGGGGCATCGTGACTGTCTCGGCATTGTCGCTGCGTGCGCACTGAAACGGCGGAGACCGCCGGCTCCAGCGCCTGTGGAGCCGGCCGTCCTCGGCCGGTAGAGCGCATATCGCGGCAACAAGGAGACCGTTAGCAACGGCGGCGGGCCGCGGCCTTCAGGCTCTCCCCAGTTGCGGTTCTGCGGCTGTCGGGACGCTTTCTTGCTGCACAATAAGCGCCGGTGCGGCATGATGCGCAGGCAATGAACGGCTTCCCGCCCCAGCCCGGTTCCCGCTGCGCCGCCACGCTGCTTGTGGCGGCGGTACTGCTGGCCGTGTGCGCGCGGGTACCCGTGATCGCGGGCGCAGCCGACCCGCTGACGGACCTCGCCCTGTCGCGGCCGGCCTGGGAGGTGTTTCGCCTGGATCTCGTCGCTTACAAGTCCCGCGTGGAGGCCGTGGCACGAACGCTGGCCCCGGCGGACACGAACGACGTCGTGCAGACCTACCTCACCGGTTGCATCCAGTTCGCGGGTGATTGCCTGGGCGCGGTGGGCGATCCCTCGGCCTGTCTCCGTCACGACGACGTCATCGCCGGCGCTCTCGACCTGCGCCGCGCGCTCGACGTCCGGTTGCGCGCCGCCGCCCAACAGGACCACCCTGCCGTGCGGCTGGAACAGGCCGCTTACGCCGGGAAGATCCAGCCGCACCTGCAGCAGGGCTATCTCGGCCGGCTGCGCGCCCGCGGTGTGCTGTGGCAGGAGAAGGGCGTCGCCGACTGGGATCCGGAGAGTGGCAACCGTGTCGAGTCGTGGCTGAACACGCGCTGCCCGTTGACGCGGTTCGATGCCCGGCGCGCCGACACGCCGCCCCGCTACGGCGTGTCGCGTTGGGAGCTTACGGTCCAGGCGGAGCCGGTTGTCCTGCTTAGCGGCGCCAATGACGCGGCCGTACTCCTGGACCTGGGCCTGCTCTACAACCTCCTGCCAGACGTGCGTATCGACCCGGACTCGTCGCCGCGCGTGACCCGGGGGCTCCTCTCCCGGGGCCTGGACCGCGTGGGCTTCCGGGCGGGCGGGGGCATGGCCTTCGGCGACAAGCTGCGGGGCTGTGCCGCCGCCGGCCTGCAGCTGCGCGTCTGGACCGTGTGGGGCGTTTACGAACCCACCGAGGAAGCCTGGAGCGTGGCCGTGGGCCTCAGCGACTGGGAATGGGTGAAGGAGATCCTGCCCGCCTTTGTCTGGTGAACCAGGCCCTGCCCAAATAGACCTTGTCCGCCATGGCGGTCGCGCCTACAGTACCGCTGCACACAGTCGAGACAGGGAGGGTGTTGGCATGCGCACATGGGCGGCAGGAATCGCAGCAGGTTTGACGGTGGCGCTGGTCGCCGGGTGCCGGACGCCGCCGCCGCCCGACGTGGACGCCAGATTCCCCAAGGTGACCTACGTCAAACGCGAACTGGACCTGCCGGCCATCCAGGCGATCCCGGACACCGGCAAGCAACCCATCACGGACGCGTTCCGTGCGCAGTGGGCGCCCTGGACGGCCTGGCTGGTGACGGCCGAACAGACGCCGTGGAGCCGCAGCGAGACCATCGGGCGACAGGTCCACTACTACCGCGGGACGGAGCGGGGCAAAGTCACGGCGGACTGGGACCAGGACGGCCATCTCGATGCCGTGGTCTATTACCAGGCCGGGCAGCCGCATGTCTCCCTGCACGACATGAATGACGACGGCAGCGTGGATGTGCGGCAGTTCTACCGCGCCGGGAAGGTGGCGTGCGTGGAAGC
The DNA here is from genome assembly GCA_964402115.1 of uncultured Victivallales bacterium. Classification (GTDB taxonomy): domain Bacteria; phylum Verrucomicrobiota; class Kiritimatiellia; order UBA8416; family CAYOBW01; genus CAYOBW01. Next base: position 2,264 of record CAYOBW010000412.1, read on the forward strand.
GTCGCGCCGGCAAAACGGGACTTTCGACGTGTGGTGGTGAGGTCGAACATGCAACGCCAGCCCGCTCTCCTTGTGCTGAGCCTCCTGCTGCTGTGCGCGGCCCACGCCGGCGCGGCGGCCCGCCCCGTGGACTTCCGGAAGACCGCGGCGGAGTGGACGCGCGGCGCCACGGGGCGCGCGGACCGCGTGTCGGCCCTGTACACCCGCGTGCGCGACACCATCGCCGAGCAGCCCACGGAGTTTGGCTGAAGCGGCCGCTGTGCGCTCCCGCTCAACCGTGTGTTGAGCACCAAAACGGGCGATCAACAGGCGCGGGTGGAACTGCTGGCGCAGCTTCTGGCGGCGGACGGCGAGCAACCGCACGTGCTCTTCCTGCGCCTCGCTGACGGGACGCGTCACTGCGTCCTGCTCCTGCCCGCCGACGGGCCCCACGCGGCGCTGGCTGCCGCGCTCTGTCGCGGCGCGCCGCGCACCGTGCGCGTGCGGGAGCGCCCGTTCCTCGCCCTTTCGCTGCAGCCCGGCGCCGGTCCGGGGGCGCTCGCCGGCTCGCTCTACGATGCCGCGCGCGAAACCTGGGCCGGGGCGTTCGTGCTGGTTCCCTGGCGCGCGCCCGCTCCCGCGCGGGCAGCGCTCGCCCTGGATGGCGCTGTGTACCAGCGCGGCGGCGGCGCGGAGACAGGGGTGAGCCTCGACTGCGCGGGCGACCAGGATGAAGACCGCGAACCGCTCAGTCCCGCCGCCGATGGCCGCTTCACCTCTCCCCGCGGCGCGTCCGCCACATACACGCTGGAGGTTTGCGAGGGTGGCACGAACGGCCTGGCGCTGTGCGCGGCCGACCCCATCGCCGCCGGCACGACGGGCATCGTGGTCGAGGTCGGCTCGCCGCGCGCGCTGCGGGTGCAGGTGACCGATCGCGACGGCCGCCCGCTGGCCGGCCGCGCGGTCTGGCTGGAGGATCCGGAGAACCGCGAGTGGCTGCTCGCGGGCGCCATGGCCGAGGATGACGGCTCGCCGCAGGCGCGCAGCGACGCCGCCGGGGTGGCACAGCTCCGCGCGCGCGCGGACCGCTCCTACGCCGTGGGCGCGGGCGGCGGCGCCTACCTGCCGGGGGTGGCCGACGTGCGTCCGGGCGGGACGACCAACGTGGTCATCGCCCTTGAGCGCGGCTGTACGCTGGCCGGTCGCGTCCTGCGTGGCGGACAGCCCGTGGCGGGCGCCACGGTTATCGCCAGCACCCTGCCCGCCCAGGCGGAGACGAATCAGCTGTCCATGGGCGACAGCGTCAGCCGCGAGGCCGAAACGGATGCCGACGGCCGCTTCATGCTCGAGGGGCTCCCGGCGGGCGCCACGCACCTGCTGGTCGCGACGGGGATGGAGCACGACGTGACCAGCGTGCTGGCCGTGCAGACCGTCACGGCCGTGCGGCAGGTCGAGCCGCAGGCGCTCACGGTGAGCCTGGCCGCGCCGGGCACGTTGCGCATCAAGTCGCCGGCTGCCTGGAAACAGCGGACGGTCGCGCTTTTCGTGCGCGAGGCGTTCTCGGGTCTCGTGGTCGCGCAGGCCGAGAGCCGCAACGGGTTTTTCGCCGACATCCCGCTCTGCCCCGCCCGCTACGAGGTGATCGCCCTGCCCCAGGGGCCGCGCGGCGGCGTAACGGTGGGCGGCTGCGCCGCGACGGTCGAAATCCGGTCCGGTGCGACCACGGACGCCGTGCTGAAGCCCGGCGGCTGAGCGCCTGCCCTACGCCACGTACTTGCGGATCACGGTGCGCACGATGCCGCCGATTTCGAGCGTGTGGCCGGCCCGGATGGTCTTGTACTTCTTGTTGGCGGGCTCCAGCCGCACCCCGGTCTTGTCGCGCAGGAAGTACTTCATCGTCCATTCGCCGTCCACGCAGGCGATGACGATATCGTTGTTCTTCGGCGCGCGCCCTTTCTCCACCAGCACGAGGTCGCCGGGGTGAATGCCGGCGTCGATCATGGAGTCGCCGCTGACCTTGAGCATGAACGTGGCCTCGGGCCGCTCGATCAGGTACTCGTCGAGGTTGAGCGTGTCGAGCAGCTCCTCCTCGGCCGGCGAGGGGAACCCGGCCTGTACAGCGCCCAGCAAGCGCACCCCGCCGGTCAGCCGGCCGGTGAATGCGATCTTCCTGCCTTTCTTGGAGATATAGCCCATCTCGTCCAGCTTCTGCAGCAAGCCGAACACGGCATTCTTGGAATGATAACCGAACAACTCCAACATCTCGTTGTACCCGGGCACCCTGCGCTCCTGCGCATAGAAACGTCGCAGGCTTGCGATCTTCGCGGGAAAATCCGTCTTCCGTGGCATGGCTCTTCCTCCTGGGTTTGGGACTTCAAATATGGGCTCAGCATAAATGAACGGCGGTTCAGTGTCAAGCCGGGGTGTCCGGGGTGTCAGGAGTCAGGAGGCAGGAGGCAGAAGTCAGGAGTCAGCACGGAATGACCAAGGATGAAGTGCCGCGAGAAACAGGCCGCCCCCTTGCTCATTGGCCGGTCCCGCCAGGTCGCCCGGCTGGGTCCGGGCCGAACGGATTTCGGCCCCACGGACGGACCGGCATCGTGCAGGGACGGCGCGGGAGCGCCGTCCAACGTAGGACGGTCCTCCCGGGCCGTCCCGGCAAGCGCGAAGAGACCGGCGGCAGTCTCGTCATGTTATGTCCGCGCGGCCTCGCGCGAGGGGGGCCGCTAAAGCCGGGACTCCAAACGGGGGGGGGTTCACGCGGGCGCATTTCACCTCCGTAGGGGTTCGTTTGAGAGACGAGGAGCGGAATCA
>CAYOBW010000413.1:0-5051 GCA_964402115.1 uncultured Victivallales bacterium
GCCCCCCCAGCCCCACCCCAGCGCCACGGCGCTGGGGTTTCTGAAGAGCTGCAAGCGAGGGAATGCCGTTGACGGATGGCCGGGTGGCGCGTAAAAGCGCAGCCGCAGCGGGTATCTCTGGGGTTTGCGGTCCACATGGGCGGGGGCGGCGGCCCGCGAAGGAGGCTGTGTGAGTGTTTTTGAAGTCGGGATGCTGGTCTGCTTCGGTGTCAGCTGGCCGGTTTCCATCTGGAAGTCGGTGTCGACGAAGATCGTGGCCGGCAAGAGTCCGCTTTTCATGGCCATCGTCTGCCTGGGCTACCTGAGCGGCATGGCGCACAAGGCATGCTATGCGCGCGACTGGGTCATCTATCTCTACGCGCTCAACCTGGTCATGGTGGCGACAGACCTGGCGCTGTACGTCCGCTACCGGCCGCGCGCGCAATGAGCCCGAAAACGCGACAGCGGCTGCGCCCCTTCCGGACGGCAGCCGCTGCAGCAGACGCTCTGTGAGAGCATCAGGCCTTGCGCAGGCCCTTGAACCACTCCTCGCCCCACTTGCCAATGATGGGCAGGGGCTTCACCTTGCCGCCGACTGCATTCATGATGCCCATGATCGAGAGCACCAGCATCCCGATGAGCAGGACGGGAATCAGGAGGAAGCCGATACAGAGGAACGAGAGGATCGAGCAGACCGCGCCGCCGATGGCGCCGGCGATCCAGAGCATCAGGCACTGCTTCGCGTGGTAGAGCGCGAAATCGTTGTTGCGCATGACGAGTGGCACGATGAAGAAAGGCAGGCCGATGAGGCTGATCACGTACGAGAGAATCGCGAAAGTCTTGCCGTCGTCGATCTCTTTGGCATCCATGGCTGGAGTGTTTGTCGGTAGTCCCGCGGGCGGTGTGGTCGAGCCAGCCGGAGCGTCGGTCGGAGGTATCGTTTCGTTGGCCATTGCAACTCTCCTTTGTTTCGTCGGAAGCGTTTGGGCACACTCATTGAAGACGGGCCGAGTGTGCGAATTCCGGCACGGGATTACAAGCGAAAAGGCGCCAGCAGGGCGCGGAGCTCGGCGGCGAGATCGCGGGTGCGATAGCGGGCGAGGCGGGCCTGCTGTCCGGCTAGTAACGCAGCGCGCAGCGACGCGTCGTGGACCATGGCGCCCATCATCTCCGCCACGTAGTCGTACGCCTTCTCGTTTACAAGGACGCCGGCGCCGTCCATGGTCTCGGGCACGGCGGCGGCGCGGTAGGCCAGCACCGGCACGTCATGCGCCATGCTCTCGAGGATGGGGATGCAGAAACCCTCGTGCTCGCTCATGCACAGGAAGAGGCGTGACACGCGGTAGTAGGCGTTCAACTGCGCCTGCGGCACCGCGCCGGTGAAGACTACCTGGTCGAGTCCTTGCTCCCGCGCGCGGGCCACGAGCCAATAGTAGTAGCGTTCGGCGCCCGCCCATGAACCGACCAGCAACAGGCGCGAGGCAGCCTCGACATTGCGCTGGAAGCAGCCGAAGGCGTCTATGACGTCCTCGGTCTTCTTGTTCGGCGCCACGCGTCCCACGAAAAGGATGTTCGTGCGTCCGTCTGCGTACCTGCGGAGGACCTGGCGGTCAGGTGGCGTCTCCATGCGTTGCATGTCGAAGAACAGGGGCAGAACCCGGACGTCGCGGTAGCCCGCGGACTCGAGTTCCGATGCATTGAACCGGCTGACGGCCAGATTCAAGTCCGCCACCCCCGCCAGTCGCAGCACGTGCTGGCGGCCCAGGGCGAGGTTGACGGCGGTCTGGGGATTCACGAAGGCGAAGTAGGCGGTGGGCGTGATGTTGTGGTAGCGGATGACCTTGCGGCAGGGCAGTGCCGCGAAGGCGAGATTGACGGGCGATCCGATGGAAAGGTGGAGGATGACAATATCGTCGGGGCGGACGCGGGAGGCATACTCGGAGACGTCGGCGGCCTGGGCGCGCAACTGCGGAAGAATCCGCCTCGCTTCGCTGAAGACGTCCGAAGCGCAGCCCCAGCCACGGAAGATGGCTTGCAGGCTCAGGGCCTCGTTGCTGATCGCGTCACCGTTGCTGAAGCCGGCCACGAACTGGTGGATGGCGGTCATTCAGGGTCCTTCCGCACCCGCCGGTTGGGTTGGTTGCCGGGCCGCCTCGCGACGGAGGGCTTCCACGTCCACGTTGCGCGCTTTCAACTTGGCTGCAACCTTTTCGTTGGCGGGGTCGGCCTGCAGGCTCTGCTTCCAGCACGCGATAGCCGCCTGCTCCTGTTCCAGGGCGAGGAGCACGTCACCGCGGTGGTCGTTGACCACGGGATCGTCGGGGAGGAGTTTGCCGGCGCGTTCAAGTTCCGCGTGAGCCTTGGCGTAGTCGCGGCGCTGGTAATGAATCCAGCCCAGGGTGTCGCGGTAGGCTCCGCTGTTCGGATCGATGACAAGGGCTCGCTGGATAAATCCCAGGGCCTTGTCCAAGTTGACGCCGCGCTCGGCCCACATGTACGCCACGTAGTTCAGGAGTTCATCGTTCTGGGGGTAGCGGTTGATCCCCGCCTGAAGAATCTCGCCGGCCTTCTCGAACTGGTCGGCCTGCTCGCAGGAGCCGCCGTAGTTGATGTAGAACTCGCCCGACAACTGCACCCCTTCCGTGCGGGCGGCCAACCCCGCGAGTTTCTCGAAGACGGCGATCGCCGCGGTGTGGCGGCGGGCGATGTTGTGGACGGTCGCGAGCAGGAAGAGCACGGAGAGGTCGTTGGGCAGACGTCGCGCAGCGTCCTCGAGGGTAGCCGTGGCGCGATCGAGTTGGTCGTGTCGGACGTGAATGGCGGCAAGCGCGAGGTAGGGTTGGACCAGCGGGGGTGTGCGCTGGGTGGCGGCCGTGAGGGCGCGGACGGCCTCTTCGACCTTGCCGCTGGCGCTGTAACACTCGCCGAGCGCCTGGTAGAGCAGGGCGTTGTCGGGAAAGCGCTTCAGCGCGCTCTCCAGCGTGGCCAGCGCCTGCGCCTGGTTCTGCTTGCGCTGCAGCAGGGCCAGTTTGATAAAGGCATCGGGGACCGGGTCGGGTTGCTGGATGGCGAGCGTCAGGTAACGCACGGCGTCGGCATCGCGCTGCTGGGCGGCGTAGAGCTCAGCCACAAGGAAGTAAATATCGCGCCGCTCCTTGGCTTCATAGAGGGCGAGGAACTCGAAGCAGGGGATGGCGCGGCTGATCTGATCGGATTTGAAGAGCTGTACCCCCTGCCGCCGGCAGAACTCGCTCAACTGCGCGGGTTCCGCGGCCTGGCGCATGCCGCGGCCCAGGATCTCAAGCGCGCGATCATCCTGAAGGGCCTTGAAATACAGGGCCGCAAGCGCCAGGTACGGGAAGGTCAGGCGGGGGTCGAGTTCCACGGCGCGGGCGTAATGCGTGCGCGACTCCGCTTCGCGCGAAACAAGCTGGTAGGCAGCGGCCAACTCCATTTGTGCGACGGCTGAGCGGGGCGCCTGTGCGCAGGCTTGTTGCAGCACGTTGATGGCTTTGTCGGCCTGCCCGAGACGCAGGGAGGCATGGGCAACCTTCGTGTACAACGTCTGCAGGCGCGGATCCTGCGAAAGGGCGGCCGCAAACTGTTCCAGCGCTCGCTCCGGCGCCCCGGGCAACTCTCCCTCGTAGACCAAGCCACGGGAGAAGTGCGCCAAGGCTCTCGCGAAGTTTACATCCTCCTGCGCCAGCGGAAACGCTTGAGGAGCCGAGCGGCCTGGGAGACTGCGGCAACCGCCGACTCCCAGACCCATGGCCAGAACGAGCATTCCCGTCAGCGATCTGACTGGTGTCAACATCCGCATGACGGGCCTTCTTCGGCTTACTTGTTCTTGTGCCGAAGCGCCTTTGTGCGTTTTCGGTACTTGTGTTTCGACATCTTCTTGCGGCGCTTCTTCTTAATGGATCCCACGGCTCACTCCTCGTCCTGATTTCCCACCATCCCGCTCGTGCGGCGGACGGCACTGCTACTCGGGCAGCCGTTCGCATCCGATTCAACCGGACGCGTCGGCGCACGGCCCCATCTATGGAATAACCTTGTTCAACGAAAGCTCGATGATACCCTCGGCCCCGGCCTTCTTCAACTGCGGAATGATCTCGCGCACGACGGACTCGTCAACCACCGACTCGATGGCGACCCACTCCGAGGTATGGAGGCGGTTGATGGTGGGCGCGTGCAGCGCGGGAAGCACGGCGGAAACGGCGTCCACGTCCCGGTCGTGGACGTTCATCTTGAGGAGCACACGGGTCTCGGCCGCCAGCGCGCCCTTCAACAGCATCGCGAGCTGTTCCATCTTCCCGCGCTTCCACGCGTCGGCCCAGGAGTTGTGGTTGGCGATCAGGCGGGTTGTGGATTCGAGCACAACCTCCAGGATGCGGAGATTATTGGCGCGCAGGGACGAACCGGTCTCGGTCAACTCGACGATGGCGTCGACGAGTTCGGGCGCCTTGGCTTCCGTGGCGCCCCAGGAGAACTCGACGTCCGCCGTCACTCCATGTTGCTCGAGAAAGCGGCGGGTGAGCCCCACGGCCTCGGTGGCGATGCGCTTGCCCTGCAGATCCTTGACGGCCTTGATGGGCGAGTCGTTGGGCACGGCTACCACCCAGCGCACGGGCCGCAATCCCTGCTTGCCGTAGATCAACTCGGCGACGTCGACGACGTTCGAGCCGTTCTCCACCACCCAGTCGTAACCCGTGATGCCGGCGTCGAGCACGCCGAGTTCGACGTAGCGTGCCATCTCCTGCGCGCGCAGGAGCCGCGCCTCGATCGTCGGGTCATCCACGCTGGGCGCGTACGAGCGCGAGCCGACGCGCACGTCGAACCCGGCCTTCTTCATCATGGCGAAAGTCGCATCCTGCAAGCTGCCTTTAGGCAAGCCCAATATCAGCTTTGGCATCGTTCGCTGCTCCCTTACACGCTTTTCGCTGCACCGCTCCGCCTCGATCAGGGGCGGCATGATAGGGGAAAGCGCGCGCCGCGTCTACCCTGAAGATGTCATCGAACGCCAATAACGCGCGGCGGCTCGGCGGGCTTGTCATGGGCTTTCGCGGGTTGCT
>CAYOBW010000414.1:0-5019 GCA_964402115.1 uncultured Victivallales bacterium
TCTTCGAGTACGAGGACGAGGACCGTTCGCTTCGCTCACTGAGGACGAGGACGATGTACGCCGGAATCCCTCCATCTTCCTCCCGCACAACGGCCCGCCTCAAACTGCGAGCGGAGCGAGCTAGTTTGCAGGCGGATGTTGGCCGCCGTGGTCTCCGGGTTCTCGACAGCGCGTCACGCGTCCGTCAACCCCAAACCAAACAACATGAGCCCGCAAATCAGGCACCGGGATGTCGCCCGAGTCCGTCCAAGAGTACTCCCAATACTCACCCGTTGCCGCCGTCGATGTCGTTGCGCCTGGTTTGCCGAGAAGTGCGGTGACTTCGGCCTTGGTCATGCCGACGGTCAACCGCGCCCATCCATCTGGTTTCGGCGGATCAAGTGGGCCGGTGTAGAACGCCTTGGAGATTGCCAACAGGAGGATGGCTGCTGCAAGCAGAACCGTCGCCCCAGCGCCCATGATGATCTTCGTCTTCTTCGTCATCATCCTCTTGGCCAACCTCTGTCCTTTTGACGTCCATGTCGGAAGTCACAGGCCCGGCCAAGGGCGAGGGACTGCCGGGGCGTGTACGGAGGGGGGTGGCGTGACGCGTGCAGCCCTCCACCGCCCGTTGCCAAGGCGGAAACTAGAACTTCAGGGGTGGAGTCTCAAGGTGAAACGGCCGGCGACATTCAACACGGAACATCCAAGGGTGAAGGTGGGGCAAGTGTCGCGTTGGACATTGGACATTCCGTGTTGGGCGTTGGCGACGTTCGGAGTCCCGCCCTTCAGGCGGTTTTTGGCCATGGTGGTGGGGCCATCGACGGGGCCATCGTGCGAACGGATGGCCCCGCAACGAAGATTGCCGCCGCCGGCGGATTCTGGCATAGTGTTGCGCGCTGGCGGGCGGACCCGCCTCGTGGGGAGCGTGCGATGCACAAGGCGATATACGGCCGCGGCTTGACCGTTCGCGGCGGGGCCATGCTGACCGGCTTGCTGCTGACCGTGAGGTTGGCCGGCGGCGCAACCATGCTGTGGGTCGAGAACCCGCAGGTGGGGCGGTTGGTCGGGCCGGTGTTCGAGCAGGCGCTGGTCAACATCCTGACCATTAACACGGAGCTGGCCGATACGAACGTCTGCCGGCGCATCGGCCTGGAGCAGGCCCAGCCGGGCACGGTGCTGCGGGCCGGCGGGGGCGACACGCCGGCCTCCCTGCGTGACAACGCGCTCTCCTGCTGGTTCGCCGTGAGTCTCCTGGCGCCCGGCACGGCGCACAACACCCTCTGGGCAGCCTGCGCACGCGGGCCCGACGGGCGCCTGCGCCTGGACCGGGCGCTGCCCTGGTGGGAGTGGGCCGCGTGGCTGCCGGCTGCCTGGAACCACTACGCCATCACCGGTGACAGGGGGTTCCTGACCAACGCGTACGACGTGGCGTTTTCCACCCTGGCGGAGTTGCGCGAGTCGCACTTCGACGCGGCGACGGGCCTGTTCCGCGGCCCCGGCGTGCTGCAAACCGGTCTGTCGGGCTATCCCGTCCCGCCGGCGGCCGGGACGGACGGAGAGGCTGACGTGCGCGACGCGCCGGCGGCCCTGGCGATCCTGCCGCTGAGCGGGAACTGCCTGGCCGTGCTGGCTTCGCGCGCCGCCGAGCAGTTGGCGGTGTCGGCGGGGCGCACCAACGAAGCGGCCGGCTTTGCGACGGCCACGGCGGCGCTGCGGGGCGCGGTGAACCGTGCCCTGTGGGAGCCCGAGCGCGGGACCTACGCCTACTTCCTGGCGACGGAGGGGGCAACCGCCGGGCGCACCGCTCCGCAGCAGGAAACCGCCGGCCTGGCGCTGGCGCTGCTGTCCGGCGTGGCGGACGCGGCGCAGGCGCGCGGGGTGCTGGGGCGGGCCCAGCCCCTGCGCATGGGAATGCCGCTGGTCGCGCCGGGCTTCGAGCGGTTCGGCGTCGAACAGCCCGGCCGCTACAACCTGATGGTCTGGCCGGCCGCGCAGGGACTGTGGGGGTGGGCGGCGGCGCGGTCGGGAGCCGTGGCCGTCTTCGCCGCGGAGATGCTGCGGCTGGCCACCCTGGTCAACGCGAGCCAGGGCACGTTCATGGAGTGCTACAACGGTGTCAACGGCCGCCCCGAGGGCGGGTGGCAGGGCGGGCAGGAGTGCATGGCGCAGCCGCACCAACTGCTGGGCGCGGCGAGCTTCGTACGGCTGGCCCTGGGCGGTCTGTTCGGCGTGGAGTTCGTGCCGGCGGGCCTGCGGTTCGCGCCCGTGCTGCCCGAGGGGTGGCGTTCGGCCGAGCTGAAGGAACTGATGTATCGCGGCATGTCGCTGGATATCGAACTGACCGGGGTCGGCAGCCGGGTCACGGGCGTGCAGCTCGACGGCAAGCCGCAGGCCAGCGCGTTCATCCCGGGAACCCTGACCGGCAGTCACGCCCTCCGCATTGTCCTACAGCCTTGAGCAAGTCAGAATTCAGAATTCAGCGAAATCGGGCAGGGGGTTGTCATGGGGTTACGGTTGCGAACGTGGGCGCTCGGGTGCGGGGTGTTGCTGGCGGCAGCATGGGGGACGTGCGCGCCGGCGTCCGACCGGGCTCCCGACGCGCTGGCGCAGCTGCGGCTGCTGCGGCCGGAGGCCGTGCGCCTGGCGTTGGCGGACATGGCCGAGACGTGGCCGGCGCGCTGCCCGCTGGCTCCCCGTGAGGCGTGGCTGCAGGGGCTGCCCGCGCGCCACGCCGACGCGCTGAAGGGCCTGGCGGCCGGCGACACGAACGCACTGCCCGCCGCGGAGGCGCTGCTGGCCGAAGTCCGCGCGGCGTTGCTCGCGAATCCGCTTGTCGACGGCGAGCGCCTCCTCGTCCTGCGGCGCGGCTTCCTCAAGGGCGAAGCCCGTCAGCCCCCAGCCTCGTGGCAGGGCGGCCTCGGCGTGGGCGACCTGAACGCCCACTCGAGCGACACGATTCCCCGGTCCGGGCACTGGCGCGACGCCCTCGTGGAACTCGGCAGCCTGCGCGGGCAGGTGACGGAGCGCAGCATCTACGCGCCGACCAACGGCGAGACGGTGATCGAGCCGGACCTGAACGCCGACGGCGAGCGCATCCTGTTCGCGCAGAACGGCGCGGTCGAGAAGAACTGGCGCCTCTGGGAGGTGCGCGCGGACGGCTCGGGGCTGCGGCAGGTATCGCCCGACGATGGCGCCGACGTCGGGCACTTCGACCCGTGCTACCTGCCCAACGACGGGATCGTCTTCGCCTCCACCGCATCGTACCAGGGGCTCCCGTGCGAGTTCGGCTCGCGCGCCATGGTCTGTCTCTACCGCCTGGACCCGGCGACGAAGGCCGTGCGGCAACTCACCTTCGAGCAGGACAGCGACTGGAACCCGGCCGTGCTGCCGAACGGACGCGTGATGTACCTGCGCTGGGAGTACGCGGACCAATCCCACGCCAACACGCGCATCCTGTTTCACATGAACCCGGACGGCACCGACCAGCGCGAGCTGCGCGGGAGCGGCTCGTGGTTCCCTGGCGCGTTCTTCGGGGCCCGCGCGATCCCGGGGCAGTCGAGCCTGATCATCGGCGTCGCCGGCGGCCATCACGACGTGCCGCGCTCGGGGCGGCTGCTGTTGTTCGACACGGCGGCCGGCCGGCGCGACGGCGCGGGCATTGTGCAGGAGCTGCCCGGCCGCGGCGCGCCCGTCGCCCCGCTCGTGCGCGACGGCCTGGTCGGCGGCCACATGCCGCAGTTCCTGCACCCGTGGCCGCTGAGCGAGCGCTACCACCTGGCCGCGATGAAGCCGCGGGCGGAGGGCCTGTGGGGCATCTACCTGGTGGACGTCTTCGACAACCTCACGCTGATCCACGCAGGCGAGGGGCTGGCCTACCTCGAACCCATGCTCCTGCGTGCCGCGCCGCCGCCGCCCGTGCTGCCCGACCGCGTGAACCTGGCCACCGACACGGCGACGGCCCACGTGCACGACATCTACGCCGGGCCCGGCCTGGCGGGCGTGCCGCGCGGCGTCGTGAAGCGGCTGCGCGTGATCGAGTACTACTTCAGCTGGCGCGGGATGGGCGGCCTGTACGGCACGCTCGGCATGGACGGGCCGTGGGATGTGAAGCGGGTGCTGGGCACCGTGCCCGTGCACGAGGACGGCTCGGCCTACTTCACGATCCCGGCCAACTCGCCGATCGCCGTGCAGCCCCTCGACGCCCAGGGGCAGGCGCTGCAGCTCATGCGCTCCTGGATGGTGGGCATGCCGGGCGAGCGGCTCTCCTGCGTCGGCTGCCACGAGGGGCAGGACATGACGCCCCGCCCGACGGCGGTGCTGCGGCGCGAGCCGGACCCGATCACGCCGTGGCTGGGCCCGGCGCGCGGGTTCAGCTTCGTGCGCGAGGTGCAGCCGGTGCTCGACCGCTACTGCGCGGGCTGCCACAACGGCGCCCCTCCCGGCGGCCTGCCGCCCGCGACCCCGGCCCCGCTGCCGTCGCCGACCAACGCTCCCGCGCGCACGAAGCCCGACCTCCGCGGCGGCTTCGCGCTGCAGGGGTGGCAGACGGCCATGGCCGGGCACTGGGGCGGCGGCGGGCGGTTCACGACCGCCTACGCCGCGCTGCACCGCTACCTGCGCCGCCCCGGCATCGAGGGCGACCGCCGGATGTTCTCCCCGCTGGACTACCATTTCGGCCAGACCGAGCTCGGGCAGTTGCTGCGTAAGGGCCATCACGGCGTGCAGCTCGACCCCGCCAGCTTCGAGCGGCTCGCGGCGTGGCACGATTTGAACGCGCCGTTCTTCGGCACGTGGGGCGAAATCCCGCCCTTCAGCGACGCGCGCAGGAACAAGAAGAGCCTCAGCGAGTCGACGGTCGACGCGGCTGCCGCCCGCGGGGCCGAGCTGCGCCGGAAGTACGTGCCGATGGGGCCCTTCCCGGACTACGAGGCCGTGCCGGACCTGCCGCCTTACGACACGACGTTCGTGCCGCCCGCCCAGCCGCCGCAGGCGGCGCCCGCGGCGGCCGCGGGTGCGCCCGACTGGCCGTTCGAGGCC
>CAYOBW010000415.1:0-5007 GCA_964402115.1 uncultured Victivallales bacterium
AGCCCCGCCCGCATCCCATTCGGTCATCGCGATGAGGCCGCCGATGCCGCCGGCCGAAGGCCCTGAGCCGGTCGAACGGGCCTGGCCGCCGGGTTGGCCGGTTTGCAGGCCGGCCAGGTCGAGGCCCCAGAGGTAGGAGTGGGCGAGGGTGGGACCGGCTGAAGCCGGGACTCCTGACCCGGAGGCGCCGGGAACCGGGATGGCGAACTCGGCGAGGAGGGTCCAGCCGTCGTAGATGAAGACGGTCTCGGCGGTGAGTTCCCAGTCGCGGGAGGCGCGGGCCTTGGTGGTGATGGCCGGGGGGAGGGTGTAGAGCCGGCGCGCGACGCGGCGGCCCGCGGCGTCGTACTGCAGGGCGACCCGCTGCCGGCCTTTTCCGGGGGGCGCGGTGGTTTCTTCGACGGCGGTCAGGCGGTCGTCGAGGTCCCATTCGTAGGTATGCAGGCTATCGGCGGCCAGACCGCCCTGCCCGGCGACGGTCATGGTCTCGCTGGCGGCGGGGACGCTGACGGTGGTGTTGACCTCGGCGATGAGGTCGAGGCCCTTGGCGGTGTCCCAGCGCGCGGCGCGGATGGTGAGGGCGAGGCCGACCGGTCCGGCGCTGTTGTCGACGGGGAGGCGCAGGTGGAAGGCGGCGCCGTCGCGCACGGCGGCCAGGCCGTTGACGGTGACGCTGGCGGCGGGGTCGGCCACGCCGGAGATGTAGACCGCGCCGGGGCTGCTGCGGACGGTGTACTGGTTGAGGTCGTTGGCGGTGTAGTGCTCTTCGCCGGTGGCGGCGGCCGGGGTGCGGCGGCCGGCGGCGATGCGGTTGCCGATGTCGTCGTGGTCGTAGGCGAAATCGCGGCCGGCGAGGACCGCGCCGCTGGCCGGGTCGCGGCAGACGGCGGTGCTGAGCTGGCCGAGGGGGTCGTAGGTGTACTCCCAGCGGCAGGTGGCCGGGCTGGCGGGGTCGGCCGGATCGGCCAGGAGGGCGTCGACGGCGCCGCGGCGCCCATCGGCGTCGACGCTGACCTGCCAGGAGGCGACCGGCGGGCCGGCGGCGCCGGGGATCCGGGCGAGGATGCCAGTAAGGCGGTTTTCGCTGTCCCAGTCGCGCTCGATATCGAGCCGGTCGACGCCGGCGGCGGCGCAGACGGTGCGCGCGACCAGGTTGGAGCCGGGCAGGTACTCGTAGCGGGCGCTGCAGGTGCCATCGGCGACGCTCTCCAGGCGGCCGGCCGCGTCGTAGGAACGGGTCCAGGTGATGAGCCCGGTGCCGCCGCGGCTGAGGGTGAGGGCGGTGCGGCGGCCGGCGGCGTCGTAGGTGGAGAGCAGGACGGCGCCGGGGAGCTGGGGCAGGGTTTCGGCGAGGAGGCTGCCGTCGGGGTTCCAGACGAGGTCGCGGCTGCCGCTGGCGTCGCGGATCTGAGCGGGCCGGCCGGCGGCGTCGGGGACGATGGTCACCCCGGGGGAGCCGTCGGAGTGGCTGACCGCCACGACCTCGCCCGCGGGGTTGCGAGTGAAGGTGGTGGTGACGTCGCCGGCGGGCAGGTGGCGCACGAGGCGGTGCGGGCGGCCGGCGGGAGTATAGGCGTAGGATTCGACGGGGGCGTCGGCGAGCCGGCGGGCGGCGAGGCGGCCGCTGCGGTCATCGTAGCGCCACTCGGTGAGCGCGTCGCCGCTGCTGGCGGGGCGGTCCCGCCAGGTGCGCAGGCCGGTGCTCAGGCCGCGCGGGTCGTAGGAGTAGTCGCAGGGCGGCGTGCCGGCGCCGCCGGCGCTGGTGAGGCGGCCGGTGGAGTCGTAGTCGTAGTGCACCACGCCGCCGCCGCGCTCCCGGATCTGGGTGGTGCGGCCCATGGGGTCGTGGTCGTACTCCTCGCTGGCGGGCGCATCGGAGCGCGAGGCGGCGACGACCTGGCCGGCGGCATCGAGGTCGACCGCAGTGGCGACGCCGGTGCGGCCGTCGATGGTGCGCAGCGGTCGGCGCAGGGCGTCGTAGTCGCGGGTTTCGGCGGCGACCTCCGCGCCCTCAGAATCGAGGCTGCGGACGTGGCGCAGGATGTCGTCCTCGTAGACGTCGAGGCGGGCGCTGCCGTCGGGGAAGGTGGTGGTGACGGTGCGTTGTCCCGGACCGGCGCCGGGCACGGTGGCGGTGTGGGTGAGGCGGCCGTTGCGGCGGGACCAGCTCCGCCAGCCGTCGGCGGAGGCGAACGACTCGGTGAGGGCGCCGTCGGGGGTGGTGACGGTATGCCGGGTGCCGGTGCAGGGCTCGCCGTCGAGGGGGTCGGCGCCAGCCATGGCCTGGCGGTCGTACGTGGTGACGCGGTCGGCGGCGGTGATGCGGTCGTCGCCGTCCAGGTCGATGGCGGTGCGGCTGACCTCGTTGCGGGCGTTGTACTCGGTCAGGACGGTGACCCCGTCGGCGTCGACGCTGCGGCAGGGGCGGCCTTGGGGGTCGAAGAAGGTGGTGCTCATGACCTGGGGTGCCGCGCTGTCGAGGGTGCGGGCGGTCTGCCAGGCGCGGCCGAGGCGGTCGGTGTGGACATAGCTGGCATCGACGAAGCCGGCGGGCGTGTCGCGGCGCGTGCAGGACCAGCTCCCATCGGCAGCGACGCCGTGCTCGTAGTGCTCGCCGGTGACCGCGTTGCCCGAGCGGCTTTTCGGCCGGCCGTCGAGGAAGCGCGCTTCGTGCAGGCGGCTGCCGTCGGGGAAGACGACGGTGCGGCTCATGCCGCTGTAGGTGGTGACGGTGCGGCGGCCGAGTTCGTCCTCGAAGAGGGTCTGGCGGCCCAGGGAGTCGCGCTGGGTGCGGGTCTGGACGGAGAGGGCGCCGGCGCTGCGGCGTTCCAGCACCACGGCGCCCAGGGCGTCGTAGGTGACCGCGGTGGTGACGCCGTAGCGGGTGCGGGTGCGGAGGCGGCCGTCGGCGTAGTAGGTGAAGGTCTCGAGCGAGCCATCGGTGCAGGTGTGCTGCAGGGGGCCGCCGTGCCACTGCCGGGCGGTGAAGAGCTCGAAGGTACCGTCGTGGTAGTCGGTGCGTACGGGGCGGCCGAAGGGATCGATGCCGGACCAGGCTTCGGCGGTGACGAGGGGGAAGCCGAGCCAGGCCTCGGTGGCGCGGCTGGAGAGGGTCTGGCCGAGGGCGTTGAGGGTGCGGGTGACGGTCTGGCCGGAGCTGGCGGTTTCGGTCAGGGTGAGGCGGTCGTCGCGGGGGGTGGTGGCGCTGTAGCGCACGGAGCCGGTGGGGGTGGTCAGATCGGGCGGGCCACGCGGGTTGAAGCGGGTGACGATCTCGAGGTTGCCCGCGGCGTCCCAGGCGGCGCCGGCGGCCGGGCAGCGCCGGCTGCGGAGGGTGCGGCGGCCGGCTTCGGTAGCATAGGCGTGGTAGGTGCGAGCGGTCTCGAGGCCGAGGGTCTCGGTGACGACGGCGCGCGGGCGCTCGACGAGCAGGAGCGGGTTGGCGGCGTCGCCGGCCGAGAGGGTGGCGTCGTAGCCGAAGCGGTCGACCTGGCAGAGCGACTCGGGAGCGCTGGGGTCGGCCGCGCCGAAGGGGGTGATGTGCGCGCAGAGCCAGCCGCTGGCCAGCTCGTAGGCGAAGCGCTCCCAGGAGCCGTCCGGGTGGAGGATGCCGCTGAGTTTGGACCAGCCCGGCGCGCCGTTGGCGGGGTAACGGCTGCTGTTGTCGGCGTAGCTGTAGTCGGTGGCGTGGGCGGAGTCGTTGGCGACGATCTCCAGGCGGGTGGGCAGGCCGTCGGCATTGAGGGTGGTGATGCGGGTGAGGGCGCCGCCCGAGGGCCATACCGTGGTGACGCTGCCGCCGCTGCGGGTCACGGTGACCCCGCTGCCGAAGGCGAGGCTCTGCGGGCCGGGGATGAAGCCGAAGCCGCCCGGGTGGCT
The DNA here is from genome assembly GCA_964402115.1 of uncultured Victivallales bacterium. Taxonomy (GTDB): domain Bacteria; phylum Verrucomicrobiota; class Kiritimatiellia; order UBA8416; family CAYOBW01; genus CAYOBW01. Next base: position 3,880 of record CAYOBW010000415.1, read on the forward strand.
GACGCCGAGTTCGGGGATCGTCTTCTGCAGCGCGGTCACCCAGGGCCCGGCTGGGGTGGCGGCGTAGACGAGGTCCACGCCGACCGTGCCGCTGCCGCAGCGCCAGGTGTAGTCGAGACGGCGCAGGAAGCCGCCGCTCCAGGTCAGGACGCCCTGGCAGCGCGGCGAGGTGAAGGCGTTGGCGTTGAGGTTGAAGGCGCAGTCGCTCAGGCTGCCAGGGGCGACCGTGCGGCCGTCGACGTGGCGGACCCGGGTCAGCGCGCCCTCGGCCAGGTTGCCGCCGCTGTAGACGTGGATGACGCCGGAGTCGAAGTGCAGTTCGAAGCTGGCATCCAGGTCGCTGGCGGGCGTGAGATCGCGCAGGACGTAGGTCCGCCGCTGGTTCGGGGCAAGCGGGAACCCCAGCGCCGGGAACGCGCCGGCGGCGGCATCCCAGGCGAACTCGAAGGCGACGCGGTTGCCGCGTGGGCGGACGACGGTAACGATCTTGCGGTGGACGGTCGGGGTGACGAGGAGCTGCTCGACCATGGCCCGGCTGTGCAGGCTGAAGGAGAGGGGTTGCTCGCCGGCGTCGGGGTGGAGCCACTCGAGGTTCGGGCCGTCGCCGGCCGCGCCCTGGCAGAGGTAGGCATGCACGGGCAGTTCGTCCCAGGCGGCCACGGCGAGCGGGATCATGAGTTGGGGGTGCACCCATTCGGGCCCGACCGCCAGGGTGCCGGTGTCCGGGCCGAAGGACACCAGATCGGCGCCGGCGTCCACCAGGTCGTCGCGGTTGGTATCGGGGTGCTGGGTGCCCGGGACGGTCCCCGGCGGGGTGGCTCCCGGCGGCACGGGCAGCGCCGCGAAGCCGGGCGTGCCGCGGTAGTCGAACACGCCGTGGACGCTGAAGCTCTGGCGGGTGGTGGCCTCGTACTCGCCGCCCGGGTAGACCGGGTTGGGGACGCTCGGGACGCCGGCCGGCGCGAAGGGGATCTCGACCGGGCCGCCCGAGCCCGGAGCCAGCGTCGACCAGTGCCAGTACCGGCCCGCGCCCTTGCCGGCGAAGAGGTCCGGGGTGCCCTGCTTCGTGGCGACGTACACATACACCTCGACGCCGACCCCGGCGGGTGGAGTGAGGGTGGCGGTGCA